>NC_017219.1:0-314328 GCF_000269965.1 Bifidobacterium longum subsp. infantis ATCC 15697 = JCM 1222 = DSM 20088
ATGGTTAACGCTTCCGGCGACCCCGTAATCGAGGCCGCCCACATCTGGTCAGACACGCTGACGGTGCTCAAACACAGCGCTTCGCTCAGCCCACGAGAAAAAGGCTGGTTGGAAGGCGTTGTTCCTGAAGGCGTCTTCGGTTCGACCATCGTGCTGTGTGTGGACAACAACGACACGCTTCAAGCCATTCAGGGTGATTTGAACGATTCCCTGCTTCAGGCATTGCGTACGGTAACCGGCGAAAATATGTTTCCCGCGTTCAAGGTCGTGCCGAAAACCGAGCCAGAACCGCTTTCGGCGGCAAAGCCGGCGCAGCCATATCCTTCGGAAATTTCTCCGACTGTCGCCGAGTTCGGTAAAGAATCCTATGGCGCAAAGCCGGTAGCCGCACCGCGGGAACCGATGCCCGCCACCGAGTCGCAGTTCCCGGTCGGTCAGCAGAAGATGAATCGCGATCCCGAGACTCATCTCAATAAGAACTTCACGTTTGATTCCTTCGTGCCTGGCGATTCCAACCGTTTTGCCCGTACGGTCGCACTGGCCGTGGCCGAAGGTTCCGGTCAGGATTTCAACCCGTTGTGTATCTATGGCGGATCGGGACTGGGCAAAACCCACTTGCTGAACGCCATCGGCAACTATGCACTGGTCAAGGATCCCGGGCTGAAGGTTCGATACGTCACGTCTGAGGAATTCACGAACGAATTCATCGACGCGCTGCAAAACCCGAACCAAAGCCAAGGTCAGATTGCTGAATTCAACCGTCGATACCGACAGGTTGATGTGTTGCTTATTGACGATATCCAGTTCCTCGGCGGCAAGGAAGCCACCTTGGATCAGTTCTTCCATACGTTCAATGCACTACATCAGGCAAATAAGCGTATTGTCATTGCTTCCGATGTGGCACCCAAGAATTTGAAGGGTTTCGAGGCTCGACTCATCTCGCGCTTCGAATCCGGCCTGACCGTAGACGTCAAGCCGCCGGATCTGGAGACCCGAATCGCCATTCTTCGCATGATCGCCTCGATGAACGGGTCGAAAATCCCCAGCGATGTGTTGGACCTCATCGCCGAACGCTTCACCGAGAACATTCGTGAACTTGAGGGCGCGCTTACCCGTGTTACGGCCGTGGCCTCGCTGAGTAATCAGCCGGTGACCCGCGCCTTGGCCGAGCAGACGTTGCAGGACTTCTTCACCACCGATGTGGAAATCAAGCCCACGGACATCATCAGTCAGGTGGCGAAGTACTTCCACCTGACGTTTGAGGATCTTGTCGGTAAATCACGAACCAAAAACGTGGCTGTTCCTCGTCAGATCGCCATGTATCTGGCTCGCGAAATGACCAGTATGAGCCTGATGGATATTGGCCAGGTCTTTGGCGGACGCGATCACACCACAGTAATGCATGCCTGCACTCGAATCAGTGACCGGATGCAGCAAAAACAGGAGATCTATAACTACGTTATGGAGCTCACGGTTCGCCTCAAGCAAAGCAACACCAACTGACACAACGCTTCTGAGAGACGAAAAACGGCACTTCTTGGACTGACTTTCCGGAAAGTGCCGTTTTTGGTTGCTCAGGCGGATTCTGGTGGATACGTCGAGGCAACGGATTCGAGACATCAGATTCCTCATGGCTCCCCTTTATGAGGGGAGCTGTCGTCGCAGACGACCGAGGGGAGTTTCGACGGGGAACACGCAAAAACCCATGAAACGAGAGAATCGATTCTGAGGACCGATTTTGCGGGTTTGGGCGAGCGAGACGAAAAAAGTGCCGAAAACGGTCTCCAGAATCGATTCTCCTCGACGAAAAACAGCCTTCAACACGCCGTGCGAAAGTACGAAAACCAAAAAAGTTATCCACATAGTTGTGCACAGATGTGGGTAAACTCGGCGGATAACTCGTGGATTACCCACTATTTTGTTGTGGAAAACTCGTGCATAACTGCGACCTCGATGTGGAAAACCCAAATCCGACGAACTGGCTGTGGAAAACTCGCCCACTTATCCACAAGCCATGCAGAATTTGTCCACAATTTTCGGGGACTTATGAACCGTTGCATTCGTAGGGCTCAACCCTACTTATCCACACTATCCACCGGCCTTATTATGGCGATTACTTACTCAGTTACGTGAAAAGCATCATCGCCACAGTAACAGCCGGTCACCCATCGTACGTAAGTTCGCCACCCAACGGCTAGAATATTTCTCAGCCAATCCGACGAAGGGAACAATCACACATGAAAGTCGAAATCGATACCGCAGCCCTGGCCGACGCCGTAGCCTGGACCTCCCGAGTCATCGACGCACGTCCCTCCAACCCGATTCTCGCTGGCGTCAAGCTGGAAGCCATTGAAGGAACGCTGCAATTCTCCGCCTTCAACTACGAGATTTCCGCTCGCCACCACATCGAAGCCGGCGTTGACGAAGCCGGTTCCGTACTGGTTCAGGGCAAACTGCTGGCCGATATCACCAAATCGCTGCGTTCGGAGAAAACGTACCTGGTTACCGACGGCTCCACGCTGACCATCACGTCCGGCAAGTCGAAGTTCACCTTGCAGCTCATGCCCGACACCGAGTACCCGGATCTGCCTGTGGTACCGGCCATGCTCGGCCAAGTCGATGCCCCGACTTTCGTTCAGGCAGTGAACCAAGCATGCGTTGCCGTCTCCCGCGAAGAGAACCGCCCGGTGCTGACCGGCGTACGCATGCAGTTCCAAGGCGACAAGGTCGTCATGACCTCCACCGATCGCTTCCGTTTGGCCCGCGCCACCTTCACTTGGACTCCGCAGAACCCGGACGTCGACACCACCACGCTGGTTCGCGGCTCACTACTCAAGGATGTGGCCCGCGCTCTTGATGAGCACCAGAACATCCGCCTTGATTTCGACGCCGATAGCCCGACGCTGCTCGGCTTCGAAAACGCCGGCCGCGTCTCCACCTCCCAGCTCATCGACGGTGAATTCCCGGCGGTCGACCGCCTGTTCGCCGACGAATACCCGATTCAGGCCGTAGTCAACAAGCAGGATCTGCTCGACGCCATCAGCCGTGTGGCTTTGGTCGCCGAACGCAATGCTCCGATTCGCATGACCTTCACCGGTCAGGAAGTGGCGCTGTCCGCCGGATCGGTCGACGAGGCCCAGGCCAACGAGACACTGGACATCGACATGGATGGCGACGACATCACCGTGGCATTCAACCCGTCCTACCTGAAGGAGGGTCTGTCCGCCGTGACCGAACCATTCGTGCGCATCAAGATGACGACCCCGGTCAAGCCGGTCGAGTTCAACGGCCAGCAGGAAGCTGATTCCGACGAGTCCATGGACTACCGATACCTGCTCGTGCCGATGCGCTTTAACAACTGAAGTCCCTGAATTTCCAACGATTCGATAATGCACATCTCCCGTCTCGCACTCGACCACTACCGCTCATGGAGTCAGGTAGTGGTCGATTTCGTACCAGGCGTGAATATCCTGTTCGGCAAGAATGGCTTGGGCAAAACCAATCTGGTGGAAGCCGTCGAAGTGCTGTCCACCGGATCGAGCCATCGCACGTCCAGCACGTTGCCGCTGATCGAACGCGGGCAGACCACGGCCACCATCCGCGCGAACGTCGCTGATGATGCCGGCCAAACCACTACGTATGAAGCGTCGATTCATGCGCGTGGTGCCAACCGAGCCCGCATCAACTCGGGGTCGTCGCTGTATCTGCGCGATATCATCGGCAAGATTCCCAGCGTTTCCTTCACTCCCGAAGATCAGCGATTGGTGTCCGGCGATCCGGGAGCACGCCGCACCATGATGAATCAGGCTGCGGCTCTGCTCGAGCCCGGATACATGCAGACGTTGCAACAGTTCACGCGCATCGCCAAACAGCGTGCCACATTGTTGAAGCAATTGAATGCCAATGCCAATAATGGCCAGCCGATGGATGCGGTTCTGAGCGGTTTGGAAATCTGGACCGGCCAGTTCATCGAAGCCGGTGTGGTGTTGACCCGTATGCGAGCCCATGTGATTAGCCTGCTTGCCGAGCCATTTGCCGCGATTTACGCCGACTTGGCCGGTGCCGGCGAGCAGGTGACGCTCACATATGCGCCTTCATTCGACGAAGTGCTGATGTTCAACGATCCGCATCCGCAGATCAGCGAGCATTTCCAACGCATCTACCCCGGTGAAGTGGCTCGCGGCGTGAACCTTATCGGTCCGCAGCGCGATGACATGAACCTTGACTTGGCCGGTATTCCCGCCCGCGAGTTCGCTTCGAACGGCGAGATGTGGACGATGGCGTTGGCCTTGAAAATGGCATTGTTCGAAATCGTGCGTGACCGGTTGGGATTGCAGCCGATTGTGATTCTCGATGATGTGTTCGCCCAGCTTGATGACAGCCGGCGCGCGCAGATTCTTGATTTCGCCAGAAAACAGGATCAGGTGCTGATTACCGTGGCCGCTGAAGGCGATGTGCCCGACTATGAATCGGCCCATCGCATCGACGTGGCCGCACTGGCCGAACCAGCTTCCGTGATACTGCCAACTCTGGGCAATTTGTCCGATTTGCGGGAAAACGAGAGTTTGGGTAAGTATGACGGAAAAACCGCGGTGGACAGCGCGTCCGTAGAACGGAAAGTGTCATGAACCCGCCGATCGCCCGCCAACTCAACCTGGACGAGACCAAACTGCCGGCCGAAATATTCGAGCGGATCTCCCGTCGCGGGGCGACCTTGAAGGACTACAGACGCCGCCGTGAAGAGGCCATCGAAAACTTCGGCAAACCGGGGCGCGATCCGGCTGAACTGGGCAGCGTGATGACCACCATCGCCGGCAATGGCGTCTGGGCGGCGAATATGAAGCTTGCGCAATTGCGCAACCATTGGGACCAAGTGGTGGGGCAGGCCATCGCCAGCCATTCGGCAGTCGCCGATTTCATGGACGGTGTACTGACCATCCGTGCCGAATCCACGGTCTGGGCCACGCAGCTGACCTACCTTATCCCCCAACTCACCGATACCATCCGTCGCAATCTCAGAGGATTGACCATCACCGAGATTCGCGTGACCGGCCCGGCCGCCGGATACACGCGCAAATGGGCTCGGCGGCGGTAGCCAAGATACCAAACAAATTCGCAGAAGCCTCGCTATGGCGCTCGTCGGGTTAGACGAGTAAAATCACATGCAGTATGGTCAAATGGCTAGAAGAGTCCTTTACGGGCCTCGTAAGCCATATCACCTCCGTGAATGACCTTCATGACGGAGGTTGACCCTGTAGTCACGGAAGGAAGCCTGTTGGCAGACGAAACCAGCAAAGAGGAGCAGCTGAAGGCGGCTGCGGAACGCATCAACAATGCGGAATTGACCGAAGGCGAACTTGACGAATCCATGGCTCCCGAGCATTATGAGGCCTCTGATCTGAGGGTGCTCGAAGGACTTGAGGCCGTGCGTATCCGCCCCGGTATGTACATCGGTTCCACCGGGCCGCGCGGTTTGCACCACCTGGTCTATGAGATCGTCGACAACTCGGTCGACGAGGCGCTGGCCGGATACGCCAGCCATATCGAGGTCTCCATTCTGCCGGACAACGGCATCCGCGTGGTGGACGATGGTCGAGGCATCCCGGTCGATGAGGTGCCCGGCGAGGGCGTCTCCGGTGTGGAGACCGTGATGACCAAGCTGCACGCCGGCGGCAAGTTCGGCGGCGGCGGTTATGCAGTGTCCGGCGGTCTGCACGGCGTGGGCATCTCCGTGGTCAACGCACTCTCCACCCGCGTGGACATCGAAGTGCGCCGTCAGGGCTTCCACTGGACCCAGACGTACATCGACCAGCACCCCACCGCGCCCTTGAAGCAGGGCGAGCCGATGACCGAAGGCGAGTCCACCGGCACGTCCGTGACCTTCTGGGCCGACCCGAAGATTTTCGAGACCACCATCTACGACTTCGAGACGCTGCGCTCCCGCTTCCAGCAGATGGCCTTCCTGAACAAGGGCCTCAAGATCAGCCTGACCGACGAACGCGAGAACGACCAGGCCGGCGACGAGGTGGCCGGCGACGCGGCGGACGAGCCGGGCGCGAAGCACCAGACCGTCACCTACCAATACCTCAACGGCATCAAGGACTACGTCGAGTATCTGGTCAAGGTGCGCAAGGCCACGCCGGTGGAAGAGGACGTCATCAGCTTCGAGGCCGAAGACCTGAAGCTCGGCATCTCCGCCGAACTCGCCATGCAGTGGACCACCGCCTACTCCGAGGCCGTGCACACCTTCGCGAACACGATTTCCACCACCGAGGGCGGCACCCACGAGGAGGGCTTCCGCGCCGCGCTGACCTCGCTGGTCAACCGTTACGCGCGTGACAAGGGCATCCTCAAGGACAAGGACGAGAACCTCTCCGGCGACGACGTGCGTGAAGGCCTGACCGCCGTGATCTCCGTCAAGCTCACCAACCCGCAGTTCGAAGGCCAGACCAAGACCAAGCTCGGCAACTCCGAGGCCAAGACCTTCGTGCAGCGCGTGATGACCGACAAGCTCGGCGACTGGTTCGACGCCCACCCGAACGAGGCCAAGAACATCATCCAGAAGGCCATCGAGGCCTCCCGCGCCCGTCTGGCCGCCAAGAAAGCCCGCGAGAACACCCGCCGCAAGTCCATCTTCGAGTCCGCCGGCATGCCCGACAAGCTCAAGGACTGCCAGTCCTCCAACCCGGAAGAGTGCGAGCTGTTCATCGTGGAGGGCGATTCCGCAGGCGGTTCCGCCATCCAAGGCCGCAACCCGATCACGCAGGCCATCCTGCCGCTGCGAGGCAAGATCCTCAACACCGAACGTGCCAGCTTGGACCGCATGATGAAGTCCGACACCATCGAATCGCTGATCACCGCGGTCGGCGGCGGCTATGGCGAGGACTTCGACATCTCCAAGGTCCGCTACCACAAGGTCATCATCATGGCCGATGCCGATGTGGACGGTGCGCATATCGCCACCCTGAACCTGACGCTGTTCTTCCGCTACATGCGCCCGATGATCACCGCCGGCTACGTGTACGTGGCCATGCCGCCGCTGTACCGCCTGAAGTGGACCAAGGGCCCGCACGACTTCGTGTACACCGACGCCGAGCGCGACCGCGTGCTCGCCGAAGGCAAGGCCAACGGCCGCCAGCTGCCCAAGGGCGAAGGCATCCAGCGCTACAAGGGTCTGGGCGAGATGAGCTACCAGGAGCTATGGGAGACCACCATGGACCCCGAGCACCGCATTCTGAAGCAGGTGCACATCGAGGACGCCGCCGCGGCCGACGAGACCTTCTCGATGCTGATGGGCGATGAGGTCGAACCCCGCCGCCTCTTCATCCAGCGCAACGCCAAGAACGTGCGTTGGATCGATGCGTAACGGAATCCTCCAACCTCCCTCGTCAGAGGGAGGTACACAACGGACTTAGACAATTAAAGGAACAACAGTGGCAGATGAAAACAACACCGGCGACGAGCAGTTCACGCCGGACGGCTCGATGGAGCCGTTGAGCCCGCAGGAGGCGGACACCACCGACTACGGCCTGATGGAGAGCGGCGAACGCATCCAGCGCAAGGACCTGCAGCAGGAGATGCGCGAGTCCTACCTGGCGTATGCCCTCTCCGTGATCGTCGAGCGTGCCCTGCCGGACGTGCGCGACGGCATGAAGCCCGTGCATCGCCGTGTGATCTACGCGATGTACGACGGCGGCTACCGCCCCGATCGCGGCTACAACAAGTGCTCCCGCGTGGTCGGCGACGTGATGGGTAAGTACCACCCGCACGGCGATTCCGCCATCTACGACACCTTGGTGCGTATGGCCCAGTCCTGGTCGATGCGCAACATGCTCGTCGACGGCCAGGGCAACTTCGGCTCCCCCGGCGATGACCCGGCCGCCGCCATGCGTTACACCGAATGCCGCATGGCCCCGCTGGCCATGGAAATGGTGCGCGACATCGACAAGGACACCGTCGACTTCGTGCCCAACTACGACGGCAAGACCCAGGAGCCGACCGTGCTGCCGGCCCGCTTCCCGAACCTGCTCGTCAACGGTTCCGCCGGCATCGCCGTCGGCATGGCCACCAACATCCCGCCGCATAACATGCGCGAGGTGGCGGACGGCGTCCACTGGGCGCTCGACCATCCGGAC
This sequence comes from Bifidobacterium longum subsp. infantis ATCC 15697 = JCM 1222 = DSM 20088, assembly GCF_000269965.1. NCBI lineage: Bacteria > Bacillati > Actinomycetota > Actinomycetes > Bifidobacteriales > Bifidobacteriaceae > Bifidobacterium > Bifidobacterium longum. Next base: position 8,136 of record NC_017219.1, read on the forward strand.
GCCAGCCGCGAGGAACTGCTGGAAAACCTGATCCGCATCATCAAGGGACCGGACTTCCCCACCGGCGCCACCATCCTCGGCCACAAGGGCATCGAACAGGCCTACCGCACCGGCCGTGGCCTCATCACCATGCGCGCCGTGGTCAACACCGAGGAGATCAACGGCCGCATGTGCCTGGTGGTCACCGAACTGCCGTACCAGGTCAATCCGGATCGTCTCGTCGTCTCCATCCGCGAGGCCGTGCGCGACGGCAAGATCCAGGGCATTGCCGACATGCGCGACGAGACCTCCGGCCGCACCGGCCAGCGCCTCGTGCTGGTCCTGAAGCGCGACGCCGTGCCGAAGGTGGTGCTGAACAACCTGTACAAGCACTCCCAGCTGCAGCAGACCTTCGGCGCCAACATGCTGGCCTTGGTCGACGGCGTGCCGCGCACACTGAGCCTGGACGCCTTCATCCGCCACTGGGTGAACCACCAGCTCGACGTGATCGCCCGCCGCACCGCGTACCTGAAGCGCGAGGCCGAGGAGCGCGACCACATCCTGCAGGGGTATCTCAAGGCCCTGGACATGCTGGACGAGGTCATCGCCCTCATCCGCGCCTCCGAGGACACCGATACCGCCCGTACCGGCCTTATGGAGCTGCTGGACATCGACCAGGTGCAGGCGGACGCCATCCTGGCCATGCAGCTGCGCACGCTGACCCGCATGAACCGCGACAAGATCGTGGCCGAGCATGAGGAATTGCAGCGCAGGATCGCCGACTACATCGACATCCTCGCCAAACCGGAACGCCAGCGCAAGATCATCGGCGACGAACTCGACGAGATCGTGGCCAAGTACGGCGACGAACGCCGCACCCGAATCCTGCCGTTCTCCGGCGAGATGAACGTCGAAGACCTGATCGCCGAAGAGAACGTGGTGGTCACCGTGACCCACTCCGGTTTCATCAAACGCACCAAGGCCGACGAATACCGCGCCCAGCACCGCGGCGGCAAGGGCATCAAGGGCACCAAGCTGCGCGAGGACGACGTGGTGGATCACTTCTTCCTGACCTCCACGCACAACTGGCTGCTGTTCTTCACCAACAAGGGGCGCGTGTACCGCATCAAAGCCTACGAGCTACCCGAAGGCTCGCGCGATTCCAAGGGCCAGCACGTGGCCAACCTGCTGCAGTTCGCGCCCGATGAGACCATCCAGACCGTGCTGTCCATCCCGAACTATGAGGTGGCCAGATATCTGGTGCTCGCCACCCGATCCGGCAAGGTCAAGAAGACCCCGCTGGCCGAGTACGATTCCCCGCGTCAGGGCGGTCTGATCGCCGTGCGACTCATGGCCGACGAGAACGGCGAGAACGCCGACGAGCTCATCGGCGCCGCGTTGTGCAACGCGCAGGACGACATCATCCTGGTGTCCAGGCTTGGCATGAGTCTCAAGTTCCAGGCCGACGACGAACAGCTGCGCCCGATGGGCCGTCAGACCGCCGGTGTGCAGGGCATGAAGTTCCGTGCGGACGACAGCCTGCTGGCGATGGATGTGGTGCCGAGCGACTCCGACAAGGACCTGTTCGTGGTGACCAACGAGGGCTTCGCCAAGCGCACCGCCATCGGCGAGTACCGTCTGCAGGGGCGCAATGGTCTGGGCGTCAAGGCCGTGCAGCTGGTCGAAGGCCGCGGCGCGCTGGTGGGTGCGCTCGTGGTGTCCGAAGACGATCAGGTCATGGCCATCATGAAGTCCGGCAAGGTGATCCGCTCCAATGTGGACGAGGTCAAGCGCACCGGGCGAAACACCCAGGGCGTGACCTTCGCCAAGCCCGACAAGGGCGACATGATCCTCTCCATCGCCCGTAACGAGGAGAAGGACGAGCCCGAGGAAGACGGCGGTACGGCAACGAACGGAGCCGGTGAGACCGTGCAATCCGACAAGAATGTGAACAACCCGGACGAGGCGTGAGCAGCGTCCCGAAAAGCTGGTAGCCTCGCATACAACAGAGGCTGCCGTCCAGCCTGGTAAGGAGAAACGATGAGCGAGAATCTCGAAGACAACGAGACCCGGATCATTCCGTCGGAAGACGGCAATACACAGAACGATTATGCCGAGCCGCTGATCGGCGCCGACCGCGCTCCCCGTGTGGCCCGCTCCGTGTCCAGTGATCCGGAGGAGTCCGCGTTGCCTTCTTCAGGTGCCGCCACTCCTGTGCGTCCGGCACCTCGCCGTAGCGCCCCCAGGGCTCGCCGCATGAGCTTGTCGCTGACCCGCGTGGATGCTTGGTCCGTGGCCAAGGTGACGTTCATGCTGTCCATCGCCGTGGCGATTATTCAGGTCGTTGCCTCCGCGATCGTATGGGTGCTGCTTGATGTGGTCGGTGTATTCAGCCAGATTACGCAGATTGTGTCTTCCACCGGTCTTGATGCAGGCGGTTTCGATCTCAAGAACGTGTTGTCCCTTACCACCGTGGTGTCCGGCGTCACCATCTTCTCGATTGTTGAGGTGGTGATCTTCACCCTGCTGGCCACCATTGCGGCACTGATCTACAACGTGGTCAGCTCGCTGGTCGGCGGCGTGCACGTCACGCTCGGCGACGACTGATATAGCGATACTGACGGAACTCCCCTCAGTGAACCGCACCCCGGTTGTTGGACTGAAGTAATTCAGATTCGATGATCGGAGGTGCGGTTTCTTATATGTGGGGATCGCAGGCGTCGTTGCTGGGCCGAGACTTGGGACTCCGGCGACGCTGGGGGTGGCAGGCGTCGGTGTTGGGACAGATTTTGTATCTCTGACGACGCTGTGGAGGGCTTACCGTCGTCAGCGGTACAGATCTTGGAGTTCTGCCGACGCTGAGGGTGTGTTCTGTGTCGTTTGCGTCCAATTATTGGCCCTCTGCCGACGCTGGGCACAGCAAGCGTCGTTGCTGGGCCAAGTTCTGGACTGCCGCCGACGCAGAGAATGCACACAGCGGTGTTGGTCTGCCAGCGTGTGGCAGCTTGGCGCCGTTGAGGAAGGCCTATGTGGTGTGGTTCCACCAAAGGACTGGCAGGTTGGCTGGCGTCAGCGGTTGATCTGCCGATGTTGTTGCTCGTCAGTCTGGACTGTTGGGCTTTCGTTTTGACAGCGGAAGGAAGATCCTCCTCGCGGTAGGGCAACAATTATTAGTATCGTAATTAAGGTAATCGTGATTACATTAACCATGATACTCTTATTATTGGGCGGTAGACGGATCGGAGGGCTGCAATGTTTGTCGCACGAGAGCACGAGTTACAAGTGCTGGAAAAGCTGTTTACCAGTGATTCATTCGAAATGGTGGTGCTGTACGGTAGGCGGCGTGTAGGGAAAACGGCGTTGATCGACGAATTTGTCAAAGATAAACGCGTGCTGTACTTCACGGCCATACAGCAAAGCGCCAAGATGAATCTTGAAGATTTCTCAAGAGCGGCATTGTCGTTCTTTGGTATGCCGGATTCCACCCCGTCGTTTGGCAGGTGGTCTGATGCGTTATCGTTTGTTGCTGAACGTGCTGCACAGACTGACGAACGTATGGTGTTCGTATTCGATGAGTTCCCTTATGCGGCTGCCGCCGAGCCAGCATTACCCTCCATGTTGCAGATAGCAGTTGACCATGGATTCCTCGCCACAAAAGTGACGATGATTCTATCCGGTAGTAACGAGGGATTCATGGAAAACGACGTATTGGGGCGTAAAAGCCCGCTATACGGGCGTCGTACAGCACAGATTCGACTCCTGCCATTCGATTATGCGGATGCGGCAAAATTTCTAACGAACACATCTCCGCAAGAACTGGTCCAATACTATGCGACTTTCGGCGGTACGCCATATTATCTGGCTCGTATACAGGAAGCCGATGGCTTTGAATCCAATGTGCTGCGCTTGATGTTCGACAACTTGGGCGTACTGCGTGAGGAACCTATGATGCTGTTGCGTCAGGAGCTTCGTGAACCGGCATCGTATTATTCGATATTGCAATCTATTGCGGGTGGTAATTCCTCGCCAAAGCTTATCGCTGAACATGCGGGTGTCGAATCTGATTCGATTGGAGCATATCTGAAAACGCTGGTCGATTTGCGCTTAATTGAGCGAAAAGTGCCGTTTGGTGAAGATCCGAGTAAATCGCGCAAGGGAATGTATGTGGTGAGCGATCCCTTCTTTGCATATTGGTTCCGCTTTGTGGGGCGCAACATGAGCATTTTGGATGGTAATATCAGCGAGGAGGTTACGAGCAGACTCGCTTTTGGACCATCGTTTGATACCTATGTTGGGCAACAATTTGAGACGATTTGCCTGCAATGGCTTATTCGAAACAACGCTATGGGCAACCTCCCCTTTGTTGCCACTCAATTCGGCAAATGGTGGGGCAATGATCCGATTGCTCACGAGCAAACCGATATCGATGTGATTGCTGCGGATTCGCTCGATAAAACGATTCTGTTCGGTGAATGCAAATGGCGTAATTCATTCAACGAAACGGAGGCTATTGAAAGGCTCCATCAGCGTGCTGGCTTAGTCCGCGGCTATCAGGCAGGTAATGCGTGGCTTATGCTGTTCACCAAGAATCCGGTGAGTGAGTCCACGCGAACCCGCTACATGGATGATGAACGAATGGTATTCGTTTCTGCGGAAGAGTTATACACTGCGTGATGCATTACTGGGTGATTGTGACGCGGGATATCCAGAGTCCTGCCGACAGCCACGTGGCAATTACGCCAACTCACGCACCACCAAATCGGTGTTCAGGTGCATCACGCGCGGTGAAGAGACTCCGTTGATGGCTTTGATGACCACGTCGGCCATGGTCCAGCCGCACTGATCCATGTGCTGATCGACGGTGGTGAGTTCCGGGGTTATGGAGGTGGAAGCTGAGCTGTTATCTGCAGAAGGCCGAATGTACCCCTCTGAAAGCAGATAGCTTGGATTGATGATCATATCCAAGAATTCACTCGTATAGTGGTGCGTAATGCTTACGTATTTGGGGATAGCACTTGTTGCGTTCGTTGTACATATAGCAATGCCCTTGCCTCCTCACGGGGAAGCAAGGGCATTACGCTACTGCTTAGTACTGCTTAGCGGCAAGCGTCACAGCACGCCCTGGGCGACCATGGCGTTGGCTACCTTGACGAAACCGGCGATGTTGGCGCCGGCCATCAGATCGCCTTCCTCGCCGTACTCCTTGGCGGCGGCCAGGGAGTTGGCGACGATGGATTCCATGATGGACTTGAGCTTGGCGTCGACCTCCTCGAAGGTCCAGCTCAGACGGTAGCTGTTCTGGCTCATCTCCAGACCGGAGACGGCCACGCCACCGGCGTTGGCAGCCTTGGCCGGGCCGTACAGCAGCTTATTGGACTTGTAGACCTCGATGGCTTCGGGGGTGGAAGGCATGTTGGCGCCCTCGCACACCACCTTGCAGCCGTTGGCTACAAGAGCCTTGGCGGATTCCTCGTCGATTTCGTTCTGAGTGGCGCACGGCAGCGCGATGTCGCACGGCACGGTCCACACGCCGGAGCAACCCTCGTGGTATTCGGCGGATGTAACGCGCTCGGCGTACTCCTTGATACGGCCGCGCTCGACCTCCTTGATCTGCTTGACCACGGCGACGTCGATGCCGTTCGGATCGTAGACATAGCCGTTGGAATCGGACACGGTCACGACCTTGGCGCCCAGCTCCTCGGCCTTCTGCGCGGCGTAGATGGCCACGTTGCCGGCACCGGAGATCACGACGGTCTTGCCCTTGAAGGAGTCGTTGCGCAGCACGCGCAGGGCTTCCTGGGTGTAGTAGCACACGCCGTAACCGGTGGCCTCGGTGCGGGCCAGAGAGCCACCGAATTCGAGGCCCTTGCCGGTCAGCACGCCGGAGTATTCGTCACGGATGCGCTTGTACTGGCCGAACAGGTAGCCGATCTCACGGCCACCGACGTTGATGTCGCCGGCGGGAACGTCGGTGAACTGGCCGATGTGACGGCACAGCTCGGTCATGAAGGCCTGGCAGAAGCGCATGACTTCCGCGTCGGACTTGCCCTTCGGGTTGAAGTCGGAGCCGCCCTTGCCGCCGCCCATCGGCAGCGTGGTCAGGGAGTTCTTCAGGATCTGCTCGAAACCGAGGAACTTGATGACGCTCTCGTTGACGGTCGGGTGGAAGCGCAGGCCGCCCTTGTACGGGCCGATGGCGGAATTGAACTGCACGCGGTAACCACGGTTGACCTGCACCTTGCCTTCGTCGTCGGTCCAGGCGACGCGGAACTTCACCACGCGCTCAGGTTCGACGATGCGCTCGAGCACACCGTTCTTCTCGTATTCCGGGTGCTTTGCGACGACCGGCTGAAGGGTGTCGAGCACTTCGTAGACGGCTTGCAGAAATTCGGGCTGATCGCCATCGCGGGCCACGACCTGGTTGTAGACGCGCTTGACGTACTCGTCAGTGAGCATTGTTCTCCTCGATTCGATAGATAGATAAGACGTTCTTATTCTATGCACCCGACCCTGTGTTGCATAGAGGGCGCTCGGATAACGGGAAAGCGTTCAGCGCAGCGCGCAAGATGCGTCATGGCACAGGTCGAGTGCGATGCGCAATCGCATGGTTGTGGACCGGACGCCGGCACGATTGACGGAACCTTGGTGTTGCTGGGTTTTGGCATGAAAAAGGGCTTTCGGACTCCGCCGAAAACCCTGACCGTGGAGCCAGGGATTCCCGGTGTTTGTCGCTATTTCGCCGTTTTCTCGGTGTATCACGACATTGGGTGCCTTGCTACACACCCTGCCTTGGTCGGGCCCCTGTCCCGGCTTTCCTTTGTCCGTATCCCGTTATTTTCCGAAAAGGCCACTATGGGTGCCCGTTCGGGTCAGAGTGAGCACCAGCACGTCCTTCTCTATGAGATAGACCAACAGCAGGTCTGGTGTGATATAGCACTCCCTGAAGCCGGTCATATTGCCTGTAAGCGCATGGTCATGATACCGGTCGGGCAGTGTGCCGCCCTCGGACAGAATGGATACAACCTGTTTGAAAAGGCCGGCGTCCAGTCCGCGTCGTCTGGCGAGTTTGAAGTCCTTCCTGAATCTGGACGTGGTCTTGACCGTGTACCGGATGCCGCTCATGCATCCAAGTCCTTGAACAAGGCGTTCAGGTCCCGGTAGCCCTTCACGTTCCCGTCCCTTGCGATTCGCTTCGCCTCCAACATGGCGGAGACGGTCTCCCTGTTCGGCTCATCCAACGAGACGTTGAACGGTATGCCGCCCTGTCGCAGGGATTGGCGGATGAATATGTTGACTGCGGTGGTCAGGTTCATGCCCAGCTCCCCGAACAGTTCCTCGGCTTGTTTTTTCAGCTCAGCGTTCATTCGGACGTTGACGGTGGTTGTCGTTCCGCTCATCTTTGGCTCCTTCCTTGGAAGACGTTCATATCATATATCCCTTGTCTATAGAAAACAACACATCATGTATATAGCGTTTTACATCGTATGTAAAACGCTGGTTTCTATTAGGCTCTGTTGCACCAGAATTGGTATGACGGAGTCGAAAGATTTCTTTCCTGTGCGTATGGTTCCAGTGTCGTTCATCGGGTACCCATTTTGAGTATCTCGGTGGATACCCAAAACGCCGACATTTACGGACTTCCGTATGTTCGCCGTTCTCACCGTATACTTTGAAATCATTGGTACTTCGCCGTTTTGATATGAAAAAGGGCTTCCGGACTCCGCCGAAAACCCTGACCGTGGAGCTAGCCGGGTTCCCACGCCGCAGCCTCATGGTCCCGCCCCTAGAGGCCGGGTCCCACGAGCAACCCGCCCGTGTCATGCCCGGACGCTGCGACGAACCGGTCCGGACCCGATGCCATTACAAGCTATTGGACGTGCCCATTATGGAATGCTTCGACGAGGACCGGAAAGCGTTGATGCCCCTGCCATCCACACGTTTCGACCCGATCCGTTGGGAAAGCGGGAAAGCCGACAGGTACGGGCGTATCGAGATCGACTCGAACCGGTACCTCGCCGGCGGCAAGTGGCACGGCGGGAAACTTTTGGCCGCGGCCGGGTGGGACAGCGTGCGGATCACCGATCCCTCGTCCGGCGAGATGATCGCCGAATATCCTAGGCGATACGGCGGAGCATCCAGCACGCTGCAGGACCCGGCCCTGGTCTCGCTCGCCCTGCGCCACAGGGACGGGAACTGGAGGTATACGCCCAAGGGCCCGACCTGACCGGCTACGACCGGTTCATCACCGGCACGGACGCCACACGGGACGATGAGTGGGAGGAGGCGCGGTGAGTAGGAGACCCGGTCCCAGGATCCCGGAGATTAAGCGACGCCGGGCCGACACCATCGCCAAAAGCGAACGCGTCATGACCATGAGCCGGCACCTGACATTGACCCGTGGCGTCCTGGCTGACCACCTCGATGGCGTGGGGCAGTATCCGTGCGGCGGCTTTCTTGTATCCGGCGAACGCGTCCATCGCCACGACCCTCACACGCTCGCGGAACGCCTGGCCGCGTTCCTGGAGCCATGTGGTGAACGCCTTCTCGCTCCTGCCTTCGACCATGTCCAGCAGGCGGGCCGTCCCGCCTTTCTTCCTGGGCGTCAGGTCCACGATGATGGTCACTTACCTACTGCCGAACGGGGTGTGTCGCCACACGTGCTCGTCCACGCCGATCTCCTCGACACCGTCGCACTGGGCGCAACACCGTGCGGCGGGCCCCTCCGGCTCGCAGCGTATCTGCCACACGCCCCCGCGAGTGCCCATGGCCAGGTGCCGTTGCACCAGGGGACGCAACCCCAATCCGTCCAGGCCGAGCAACACCCATCCGTCGAACGTGCTAAACTCAATGCCAAGCCGCACGGTATCCTTCACTTTTTCTTTCACACAACGAATGAAACCGCACGGCCCTTACACACCAAAATCGGAAGAGCCGGGTAAATCAACGATTCAAGGAAGAATCAAATGAAAAAAGTAAGGAAATACCTCGCACGAATCATCGCCTGTATCTTGTCGATGGCGACATTGTTGGTGGTGGCTCCCGTTGCGAATGCAAGTGTCCCGGATGCTCAGTCCGATGGCTACGTTCCTTGTGCAGTACCGTCAGTGGATACGGAACTCGAGAACCTGCTCTGGAAAATCGTTGATGTCGGTGAATATTTCAGCTTTGAAGGTGATCGTCTCACCGTCTCGCTGTCAGAGGAGCAACTGAAGACCGATTACGGTTTCTCCGATGCAGAATATGTGTTCCTGGTCGATAACGTCCTCAATCCACCCACGGAGGACATCCAAGACATAGAGTCGCTTCCAACGACCTATGCCAGTTGCAGCGGCGTATACATCTCCTACATAGATTTCACCGTAGGATTCGCGGCAGCGCTTTTCGCGGCTTCCTCGGTTAGCCCGGCGGCTCTTGCCGCAGCATTCACCGCAGTTGCCTCGGCAATCAGTGGGCCCGTCGGTACCATGATCGCTGGAGGCGTCGCTGTCTTGGGCATCGGATTCTTTGCTGATCTCGCCACAAAAATCATCGGCGCAGTTGCTCAAGGAAAGGGAGTATGCCTCACACTGGCTTGGGAATTCCCACCGTTGAAATCTGAAATCATATGATGCAGTTGTAAGGCATTATTGTGATGAAAAAGTGGGATTGGAAGTCATGGCTCTGTGCATGGCTGTTCGCTTCTTGCTCAATTAGTGGAGCAACGGAGATCAAGCGCGGGGCCATGACCCCATTCGCAGTCGTGTATCTGATTACTGCCGTTGTGGCATTGATATTGTTTGTGTGGTCGTGCCTTAAAACACAGAACATAAAGCTTTCGGTTATTCTTACGACGGCGCTTATAGTGCCAGTAGCCGTTATGTTGATATTCAACGGGTCTCTCAGCAGATTTCTCGTCTACATCTATTTCGTAGCAATACTTTTGGCCGCGTTAGTGCACAAGTATGGCAGACCACAGAAAAAGCAGTAGCGGCCATGCACGTGCAAACAAGAAAGGCCCGTCCGGGTGTTGAAACTCGGACGGGCTGGCCGTTATCGACGGCTGGGTGTCATCGCCCAGATGGCGATTGCCATCACGACGATGTCGGCGGCGATGGAGTGCATCGCGGGTGCGAGGCTGATGACGATGACCGCCATCAGCCACACGTGCAGGCTGACCACTTCTCCGATTCGTAGGTCAAGGATGGCCCCCAGCCATATGGAGATTCGTGTGGTGTTGGGCATGGCGGCATAGATGGTCTGAAGTTCCTCGGCTGTGGCCGGGGGTATTTGAGCTTGCCGGGATTTTGGGATTGCGGGGGCTTTCATGGTAACGGGTGATTTGTCTACGGCTCCTTCGGCCACTGCCTTCGCGTACACGGCTTTCAAGAGGTGGAACGTTTTCTTGCGGGGCGTCGCTCCCCCGAAATTGCCTAAATTGGCTAGCCACCGGTTTATGTCTTCAGTCGTGATGCCGGCGAGGTGGTATCTCCAGAAGAATGCGTGGGACAGATGCGCAAGGTATTACCGATGCTTTCTTTTGCTTCCTGCGGTTAGTTCGGCTCCGTCGGAAGAATAGTTGAGCCATGTGGGTGCGAATTCTTCCATGACGTAGTCGCAGAACAGTACTCTGCGGCGTTTTACGGCGTCTTCCTGCCTTTTACGTTTCCACTGTTTAATACCGGCTCTGTCGGCTTCTATACGGCTTCTTTCGGTGTTTAGCCATGCCTATGCCGATAACTGGTCTTTGAACGTTTTTGTGATGACCTCTCCCCGATAACTGTATTTTGCTCGATAGGAATTTCGGTCTGCCCGATATACGACACTTCCAAATTTTGTGTGCATGAGCCCACTATGACGTGATGGGTGCCCAATTCGGGTACCTCGGCGGGTACCCATTTCGTTGACATTGGCCGCCTTTCCGTACATTCTCGTTTGTGCCGTATGCCTTGAAAACGTTGGTATTCCGCCGTCTTGGCGTGAAAAAAGGGCTTCCAGATTTCTCTGAAAACCCTGATCGTGGAGCTAGCCGGGTTCGAACCGGCGACCCTCTGCTTGCAAAGCAGATGCGCTACCAGCTGCGCTATAGCCCCGTGAGAAAAAAAGAGCGGCTCGCGGCCGCTTCATTTTTCCTGTGGGCCCGGGAGGACTTGAACCTCCGACCTCATCCTTATCAGGGATGCGCTCTAACCAGCTGAGCTACGGGCCCGATCCATACGCTTCAAAAGCGCACAAGTGATTACAATACCATTGAACGGCGGTATGTCAATAACGGCGTGTCGTGATTGTCGCTTGCGCCATGATTGCCGGCGCGGCGGTCAATGTCCAGCAACACAGCGGTCAATGTTCAGCAACGCCACAGCCAATGCCCAGCTACGTAACCTTGCGTTCTCACACCGTAATGCTGCGGTTACACCTCCCGCCCTGCACAGAAATGTCCAATACACAGCCAAAAACCCAACTAGTGTAAACGCACTCTAGAAAAGGGATACGGGGTTGCGGACCCTATATTTCTATGATCAGGGCGAGCCACCAAAGAATCACCGCATGTGACCGGCACTGCGAATCCAGGATTACATGCGGCGCGTAGGCTCATGGCCCATAGCGCTGTTCGACATGATCGTCGCGTGCATACGTCATATGAAACTGAGGTTTAGGGAGAAGAAGCCGGAGTACGACTTATCTCCCCAAACCCTTATTGCTTCAGCCAGTGTAGGTATTCGTCGAAGAGGTTGTCCACTGTTCGTCTTTCCAGTCGGTATGTGGGGAATGCCTCGGGTGTGTTGGTGATGACTTGGTATCCGCCCAACGGTGCTTCCGTTGCGGGGATCATGTCGGCTTGTATCAGGCCTTGGTCGATGCAGGTCCGGAGTTCTTCCCAGGTCAGGCGGAACACGGATGCGGTGTAGGGTTTGGGGAAGCTGTGGTGGAATTCGCGGATGGTCGTGGTTCCGTCGCTGGTTTTCCGCCAGATGAATCGTTGGAGTCTGATGCCGGTTTTCAGCGTGATGTATTCACCGAACCGTCCGGTGTCGATGGGCTGGTCCAGCCAGGTCCTGTATTCGTCCAGCTTGAGGTTCATCGTCGTCGGATCCAATGGTTCCAGCTTGTCAGTGGTCGGGTGCAGCATCGCGGTCTCGTGCCGGCTGATTCGCCTTTCCTTGAACTGGTAGGAGATGAATCCGACGGAGTTTCCCTGGTATCCGGGTTGCACGTAGGGGATGCCGTGGCATTCGCCGTGGTTGGTGCGGTGTTGGTGTCCGCAGATCAGCCCGTCGATGCCGGGGATGGTGGAGAGGATGCGGTATGCCTGGTCCTCGCCGGTGTCGTATTGCGTGGGTCGTCCGCTGGCCATGTCGCATTCGATGCCGCCGTGGTAGGCGACGATGAGCAGGTCCACGTCCGCGCGTATCCGGTTGACGGTGGTCCTGATGCTTTCGACCGCGTCCAGGACGTGGATGTGCTGTGTGTTGCGGAACGCGGTGAGTTGGGGCAGGGCTCCGGTAACCGCGCCCACGATGCCCACACGGATGCCCCGGGCTTGGACGAGTCGGTATGGATGGAAGATCGGGTGGCCTTCCTCGTCCGTCACGTTGCAGCACAGGAGCCGTTCGTGCAGGTGGGGGTTCTGGCTTGCGGGCAGTGCGGTGCCGTGGTCGAAGTCGTGGTTGCCCAGGGCCATGGCGGTGTAGCCGCAGGCGGAGGCGACGCGGGTGAGCGGGGATTCCCTCTCGGCCGATCGGGCGGTGAAGGTGGCGTAGGCGCTTCCTAGCAGGTAGTCGCCGGCGTCGATGAGCAGCGTGGCGTCGTCCACGCCCGTCATCCGCTTGGCGGCGTGTGCGGCGAGTATGCCGGCCGCGTGGGCGTTCGCGGCGGACGGGTCGCCGGGCACGTCCGCGAGGGTGTCGGGCAGGAAGCCGTGCAGGTCGCTGGTGGCGAGGATCGTGATCGTGGTCATGTGGCAGGCCTTTTAGAGGAGTTTCTTGCGTAGCCATCCGGTCGCCGCGTCGATGAGCGCGACCACGATGATGATGCCCAGCAGGATGATGCTGACCCTGCTCCATTGGCGGCTTTGGATGGCGAAGATCAGGGGTGCGCCGATGCCGCCGGCGCCGACCAGGCCGAGGGTGGCGGCGCTGCGCACCGCAATCTCGAAGTGGTTGAGGGACAGTGACGCGAAGATGGGCATGAGCAGGGGGATGCGTCCGAAGAACGTGGTCTTCCAGAAGTTGGCGCCGACCGATTCCATGGCTTCGGCGGGCCCGTTGTCCATGGATTCGATGTTCTCGGCGTACAGTTTGCCCAGCATGCCGACCATGTGGACGCCCAGGGCGAGGACGCCGGCCGCGGGGCCGGGGCCCACCACCTTGACGAAGATGATGGCGTACACGAGTTCGGGGAACGCCCTGAGCAGGTCGGTCACGAACTTCGCCGCGCCGGCGACGGCGGGGGTGTGCCGCCACAGGGTGGTCGCGCTGATGAAGGACCAGGGGAACGCGATGACCGTGGCGATGACCATGCTCAGGAAGGCGATGCAGATGGTCTGGAGCATGAGGCTGACTAGGTCCTCGCCGCTGCCGTCGTAGACGTACGACCAGTCGGGGTGGAACAGTTGGCTGATGGTGTCCGACAGGGAGGTCCAGGACATGGGGGCCTTGTCGGACCAGTTGGTGGTCGCGAAGCAGACGATGACCGCGATGCCTATGAGGGTGGCCATGAGGTGGTGTGCGGTGAGACGGATACGCATCAGCGGAGCCTCTTTCTGATGATCTCGCTGACCCAGTCGACGATGACGACGAGCACGAGAACGGTGAGTATGACGAGCGACACGCGGTCGTAGCGCATCAGGCTGAGTGAGGAGTTCAGCAGGACGCCCACGCCGCCGGCTCCCACGTATCCGAGGATCACGGAGGCGCGGATGTTGATCTCGAAGGCGTACATGGCGTAGCTGGCGATGTCCTGCCCGATCTGCGGGAGGATCGACCATGTGGCGATCTGCATGCGGTTGGCGCCCACGGAGCGGGCAGCCTCGACGGGGCCGGGGTCGGAGATCTCGATCGACTGGTAGATCAGCTGGCCGACGATGCCGAAGGTGAACACGGCGATGGTGATGATGCCGCTGACCTGTCCGATGCCCATGAACACGACGACCAGGGCGGCGAGCAGCAGCGTGGGGATCGTGCGGATGATGTCCATGACCACGCGGGCGACCATGGCGACCACGCGGTTGCCCGTCACGTTGCTGGTGCACAGGAACGCGAACGGCACGCCGAACAGGAGTCCCAGCGACGTGCCCACCACGGACATGCGGATCGTCTGGACGAGGGGCATCCACACCTTGGCAAAATACGCCCAGTCGGGCGACAGGAGGTTCGAGAAGAAATCCGCGGCCTGCCCCATGTTGGCGATCGCCTCGCCGAAGTCGGTCTCGGTCGCGTCCTTCGCGGCGAGGAAGCAGACGACGAACACTATAACGGTGGCGAGCCGTTTCCACAGGTTCCGGTGCACCGTGTCCTTCAGGGGGCGGCCGGCCGACGGTGTGCGGGTCATGATCGCTCCCCCGTCTTCCCGGCGTCGTCGCCCTCGTAGATGTGGCGGAACATGTCGTCGGTGAGTTGGGCGGGGGTGCCGTCGAACACCACCGTTCCCCGGCGCATGCCGATGATCCGGTCGGCGTATTTCTTGGCGAAGCCGACGGAGTGGATGCTGATGAGCACCGTGGTCCCGTCGTCCTGGTTCATGCGTTTGAGGTCGGTGAGGATCGTCTCGGAGGTGACCGGGTCCAGGGAGGCGACCGGCTCGTCGGCGAGCACGATCCTGGCCTGTTGGACGCGGGTGCGGGCGATGGCGACGCGCTGCTGCTGGCCGCCGCTGAGCTGGTCGCTTCTCGTCTGGGCCTTGTCCGCGAGGCCCACGGTCTTCAACGCGTCGTCGATCAGCTGGTAGTCGGACTCCGGGAAGAGGCCGAGCAGTGACTTGAGGGTCCCGTACCGGCCCAGCCGGCCGGACAGCACGTTCTTCTGGACGGTGCTGTTGCCCACGAGGTTGAATTGCTGGAAGATCATGCCGATCGAGCAGCGCATCGCCCTCAGTTGTCTGCGGCTGGCCTTGGTAATCGACTGGCCGTCGATCATGATGTCGCCGCCGGTGATGTCGTTGAGTCGGTTGATGGAGCGCAGCAGCGTGCTCTTGCCCGCGCCGCTGGGGCCGATGATGGCGACGAACTCGCCGTCCTGGATGGTCAGGTTGACGTCGTTGAGGCCCAGCACGTCGTTGCCGTATTCCTTGGTCACGCCACGTATCTCGATCATGGGTTTTCCTTTCCCCGTAACGGGCGAAGGGGCGGCCGCCGGCGTCGCGTGGACGGGCGGCCGCCCCCGTCAACGGTCAGTTGGCCGCTTCCTTGATGTATTCCTCGATGGTGTCGTAGTTCTTCTCCTCGGCCTGCGTGTAGCCCTTGTGGCCCCACATGGCCATGGCGGTCTTGCCCTCCTCGTCGTTGGGCATGTCGAGGAACGCCTGCTTGATCTTGTCCTGCAGGGCCTGGTCCATCGACGGTTGGACGGCGATGGCGTCGTTCGGGATGTCGCCCTCGGTCAGGTAGAGGACGCGCAGCTCCTTGAACAGGTCCTTGCCGGCGAACTTGGAGGCGAACACGTTGCGCGCGCCCTCGAACACGAAGCAGGCGTCCTGCTGGCCCTCGAGCACGGAGGTGATCTCGCTGGGGATGTCGTTGACCGTGGTGAGCGTGGACTGCGTGGTCGGGTCGACGCCGGCCTTCTTCAATTCGACCACCGGGTAGATGTAGCCGCTGGCGGAGGAGGGGCTCAGCGTGGCGATCTTCCTGCCTTTGAGGTCGGTCAGCTTCTTCAGGTCGCTGTCGGCGCGCACGAGCACCTCGCCCTTGAACGATCCGGACAACTTGCCCTCGACCGGCTTGCCGGTGGTGCGGTCGTAGGCACCCAGCTCGGAGGTGAGGATGGCCTTGGCGGCCTGCTTGTCGCGCGCCTGCACGTAGGCGGCGGGCGGCATGATGCCGATGTCGACCTTGTGCGAGGACATGGCCTCCACGATGGTCGTGTAGTCGGTGGCGAGGGTCACATCGACCTTGCGTCCGAGCTTCTTCGACAGGTAGTCCGCGAAGGGCTTGGCCTTGGCCTGCATGCTGCCGTCGTTGTTGGTGGGCACGAACTGGAGTTCCAGCGCCTTGTCGGCGGAGTCGGAACCCTTCGACGAGCCGCAGGCGGCCATCGTGGCGCACAGCGCGACCGTGGTGGCGGCGACCGCGATGGTCCTCAGCATCTTGTTCTGGATGGAAAAAGGCATGGTTCGACCTTCCTCAATGGGTTTTCGTTGTGAAAAAAGGATTTCCGCGTGATGATGGATGATGCGCGGGCCCACGGCGGGACCCGCGGCGGATGATGAAAGGAAGACTGGCGTCCGGCCGATGCCGGCGCCGGATGATGGGTGAGGTGTGGTGTTGCGGCTCCTATCTGTCCAGGTGTTCGGAAATCTGTGAGATGACCCCCGGGTCCTCCTCGCCCCTGCCCAGCTGCCCGGTCAGGGATTCGATGACGATGTCCAGGGGAAGACGCGACGTGTCGATGAGCTCGTCGTTAAACGTGGTGGCCGGCGTGGACGCGACCAGGGTCGTCGTGGCCCGCGTGGCCAGGGAGGAGTTCGCGAAGCTGGTGACCGCCAACGCGTCGGCCCCGTTCGCCGTGGCGACCTCGACCGCGTGGACGGTGTGCCTGTTCTCCCCGGAACCGGAGATTGCGATGATCAGGTCGCCCGGTTTGAGCAGGGAGGCGCTGATGTCCTGGCCCAGCGGGTCCCGGACGAAGGTTACGAGACGGCCGTACCGCAGGAGACGGCTTTCAAGGTTCGCCGCGACCCCGCTGGACAGGCCCGATGCCACGATGACGATGCCCCGCGCGTCGCGGATCATCTCCAACGCCCGGTTGAACGCCCCGGCGTCGAGGCAGTCGGGCAGCTCCCGCAGCATGTCGAGCATGCCCCGGATCCTGGCGATGATCCGCTCGCCCTCCGAGCCGGCCTCCCCGTCGGCCCGCGCGTGCCCGCGCTGCTCCAGCAGGCTTCTGATCGCGTTGTCGCGTGCGATGAGGATCCTCATCTCCCGGTACCCGTGGCACCCCAGATCGGCGCAGGTCCTCACCACCGTGCCCGCCGACACGCCCGTCTCGCGCGCGACCGTCGCGATGGGCAGGTCCCCGATGACGTCGGAGTTCTCCAGGAAGAAGCGCGCGACCTTGCGCTGCGCCGGATCCAACGCGTCCAACGCAAGCCGGATGCGGGCGAGGATCGATTCGGCCGGCCCGTTCGCGTTCACCTGTCCCATGACGCGCATCCCTCCAATATCGCCCCGTACATGTCGGGAAGGAGCGCCGTCCGGTACGTCGCGCCGCCATGCCGGCCCGTGCCGCCGATGTACGCGGCCTCGCGGCCCGCGGCGAGCACCGGGGCGATGTCGTTGTCCCAATGGTCGCCGATGCTCAACAGGCGCCCACGTCCCGCGAGACGGTCGAACGCGGCGATATGATCGCCCCAGCGTCCGGGTTTGCCCGCCCCGTCGACGATCAGGTCGAAACGACCCTCCAGCCCGAACCGTCCGACGGTCTCGCGCACCCCATGCAGCGGCGAATTGGTCAACAGCACGCGAACGCAGCCCAACGAACCCAGATCGTCCAGGAAACCGGGAAGACCCTGCGGCATGTCCACATGGACAAGACCACGGGCCAGCTCGTCCCGGCTGGAAAGATACGCCTGCTGCAACCCATCCGCCGGCACATGGCCCGCGCACATGTCGCTCACCACATCGTAACCGTCGTTCCAATGCCGGCCATCATCCGTGACGGCGCCGCCAAGATAGAGATCCAGCGTCCTGACGGCCCGTTCGCGCAACCCCGCGGGCAACCGGGCGAAGGCATGGCGCGCGTAGGAACGCACAGGCCCGTCGCCCAGGCTGATCGTCCCATCGAAATCGAAGACGACCGTGCCGACCGGCTGGCGTCCGTCGGTCCGTGACCGCTGCTCTTCATTGCTCATGCCTCCATTAAAACACGAAATGAAAAACGTTCAATGACTTTTGAACATAATTCCGACATGGTTGGCCTACTGTTCATCTTCCTCTGCTTGACGTGGCGCGGATCGAATGGCGGGATGATTCTCGGTGCCTTGCGATTCCGAAGTGCGGCCGGGCACCCCGATGTGACTTGGTATCTTGCCATGTGCCACTTGAGTGTTTGAGGTTTGCGGCGGACCGGGCGGATACGTGATGATGCCAAGCCCCGATAAGGGGGTCTGCGTTCCGGGGCATCTGCCGGCCGTCCGGCGTCACATCGTCAGGCTGTCCGGGTCGAGGAGGAAATCGTAGACGCTCATCGTGAGGATGCCGTGCTCGTCGCGGACGGGTTTGACCACGTCGCATACGAGGACGATCTTCTGGAAGCTGTCGTCGATCTCGAGCAGCGAGGCCTTCTCCTGCGCGACCTTCTCCGGTGTGGGCAGTTGGTACGCGGATTGGATGTAGCAGCGCCGGTTGCCGAGGTTCGCCACGAAATCGACCTCGAGGCGTTTGCGGTACGGCACACCTTCGCGGGCGCCGCGCCGGTCGACCACGCCCACATCGACGTTGTAGCCGCGTGTTCGCAGCTCGTTGTACACGATGTTCTCCATGATGTGCGTCTGCTCGATCTGGCGGAACCCCAGTCGCGCGTTGCGCAGCCCCATGTCCTCGAAATAGTATTTCTTCGGGCTGCCGATGTACTTGCGTCCCTTGACGTCGAACCGTCTCGCCTCCTCGATGACGAACGCGTCCTCGAGATGGCCGATGTATTGCATGATGGTGTTCGTGCTGATGCCGGAATGCAGCACGCTGGCGAACGTGGCCTTGATCTTGGACGGATTGGTCAGGGCGCCGATGGAGGAGGCCAGCACGTCGACCAGGTCGTCGAGCTCCTGCGACCTGCGCAGCCTGTTGCGCGAGACGATGTCCTTGAGATAGGTCTCCTCGAACAGGTTCTTCAGATAGAGGGACTTCTGCTCGTCGCTTCTCATGGACAAGGTGAGCGGCATGCCGCCGAACATCACGTATTCGGCCCAGCCGTGTTGGACGTCGCCGTCGTACGCCTGCATGAACTCGACGAACGACAGGGGGCGGACGCGGACCTCGTCGCCGCGGCCGCGGAACTCGGTCATCACGTCGGTGGACAGCATCTTCGAGTTGCTGCCCGTCACGTACACGTCCACGTTGCGCATGCGCAGCAGCCCGTTGAGCACCCCGTACAGACGGGGCGGTTCCTCGCCGCGCATCTCCTCGTCCGAGATCGCGTACTGCACCTCGTCCAGCAGCACGTAGTACGGTTCCTCGCGATTCGTGATACGGGATCTCACATAGTCGTACAGGGCGAGCGGGTCGCGGTAGCGCTCGTACATCAGATCGTCCAGTGCGATCTCGATGATGTGGTCGTCGTCCACGCCCTGCGCGCGCAGATGGTCCTCGAACAGGTCGAACAGGAGATAGGTCTTGCCGCAGCGCCTCGCGCCCGTGACGACCTTGACCATGCCGTTGCCTTTGCGCGCGACGAGATCGTTCAGGTACTTATCCCTGGAGATGCGCATCGTATTCTCCGATCAATGTCCTGTTCCCATGCCGCTATCGCGTGGATTTGACATTTATGTCAGTTTCACTCAATAGGAACTCATTCTATTGCGCGATTTTGACATAGATGTCACTTTCGCTCAATAGGATGGGTGAATCATGGGAGGACAGGGCGTGCGCGTGGTGGGTAAGTGGCGGTTGCCGATTCGTGAGGGGCGGCATTGTGTGCCGCTTGTTGTCCGCCGTTGTGCGAGAATGACTTGCATGCCTTATCGCCGTCGTCAATCCACCGCTCCGAAGTCCGGTGCGCCGAAATCCGTTCGGTCCGCTGCCACCGAGCAGTCGTTGGATATTGATGGCATCCATCTGCACCTGACGCGCAAACCCATCAAAAACCTGTATCTGCGCATCAAACCGCCGAGCGGCCGCGTCGAAATCTCCGCACCGATGCGGATGAGCGAGAGTCGTATCGCGGATTTCGTCAAAGAGCGACATTCGTGGATTCTTGCCCAGCAGCAGTGCATGGCTGAGGCGCAACGGCGCTCCATCATGGCATTGAACGAGGGTGCCGGCTTCGAGAACGGAGGTCGTGGCGTAGCTGGTGCCAGCGGCCATGATGGAGGCGTTGCCGGTCGTCCGAAAACCGGTGATATCAGTCGTCCGGGAATTGGTGACGCCGGGCCAGGCCAAGCCGGTACGAATGTCCAACCGTATTTTGACCGCTCCCAAATCTGGACCGACGAACGCAAACGACAAGCGGCGGCCGCGATCAACGCCGCGTTGCCACAGCTGCTGGCCAAGTGGGGGCCGGTTATTGGCCGACAGCCCACGCATATCACGCTACGGGTCATGACCTCGCGCTGGGGATCGTGTACGCCGCGAACCGGCCGCATCCGTCTGAACCTTCAATTGGGAGTGATGGAACCGCAATTCCTGGAATACGTCTTGGTCCATGAGATGACGCATCTGTGGGAAAGCGGCCACGGCGCCGGATTCCAACGCCGCATGACCGCCTACCTACCCGGCTGGAAGACGCTACGCCGCGACCTCAACCGCCGCGTGGTGCTGTGACGATGACAGGTCAGGCTTCAGTGCCGGCGATGTGGCTGATGGCCTGATCGGATTCGTTCGCATGGTCCGAATGCGCCACCATCTCGATGGCCGCCGGACACCCGCTCACCGACGAACTCGAACGGCGCATCAGCGAACTTCAGCTGGAGCTGAAGCAGTGTGAAGGCCAGCAAGGGCGAACCGATCGGTCCAGCCGAGCTACTCAGACCAACCAGCCCAGCCAGTCCGTTCAGACCGACCTAACTATCAGAGCGGGCCCTCTGACCAGTCCGAACCATCTGACCGGCCTGTACTTGTTGACTAAGTGTGCGGCCCGTCATTCGTTATGGAACATGCCGGCCATGTATACAGGCAGGTAGGTTACATTCCCTTCGACTGAGACGTTGCACGGGCCAAGCACATAGCCTGTATTGAGATGGTATTCAGGGTGGGCGAGCACGTTGTCCATTGCGCGATGGCGTTTGTAGGATTTGCCGGACTTCACCTCAATCGGCAGCACGTGATCGTTGCGGTCTTGGATGAGGAAATCGAGCTCGCCAAGCTTCTTACTGTTGTAGTAGTACAGGTCAAATCCGTGAGCGCGTAGCTCTTGGGCCACCGCATTTTCATAGATTGAACCGTAGTTGATATCAGGGTTGCCGTCGAGTACGTCGAGCGCGGTTTTCTTGAGAAACGAGCCGGTAAGCAGACCCACGTCGTTGTAAAAGAGTTTGAAGAGGTTACGTTCCTTGCTCATCTCCAACGGTGTGCACGGTTCGTCCACGTTGTACGCGGCGACGGCTACATCCGCATTGACCAGCCAATCGAAATCGGAAGCAACCGATTGGAATCTCATGTTCTTTTCGATTTTGGCGAAGGTAAAGCGCTTGTTTGGGTTATTTAACTCGCTGGGCACCAAATCGTAGATAGCGCGGATATGCAGCCGGTCTTCTTTGCGCGCGTATTGGCTGATATCGCGGCGATATTCACGCTTTATGTTCTCTTGTATAGTGCGCACGTCCGCAACGCTGCCGTTTGCCACGAACGAGTCGACTGCGGCAGGCATGCCGCCGATGACCAGATATTTGGAGTATAGCTCCATGAGCCTTTGATGAATGAACTCATCCACTTCCTGGTGCTTGGCAAAGCATTCGGCAAGCATATCGAATACGTCGTTGCCGATATGCTGCGACCAGCAGAACTCTTGGAAATCCAGTGGATACATATCCAGCTCGGTCAGGTACCCGACCGGTACCGAGCGTATATCTTCGAGCTCGACTCCAAGTAGCGAGCCGGAAAGCGCGTAATCGAACCGACCATCGTCTACAAGGAACTTAATTGCGGTGACCATTTCCTTGCAACGCTGGACCTCGTCAAAGAAAATCAGGGTTTTGCCGGGTACTAATGGCGTATTTACGGCCAGTTCCAGCCTCATCAGTAGGTTTTTGGCATCGCGGGGCCGATCGAATAATGCAACGAGGTCAGGGTTCTCGATGAAATTGAGCTCGGCGATATGGTCGTAATGCTGTTGGGCAAAGTGCCTGATGATATAGGTTTTGCCAATCTGACGGGCTCCGGTGACCAGCAGTGCAGTGCGTTTCGGCGCGGATCTCCAAGCTTCCAGCTGTGTCTCGATTTTTCTTCGCAGCATGAGAATCTCCAGTCATTTGTAGGCCTTGCATCTATGCTGGGCACGTTTTCCAACTGTTTATAGAGCATATTTTACACTTTTCCAACCATAAGAATGTGGTTTTGGCTACGTTTTCCAACCTCAGAATGGGGAGTTTTATACACTTTTCCAACTTATGTATGTGGAGATTCTCTATTTCACGTGAGACGAAAGTGGCTCCCCTCTTTGAGGGGAGCCACGGAATACAGCTTTTACTTATGCCAGGTGAGAGCGCATGAACCACTGGAACTTTTCGAGTTCCTGCACGTGGTCCTGGATGATGTTGGAGCTGATCACATCCAGCTCGTCCAGCTCGGCGATGGCCTTGCGGTCGTCGGCGATGAAGGCGTCATAGTACTCGATCAGCGCCTTGAGATACTCCTCGGTGCCCACGCGGCCCTCGGCGTCGAACGACTTCCACGTGCGGTTGCGCACGATGGCGTCCGCGCGGCCGTCCGGGGTGCCGCCCAGAGTGGCGATGCGCTCGGCGGTCTCGTCGGCCTGAGCCAGCACGGCCTCGACCTCGGGGTCAAGCATCTCGTGAACGGCGATGAAGTTCGGGCCGGTCACGTTCCAGTGTGCGTGCTTCAGGACCAGAGCGGCCTCCTGCTCCTGGCTCAGTCGGTTCTGCAGGATGGCGATGGCCTTCTCACTGGCCGCTTCATCAAGGCCCGGCATAACAAATGCAAGTGTCATAATGTTCCTTCTTTCTGTAGGTGGAACCTGTCCATATAATTCTACGATTTTTGGTTATGCCCCGGGCTGAACGAATAGGTGGTGAATATCATGTGGTTAGTTGGCGTCGTCGGTTTGGGGTTCCTCCGGCAGTGGCGCATGGTCTGGGGCGCCGGCTTTGCGGACTTCGATGGTTTCGATGCGGCGGCCATCCACCTTGGTGACGACCATGTTGTAGCCGTCGTCGGAATGCAGCACGTCACCCACCGCACCCATCTTGCCGGTCTTGGACAGGAAGTATCCGGCGACCGTCTCATACGGGCCGTCCTCCAGCTCGATGCCGGTCAGATCGGCGAAGTCCTCAATGGTCATGCTGGCTTCGATCGTGGCCACGCCATTGACGAACGCGGTGCGGGTGGTGCGTTCGCCGCCCTTCTCGCTGGGCAGATCGTACTCATCGCGAATATCGCCCACAAGCTCCTCAGTCATATCCTCAAGCGTCACGATGCCGTCCGTGCCGCCGTACTCGTCGATGACCACGGCCAGATGGATGCCGCGCTTACGCAGCAGTTCCAGGCTCGGCAGCAGCTTGGAGGTGCCGGGCAGGGAGATGCCTTCGCGCACCACATCGCGCACGATCTTGGCGTTCGGATCGCGCACGTCCAGCAGATCGCGCACATGCACGAAGCCGATCACGTCGTCGAAATCCTTGCCGGTCACCGGGTAACGGGAGTACGGCTGGTCGCGTACGAACGCGGCGGCCTCGGCCAGGGGCTGGTCGCCCTCGATGAAGACCACGTCGGCGCGCGGGCGCATCACCTCGGCGACGATGGTTTCGGACGCATCGAACACATCGTCCAGAATCGTGCGTTCGTCCTTGGAGAGGTTGGTGTTGGAGCTGACCAGCACGCGCAGCTCGTCGTCGGACACCTCGGACTCGGTCTGCTGCGGGTCGAAGCCGAGCAGGCGGACGATGCCGTTCGTGTTCTTGCCGATGAGCCAGATGATCGGGCGGCAGACGGCGGCGAAGGCGTCGATGGCGGGCACCACGGCGCGCGCGATCTGCTCGGTGCGCTGCATGGCGATGCGCTTGGGCACCATCTCGGAGATAACGATGGAGCAGTAGGAGATGATGAGGGTCAGGATGATGTTCACCAGGCCGCCGGCGATGCCGGGGTGCACACCCCAGCTTTCGACCACCGGAATCAGGTAGGGGGCGATGGAAGAGGCGCCGAACGAGGCGGACAGGAAGCCGGAGAGCGTCACGCCGATCTGCACGGTGGAGAGGAAGGTGTTCGGGTCACGTGCGATTTTGGCGACTTTGGCGCCGCGAGCGTCCTCCTGCTCCATTTGCTCGATCTGCGAGCCGCGCAGAGAGACCAATGCCAACTCGGTGCCGGAGAACACGGAACCGATAACGAGAAATACAAAAATCAGGAGGATGTTCAAACCAAGTGACATGCCTTTAACTCTAGGGGAGTGGCACGTCAAATTGGGGTGTGCTGGCTGGGCAGGGTTTGCTAGCTGCGCTGGCTATGTGAGGCGTGATGTGTGTTGACGTGTGTGATGGTGTGAAAGAGTACGCAATGATACGCAATCGTGTCATATGGTGTAATTTCGTGTAATTTGGTACGCAATCGTGTAATATGGTACGCAATCGTGGCAGATGGTATGTGTTGTGGGCAGGAGTGTGGTCATGGCAGTCAATCCCTTCAAACCAACCGCCGGTAAAATGCCGCCGATTCTTATTGGCCGGCACTCCATTATCGAAGATTTTTCCGAGGCGCTGACCAACGGGGTAGGGGCTCCTGGGCGCATCATGCTGGTCACCGGGCAGCGCGGCTTCGGAAAGACGGTTATGCTCACCGAATTTCGGCGCATCGCCAAAGCGCAGCATTGGGAAGTCATTGGAGAGACGGCGTCCGCAGGACTGGTCACGAGACTCATAGCGGCATTATCGCCTTCGGGATTGCGTCTGGATCAGGCCAATATCAGTCCTTCCATTGGAATTTCCGGCATTGCCACGGCGAGTCTCGGGCAAGCGCACTTTTCCGCGGAATCCAATCCGCTGACGTTGCGCAACGCGTTGAACAAGCGGCTGGGCAGTAAGAAACTCGGCAAAGGGAAGGGCATTCTCATCACCATCGATGAGACGCAAGCGGCCTCACACGATGATTTGGTTGCCATTGCTACAGCCGTGCAGCACGTCATTACGGATGCCGATGAAAGTGATACGCCTGATGAGGATAAGAAGGGCGTTGCCATCGTATTTGCCGGCTTGCCGTATATGGTCAACGATTTGCTGGATAACGAGGTAACCACATTCCTGCGCCGTGCGCTACGCCGCGAATTGGATAACGTGCCGCTTCCAGACGTCAAGAATGCGTTCCTGGAAACAGTTGCGGATTCCGGCAAGACCATCAGTGGGGAAGATGCGCTTGAAGCCGCTCGCCAGTCTGAAGGATACCCGTACATGGTGCAGCTTGTTGGCTACTACATGTGGCAATCTGCGCAGCGTCGAGGTTCAGATGTCATTACCGCGGACGACGTGTCGACCGGTGTTTCCGATGCGTTGCTCGCCTTCGACGATGCCGTATGCGCTCCAGCGCTTGATGGCACCACCAGTGCAGAGAGGCTGTTCCTCGCGGCCATGGCCAAGGATTCGCCAAATCCCACGCAGGTGGGTGATATTGCGGATCGTGCGCGCAGAAGTCGAAGCTGGGTGAGCAAGTACCGGGCGGTTCTTATCAAGGATAAACTCATTCGCCCGGCAGGTCATGGGCAGCTGGAATTTGCGGTGCCGCATTTGGGGCAGTATTTGCAGTCGTTGTAGCACCAAATATCGGGTTGGGTTCATTCATTAGGTCAATTATGCGTTCATTTGGTGGGTTGCCGGCATGGTGAGGTGTTGGAATGGCAGCATTTCAATAGTCGGTATCGGGGTCCAGCGACCAAATGAACGCATAATTGACCTAATGAATGAAGTAAGCCGGTTGCAGGCGAGTTGCAATCCGGTTCTACGAATGCCGACGCATCTTGGCCACGGCATTGCTGACGCAAATACGCAGCACAATGGTGAAGACGACCACCATAATCCCCAGAATGCCAATGTTGAAACAGAACTGATCCGTGGTGTGCTCCCATAGATCATCCTTTTTTGAACATCGGCACCTTGGTGGGGCCATACAGCAGATCGTTGAGCCCGATATCCGAGGCGGCGGCGGAGAAGCCCCAACGCCCGGGGAAGATCATGCTGACCAATTCGAGACTGTCGCGGCCAGTGACCGTAATCATGCCGCCGGAGAACACCAACTGGGCCATAACCAGCACCACCAGCAATGGCATCGTCTGTTCTCCTGACTTCACCAACGCCGAGCCGACCTCGCCCAACAATGCGGAAGTCCACGCAGTCAGCCAGATCGCCAACACCAGTTCGGGTATGCCGGAATCAGTGACCACACCATGGTCCGGGCCGGGCTTGCCGAGGCTGACCGCAGTGGTCAGAATCGCCGCCTGCAACAAGGTTTGCAAACCCATCACGATGAGTTTCGAGGCGGTGTATGACGTGGGCGCCAAGCCCACCGCGCGCTCGCGGTCGTAAATCGCTCGCTCGGAGACGATGTCTCGCACGGACAAAGCCGATCCCATAGAACAGGCGCCCAGTATGACGAGCACAAGCAGTTGACGAATCACCAGAGTGATGGTCTGTTTGATGCGGAATGGCTTTGCCGGTTACTCATGCTCGGTGTGCCGCATGATGGTGGATTCGGCCTGCATCCGCCAGCTGGCGCAACATGGTCATCACCATAAGATCCAGCGCCGGGTCGAGGCCCGAGGTCGGTTCGTCGAGAATCAGCAGTTCGGGGCTGAAGGACCCGTGCACGCGGTTGGTTGTGAGCTGGGACTCGAGCCTTACCGCTTGCGTGCTGCCTGCCAGAACAGTGCCGACGGCATCCGATGGGGAAGGGGATGCGGAGGAAGATGCGGGTGACGGGGATACGGGTGATACTGGCACTGGCGATACTGTCGTCGTTGCCACTGCTGCTGGGCGGGGTTGCTGTTGCAGATGTGCGAGGGCCGGGTTGGCGGTACATGTGGCAGATCCATAATGGATAGTAAGGGTAGGCGGCATTGGTTCAGATTTCCGTGTACTTCAATCTCTTTTAACACAGATGTACCGCGAACACATTGCACCCGGCAAACAAGTCCTGACTGATGGTCAGAAACTCAGCACCTCGACCTTGCCGGTGCTGAGCTGGTAACGGGCGCCGACGATCATCAACTGGTCGGCGGCCAATGCCTGCTGGATAATGGGGGATTGTTCCACCAGCGTCTCAATGGTGTGGGCCACATGCACACGCTCGATATCTTCATGCGCGTCGAGCTCGGCTTCGCGCGCCTGCCAGACGGACATGCCGGCTTGGCGCAGAATAATCGATTCGGCGGCGGCGATGTGCTCGTCGAGGTCGTCCATCGCGTCCGCGGCCTCCAGTGAGCCGTCGGCTTCGGAAGTGATGGTGTGCATCAGGTCATCCAGCTCCTGCTCGGCGGCCTCGATTGCGCCGCAGTGCTCGTGACCGAGCACACAGATCAGGCTGACGTGCAGTTTCTTGACCGCGTACTCCAGCGAGGCGATAACCGCGCTATCGATGAGTTGCCCGGCGGTGCGCACGGTGAACAGGTCGCCCAGGCCCTGATCAAAAATGATTTCCGGAGGCACGCGCGAGTCCGAGCAGGAAAGCACCGCGGCATCCGGGTTCTGGCCATCAAGCAACGTTTGACGGGTCTCCTGATCCTGCCATGGATGGTCGGGCTTGCCCTCGGCAAAGCGCCGGTTGCCTTGCAGCATGCGACTCCACGTTGCGTTTGCGGTCGATTCCTGTTCAAAGTCTGACTGAGCCATGAAACCTCCATTATCAGCGGGCTGCTGATTGCCATATTAGCGAGTATTCGCGCATAGTCGTGATTGGGGCAACGGCCATTCGGGCACAAGAGTTGCGGGTGGTGTGATAAGGCTCATACGTTACACCCGCGCGAGCCGTGGCTCACCACATTACGATAGGTGGTGGTAAACGCTTGAAGATTAACAATTCCCGAAAGGACCGATGATGACTCTTCTGCAGCATGAACTGACCGATTTCAAGGTGAACGCATTCCAGAACAACGAGTTCCACGAAGTGACCAAGGACGATGTGCTCGGCCACTGGTCCCTGTTCTTCTTCTACCCGGCCGACTTCACCTTCGTGTGCCCCACCGAGCTTGAAGACCTGGCCAAGAACTACGCCAAGTTCAAGGAAATCGGCTGCGAGATCTACTCCGTCTCCTGCGACACCCACTTCGTGCACAAGGCTTGGCACGACGCCAACGAGAAGATCGCCAAGATCGAGTACCCGATGCTTGCCGACCCGACCGCCCTGCTGGCCAAGGATCTCGACACCTACAACGAGGCCGATGGCATGGCCGAGCGCGGCGACTTCATCGTGAGCCCCGAGGGCAAGGTCGTGGCCTACGAGGTCATCTCCTCCAACGTGGGCCGCAACGCCGAGGAGCTGCTGCGCCGCGTGCAGGCCTCCCAGTTCGTCTACGAGCACGGCGACCAGGTCTGCCCCGCCAACTGGACCCCTGGCGAGGAAACCATCGAGCCCAGCCTCGACCTCGTCGGCCAGCTGTGATCGACACTGAATAGGCGGTAACCTTGGCTCCCCTCTCTGAGGGGAGCTGTCGCTGAAAGCGACTGGGGGGAGTGCTCGCGAGAGCTAGCCTGATCCGATATGCTCCCCTCAGTCTCACTACGACAGCTCCCCTCAGAGAGGGGAGCCAGTGTATGTAAGGGAGTTTTCATGACTCAGACCAACAATCTCTATGACGTCGTCGTCATTGGTGGCGGGCCGGCTGGCCTGACGGCCGGCCTGTACCTGGCCCGCGCTCGCTACCGTGTGCTGATTCTTGAAAAAGATGATTTCGGCGGCCAGATCACCATCACCAACGAAGTCGTCAACTATCCGGGCGTGGGCCGCACCACGGGCCGCGCGCTCACCCAAACCATGCGTCAGCAGGCTCAGGACTTTGGTGCCGAATTCCTCTCCGCCGAAGCCACCGGTCTCGACGTGGATGGTGACATCAAAACCGTGCACACCTCACGCGGCGACCTCAAGACGTTCGGCATCCTCATCGCCACCGGCGCCAGCCCGCGCAAGCTGGGCTTCGAGGGCGAGGCCGAATACGCCGGCCGTGGCGTGGCCTACTGTGCCACCTGCGACGGTGAGTTCTTCACCGGCAAGGAAGTGCTGGTGGTCGGCGGCGGATTCGCCGCGGCCGAGGAATCCGTGTTCCTGACCAAATACGCCTCCAAAGTCACCGTGCTCGTGCGCGAACCGGACTTTACATGCGACGCCGCAGTGGCCGCCGAAGCCAAGAACAACCCGAAGATCGACGTGCGTTATCAGGTCGAGCTGAAGGGCGTCACCGCCGGCCAAGGCGGCCTGCGAGAAGCCTCGATCCTGAACCTTGCCACCGGCCAGACCGAAACGTGGAAGCCCGCCGACGCCGGCACCTTCGGCGTCTTCGTGTTCGCCGGCTATGTGCCCGCCACCGATCTGGTGCGCGGCGTAGTGGAGCTCGATGATCACGGTTACGTGGTCACGCACGACTACCTCGAAACCTCGGTGCCGGGCGTATACGCGGCCGGCGATCTGCGCGTCAAGAACCTGCGCCAGGTGGTCACCGCCACCGCCGACGGCGCGATTGCCGCCGTGGAACTGGAGCGTTATGCCAAGCAGATGAGCGAGAAAACCGGCTTGGTGCCGCCGCGTCCCACTGCTTCCGCTTATGAGGAGTCCGAGGCCAAAGCCGCCTCCGCCGCTTCGGCCGCTGGCACGACGCCCGCCCCGGCTCCCGCCAAACGCAGCGCCGATGCCGCAGCCGCAGCCAGCGCCGCCAAGAAGTCCGGCGAACTGTTCTCCGCCGCCATCAAGCAGCAGCTTGGCGTGGTCTTCGGCCGCATGACCCGCCCGGTCACCCTTGCCCTTGAGCTGGACAGCACCCCGCTTTCGGCGGAATTGCAGGGCTTCATCGGCGAGATGGTCGCGTTGTCGAATGGCAAGCTGAACTCGGTCGCCGTCGATGCCGCAGGGCTGATCACGGCGGTGGATGGTGCTTCTGTGCCTACTTCTTTGGTGGTTGGCGAGCCATTGGCCGTCACTTTGCCGGACGGCACCGAACTGCCCACTTATGGTTCGTTGGACGATTCCGGCCGCGCCACATTCGACGTCGCCGGCGTCCTGCCGCTCGCCCGCCCAACTGTGCGCATCTGCGTGCCGGCTGAGGGCGACGGCAAAGCCGGCAAGGACGGCAATGGTTCACTGGTCTTCACCGGTCTGGCCTTCCACGGCGTACCTTCCGGCCACGAGTTCAACTCGTTCGTGCTTGGCCTGTACAATGCGGCCGGTCCCGGCCAGCCGCTGGGTGATGACCTGGTCGAACGCGCGAAGTCCATCACGGACCCGCTGAACATCATGATCCTCGTCTCGCTCACCTGCACGATGTGCCCGGAAACCGTGCTTGCTTCCCAGCGCATTGCCTCCCTGAGCCCGGCCGTGCGCGCCGAAGCCTACGACGTCTCGCACTTCCCCGAACTTAAGGACCAGTACGGCGCGATGAGCGTGCCCTGCATCGTCATCACCCACGCCGACGGCACCCAGCAAGTCGAATTCGGCAAAAAGAGCATCCCCCAAATGCTCGAACTGGTCGGCGCGTAAGCCGCACGACCTCAGGTACTCAACAGCAACAACAACGATTCTGCCAAAATCGTGACGTACATCGACTGATGCGATCGATGCGCCCGACTCCGGCAGAATCGTTGTTTTGCGGCATCTCAGCCTCGGTCTTCGACGGCCTTCGTGACGTTTCTGTCGCCGAGGTACTTGACCAGGCTGATGCTGATCAGGGCCACAACGAACAGGCCGGTGAGCACCGGGATGAGTGCGGCGTAGCGGTGGGCCTGATCAGGCGCGTGGGCAACTACGAACGAGGCCAACTGGTTGCCGGACAGACCAGCGAATGCCCAGGCGCTCAGCGTCAGACCGTGCGTGGTGGAGACGGTTTTGGTGCCGAAGTGCTGATCAAGCAGCACGGGCAGCGTCGAGAAACCGCCACCATAGCCCGCGTTGACGAGGAACAGCATGGCCAGCACGGCCCACAGCAGAGCGTTGTCGATGCTGTTGGTGAAGATCTGCAGCAAGCACACGGCAATCGACATGATGAAGATTACCTGATAGACGGTCTCGCGGCGCTTCAGGTGGTCGGAGAGTGTGGAGAAGCCCACGCGGCCAGCCGTGTTGAACACGGAGTCCACGGCGAGCACCAGTCCGATGATGCCGGAGATGGCGGCGGCAAACTTGGCGGGGCTCAGGTTGGCATACTGCGGGAAGGCCTTGAGCACATCGTGCAGGATGTCCTTCTCTTGGCTGATGAGGGCCAGGCCGCAGGTGATGTTGATATAGAAGGCTATCCAGATGCCCCAGAACACGGGCTTCTTGAGGATTGTCTTGCGGCTGACGTGTGAGGTCGCGGGATCGTACACCCAGCCGGCCGGACGCTTGATGAGCAGGAAGCCGACGAACATCATCACCGCGTAGACCGCGGCGAGGATGAAAAACATGCTGACCAGGCCAACCGTGCCGATGAGATATTCCATCAGTGGGCTGGCAATGGCCTTGGCCAGGCCGAAGCCGGCGACGGCGATGCCGGTGGCGAGGCCCTTGTTGTCGGCGAACCAAAGCATCAGGTTCTTGACCGGAGTCAGATAACCGACGCCCAGGCCGATGCCCATGATCGCGCCATAACAGATGAACACGCCCGGCAGGAAGTTCAGGGCGATGCTCACGCCCGTGCCGGCGAAGCCGACCACGAAGCAGACCATGGAGACGAGTGCGGATTTCTTGATGTTTTTCTCCACCATTGGCCCGGCAAACGCGGCGGACATGCCGAGGAAGAAGATGGCGAGTGAGAAGCCCCATTCCACGGAGGCGGGGCTGGCGTGGAGACGGTCAGCGATAAGCTGCTTGAACACGCTCCAGCAATAGACGGTACCGATTGGGATATGAATCAGCAGTGCGGGAATAATCGCGCTGGTCCAACGATTCTCGGTAAACCTTGCCATATATGGACGGATCCTTTCGTAACTGGTGTACGATGACCTGCCGACCCGAACGAGAGTCGCACCGCCCATATCCACGCACATCACGACGGCATGCCCCCGTGAACCATCCGGGCTGCACGAATCGAATCAAATCGAATCGTGCGAACTGCGAACAATTCGCTAAACATCCTTGGTGTGCATTTCATCGGCGCTGCTGGCTCTTGTCGACGCCGACAAACAGAACTATAACGCTGTTATGGGGTTGCTGTGGCTGGTTTCTGCGGTTGGAGACCGTGAGCTTTCTCACATCGAAAACAGTTATATGAGGGTATTGATGTGGTCGATACACGACGTCTGCTCGTGGACGCGGCATATCCCTTGGAACACAACGGTTCTGCCAAAATCACGGCGTGCATCGATTGACACGCCCGATTTTGGCAGAACCGTTGTTTCACCCCTGGCAATGCTATGGTCTAAGCGTTCTGATGGGGGCCACCATGACACCGTCTCGGCGGGTGAAACTGTATTCACCTGTGCCTGTCGCCACCATAAGGAAACTGGGTTTTGACATGGTGGTGGTGTCGATTTTGTCGGCGAGCTTTATTAGGTTGGCAGCACCTTCTTCGATGAGTCGGTTCCCTCCCAGCTTGACTTCGATGAGCCCGTATCGGCCATCCCGCAGGTGAAGGACCGCATCGCACTCAAGCCCAGTTCTGTCGCGGAAGTGGAACACATCGCCATCGAGGGCGTCTGCGTATACGCGGAAGTCTCGTACGCACACACTTTCAAACAACAGTCCAAAAGTCTCGAGATCTTTGATGAGGCTGGCTGGCCCGATTCCTAATGCTGCCGCTGCGATGGAGGGATCGACAAAATGTCTGGTATCTGAAGTGCGTATTACACTCTTGGAGCGCAAATTTGGATTCCACGCAGGCATATCCGATAAGGGGATGCGGACGGAAAGTTGGACGCTTGGGCGTCCGGATTGGAGTCCGCATGTTTTCGATGGAGGATCGGCGCAGGGCCGTTGACCTGTATTTCACGGAGGGCATGACCATCAGGAAGGTCATTGCCGAGCTTGGTTACCCGTCCGAGGGCGCGCTGGTGAAATGGGTTCGCGAGGACCCGCGTTACACGGGCGCGTGCAGGCGTTCGTATACGCTGGAATGCAAGACGAATGCGGCCAGACGCGCGCTCGAGGGCGAGCCCCTCGCCCGCGTGGCGCGCGACGCGGGTTGCACGCCGACGAGCGTGTACCAGTGGATGCGCCGCTACCGGAGCGAGGGGATACTGGGACTGATGGACAGGAGAAACGCGCCGATGCCGGCCGAACCGATGCCCGCGGCCGGCGATGACGTGGAGGAGCTGCGCCGGCAGGTGGAGGTCCTGCGGCTGGAGAACGCGGTGATGCGGGAGACGATCGATGTTTTAAAAGCCGACGACCCGCGCCTCGACCCGTCCATGCTGACGAACAGGGAGAGGACGCGGGTCGTCGACGCGATCAGGGGTGAATTCGGCCTGGCGGCCTGTCTGAAGGCCGTGGGGCTGAAACGCAGCACCTACTATTACGAGCGCGGCGCGATCGCCGCGGGCGACAGGTACGCCGTGCTGCGGGCCCGCGTCGCCGGCCTGTTCGAGCAGGGTGGGCGCGCATGGGGATACCGGACCATCCACCGCATGCTGCGCCTTGACGAGTCCGACCCGATCGTCGTCTCGGAGAAGGTCGTCAGGCGGATCATGCGCGAGGGGGCCATGCGGCCCGTGTACCTGAAGCGGCCGAAGCGGTGGAGCTCCTACGCCGGCGAGATCGGCGAGGCCCCGGCGAACCTCGTGGAGCGGGACTTCCACGCCGACGCGCCGAACATGCTGTGGGTCACGGACGTCACCCAGTTCACCATGGACGGGTACAAGTGCTGGCTTTCCCCGGTGGTCGACTGCTTCGACGGGATGGTGGTCTCCTGGACCTTGTCGCGCTCCCCGAACGCCGACATGGCGAACCGGATGCTCCTTGACGCGGTCGCCACGCTCAGGGACGGGGAACATCCAATCATCCATTCCGACCGCGGCTGCCACTACCGGTGGGACGAATGGATCCGCATCTGCGAGGAGCACGGGCTGATCCGGTCGATGAGCGCCAAGGGATGCAGCCCGGACAACGCGGCCGCCGAGGGGTTCTTCGGCAGGCTCAAGAACGAGTTATTCTACGGGCGGGACTGGAGGGGCGTGGGCTACGAGGAGTTCCGCGAACGCCTGGCCGCCTACCTGACCCACTACAATGAAACCAGGATCAAGAAGTCACTGGACTGGATGAGCCCCGTGCAATACCGCAGAAGTCTTGGACTGGCCGCCTGACCGTCCAAAAAAACATCCGCACCCCCTAACGCCCGATTTTTTGCGCACTTTCGGATTCCGGGTCTGACGTAAGAGGGCATGGCCCGCGTCCTGTGTACGATTTTCATTCGCCAAAACAAAAAACCGCGATTGGAAGCCAGGAGACGGAACCAAGACCCTCGAACATCATACAGATCGACCAGAACCTGCTCGAGACCAGGCTCGACCGCCTGGTCGCCGAAAAGGTCGCCGAGCTATTGAACGCGATGCTCGACGCCGAGGCCGACGAGATCGCCAAAGCCGCCAAGTACGAGCGCACCGGGGAGCGGAAGGCGTACAGGGCCGGCCACTACGACCGGAGCCTGACCGCCAAGGCCGGCAGGCTCGCGTTGAAGGTGCCCAAACTCAAGGGCGCGGTCTTCGAGTCCGCGGTCATCGAACGATACCGGAGACGCGAGGAGAGTGTCGAGGAGGCCCTCATCGACATGTACCTGGCCGGCGTGAGCACCCGGCAGGTGGACGACATCAGCCAATTGCTGTGGGGCGACAGGATGCCGTCCCAGACCCTGAGCGACAAGCTCAAGAAGGTGTACGGGGAGATCGAGGCGTGGCGCACGAGGCCGTTGGAGGACGAGTACCCGTACGTGTTCATGGACGGCGTGTGGCACAAGCGTTCATGGGGCGGGCACGTGGAGAACGTCAGCGTCCCGGTCGCCATCGGAGTCAACGCGGAGGGGCACCGCGAGGTGATCGGCGTGGCCGAGGGCATGAAGGAGGACAGGGACAGCTGGGAGCAGTTCGTCCGCTCCATGATCGAACGCGGCCTGAAGGGCGTGCGCCTGGTGGTCGGCGACCGGTGCGCCGGACTCGTCGCCACGGTCGGCTCGATGCTGCCCAAGGCGAGATACCAGCGGTGCATGGTGCATTTCATGCGCAACGTGCTCTCGAAGACGCCGCCGACACACCGCGAATGGGCGTCCGCCGCCCTCAAGGCCATATTCGCCATGGAATCCCGGGAATCCGCCCTGGCCAAGGCCGAACAGGTCGCCACGGAGATGGAATCCAGGAGGCTCAAGGCCGCCGCGAGCTGCCTGCGCGAGGGCGTCGGCGAGACGACGACCTACCTGCTGGACGAGTTCCCGGACGGGCACCGCAGGAGGATCCGCACGAACAACATGATCGAGCGGCCGGACAGGGAGATCCGCCGGCGCACGCGCGTGGTGGGCGGCTTCCCCGACGGGAACAGCGCGTTGATGCTCATATGCGCCCGCATCCGTCACGTCACCGCGAACGAATGGTCGACCCGCCGCTATCTCGACATGTCCCGGCTCGGTGACAACCTCGTGGAAGCGAACTGACTATCGCGCCATGGACGGCCACGATCCAAAGTGCGCAACTTTTCGGGCACTACCCAGGCCGATACTTGGCTGATCGAAGATCATACCGACGATTTCTTCTGCGATCAGGTATTGCGCGGTCTTGCGCGAGACTTGCG
This sequence comes from Bifidobacterium longum subsp. infantis ATCC 15697 = JCM 1222 = DSM 20088, assembly GCF_000269965.1. Lineage (NCBI taxonomy): Bacteria > Bacillati > Actinomycetota > Actinomycetes > Bifidobacteriales > Bifidobacteriaceae > Bifidobacterium > Bifidobacterium longum. The sequence goes on from NC_017219.1 coordinate 44,071, forward strand.
TTTGACGGAACAGGCGTTGAACGAATCGATCACTTTGCAGCAGCATGTCGACGCGAATCGCATTCTGCAACTGTACGAACGTTTGGTGCGTATCTTCACCGCAAAAGGATGGTCTTTCGAACGCAAACTGTACGCATCGACTTCTCGCGAAGGCAACAAGGCCATGAATCTGAATTCGTTCATCGGGTTGATGGGCCACTCGTTGAAGCGTGTGGAAACGTCGGATGGCGTGATTTTGCGTGACGTGCGCGAGGACGAATCTCCGGATTTCGTGATGCGCGATTCCGAATATGTGTTGACATTGGATGCCGATTCCATGCTGCTGCGCGATTACTGCCTGCGTTTGGTGTACCAGATGGAACAGCCGGGCAACGAGCGTATGGCCGTGATTCAAACCCCGTATTCCTCGTATCGTGGTGCGCCGACGCGAATCGAACGCATAGCGGCCGCCACCACCGACATTCAGCACATGCTGCATCAGGGCATGACGTACTATGATGCCACGTTCTGGGTGGGTGCGAACGCGGTGATTCGCAAGGCCGCGCTTGACGACATTTGCGTGGTCTCAACTGAGGGCACGCGCACGGTGAAAACGTATATTCAGGATCGCACGGTGATTGAAGACACCGAATCCAGCATTGATTTGGGCTATTTCGGCTGGCATTTGGTTAATTATCCGGAGCGGTTGAGTTATAGTGCCACGCCTCCGGATTTCGGCTCGCTGGTGGTGCAGCGGCGACGTTGGGCGAACGGTGGTCTGCTAATCATCGGCAAATTCTTCCGCATTGTGCATGCCCGGCATCAGCAGGGCAATGATGTGAAGCTGGGCGAGTGGGCGTTGCGCGTGAACTACATGGCGTCCATCGCATGGTCGAGTTTCGGCTTGATGTTCCTGTTGGCGTATCCGTTCGATCAGCGGTTGCTGAGCCCGTGGGTGGTGCTCGCTTCGTTGCCGTATTTTGCCACCATGTCGAGTGATTTGAAACGTAACGGGTATAAGCGTTCTGATATTTTCCGTATTTACGGTTTCAATATCGTGCTGTTGACGGTGAATCTTTCCGGTACGCTCAAGTCGATTCAGCAGGGCATGACGAACACGAAGATTCCGTTCGCGCGTACGCCGAAGGTCAATAATCGTACTGCGTCTCCGGCATTGTATGTGACGATGCCGTGGGTGATCATTATTTATTCGTGCATGGTGTTCTATGCCGATACGTTTTCGCATAATTGGGGTAGCGCGGTGTTCGCCGGATTCAATGCGATCGTGACATTCTGGGCGCTGACCGCATATATCGGCATCTGGCATTCCGTGCAAGACATGGTGCTCGGTCTGATTCGCTGGTTTTTCGTGCCGATCAAGGAGCCGCAGCAGGAGGCGGTCCGCAAGAAGTCCTCTTGGCGTGACACCCTCTACTTTGGCGACCGCCAAATGATCTACGAGTCCCGCCCGCTCTGATTGATATGCGCGTGCCGGGCCGTTCGCGCGTATTCCGAAAGCATAAAAGAGTTGTTATCTTCGTGTGAAGGTATCATTGAGGTACAAACTTTTGAAAACCTTGTCCGTATCGGCTTGCCGGTCGGTCGGAACGGGCTGAGAAGGTTTGCAAATCCGCAAAGAAGGTTTCCGCCGTGCTACTTGTCCTACGTTAGAAGTGGCTAGGCTAGGGGCGGGTCGAAGCGACCTTGTGTCGAGCGCCTCCTAGGGTCCGATGGGAATGGGATCGTCCGTGCGGAGGGACGGTAAACAAAGCCTTCGATGGCGCGGTAATTCCGGGAGCAAGACCCATCGTGCTCCCGGTTTTTATACATATGGCAAGGGGTTGCGTTGGCGGATGGCGGCAGGTGGAAGACAATCCGCGCGCAAGCAGTTGCATATGCGCAGCGTTTATCCCAGAAGAGAATGGTGTTGCGCTGCTCAAACAATGTTGTCATCGAAATCAACTAGGACGCAGATAATTTTCTGCACTTTCTAGGGGTGGATTGTCTGCTGCCACGAAGCGTATATCAAGACAAGAATAATCGACGGAAATCGGTTTCTAGGCTTTTCGTTGAGTTATCTCAAAGTACTTTGAGTGATGAGACGTTACTTTCGGGTATGCGCTGTCTTCATGACGAGGCGACCATTGACAAGAAAATCGCGGTCATGAATTTCATGCTACAAGCCGAGTCCGCTCGATTAACGTCGGTGCTAAAATGCGCGGAAAATGATTCAGTTTATTCGTTTTTCATAGGCGATGGCAATCATTGCGTTGGAATCACGTTGCATAAAGTGCAAAATCCGATCGATCCAGATGGAAAGGTCTATTTTCCGAGATCTTTTCAGTATTATGCCCGCGGAATTGAGTCCATGAAGGATTTTGCAGACAAACTTGACGTGTCGAGCATAACTTTGGTGCCTGTCCCATCGCCGGTTGATACAAAACCTGTCCGTCACAGAAAGCGAAAGAAGTAGCTGCAAAATCTGCGGTAGTTTGTTTGTTCCTCTTATTATCGGGGAATGATGGGCAGGCGTGTCAAAACGTTTGACAAATCGGAGTTACTGTTTTACGATTAGTGAAACGTTTCGACGAAACGATTCGATAAATTTGTCGAACAGGGTCCGTAGGAGAGATTCCGGGAGACTTGGCGGATGGTTTCGTTGGATGATGAGTGAGGATTGCGGCACGCGCAATGTGTGGCGCAAGCGATTTGGAGAGCCGAAGGAGGCGGAAGATGGCGGGCATCAAAGATGTAGCCCAGGAGGCGGGAGTGTCGGTTAGCACCGTTTCGTACGTGCTTTCCGGCAAGCGTTCCATCTCCGCCAAAACCACCGATAAGGTGATGGCCGCCGTTGAACGACTTGGATATACTCCGGATGCCAGCGCCCGTAAAATGCGTGGTATGCGCAATCATATTTTTGCGCTCAGCGCGCCGATTCGCGGTGATATCAATCAGGCCAAATACAACGCTTACTTTCTGCAGACCGCATGGCAGGCAAAGAACCGTGGCTACGATGTGCTGTTGCTTACCGGCGAGGACGCGGTGGCCGACATTCGGCGCGTGACGCAAAGCAACTTGGTTGATGGCGTGGTGCTGCTCGACATTGAGGAACATGACGAGCGTACCGCCCAGGCTGGCTCATATTCCAAACCCTGTGTGGCCATCGGTTACCCTGCAGAGCATGAAGGCTGTGCCTGTGTCGATATCGATTTTGCCACGGCTGGTCGTATGGCTGTGGATTGCCTGTATTCCAAGGGGCATCGGAGTGCTATGTTTTTGCGTGACAATGAGACCGATTGCGATCGCGGTTCGGGCTATGTGCTGCTGTTCCGCAAGGCTTTGCTGGAACGTGCCGAAGAGTTGGGCATGACGATTCATGAATCCTTCAAGCATCGTGACGATCGCTTTGATGCCGTGGAATTCGTGCGTGAGCTTTGTTCTTTGGATGAGCGCCCCACGGCGATTGTCAACCAGGCGAACGCCAATGTGCTGAAGTTGGTATTGCAGCAATTACAGGCTTCGGGATTGCGGGTGCCAGATGATATTTCGGTATTGTCGTGCGGCACGTATTTCGAGGGAGAGCTGATGCCGCAGCCGATTACCGAGATGCCGGTCATGCCGCAGGAATTATGTTCTAAGGCTGTGGATCTGCTGGTCGACGCCATCGATGAGCGTCGCGACATCAAGGGATTGGTGGAACTGTCCGCTCCGGTCATGCATAGTCGAGGTTCCGTTACCAAAGTTGGTGACGTGTGAAAAGAAAACTGTAGGAGTATGTCCGTGAAAGGCGGACGGATTTCCGTATCCATAATCGAAACGATTCGAAAGTAAGTGAAGGCGTTGTAGCCGAAGCGAAGATGGTGATTGCCGAATTGAAAAGCGCTAATCCGCGGCCATCGTCGAAACGTTTCGAAAAAAGGAGGCGACACATATCAATCTTCATAACTGAAAAACAACTTGAGACATAACTCAACAACACAACCACCAATAACAAAGGAGAAACCATGAAGATCACACGAGGCATCGCACTTGCGGCCGCGGTGGCAATGTCGCTGACCACGCTCGCTGCATGCGGCAGCGACACCGCGCAAGATGAGGAAACGCCAGACAGCCTGTCGTTCTGGTATTACGAGGAAGACGACGCTGGCCAGACCCAGGCATGGCGTCGCGCCGCGGAAGCCTTCGAAAAGGAAACGGGTGTCAAAATCAATTTCGAACGCAAGTCGTTCACGCAGATCGCGCAGAACGGCAGCCAATTCCTCAATTCCGATGAGGCGCCGGATCTTATGGAATCCAATCGCGGCAACGGTTCGGCCGGCGTGCTCTCCACCATGGGGCTGCTCACCGATTTGGGTGATTACGTCGATCAATACGGTTGGGACAAGAAGGTGACCGGCGCCAATGCGGCCGTGGCCAAGTATGATGAAAACGGCATCATGGATGGTGACACCTGGTACGGCATGACCAGTTACGCGGAATTCCAGCGCGTCTACTACAACAAGGATCTGTTCGCCAAGTACGGGCTGGAGATTCCGACCACCTATGACGAGTTCGTGGACGTCTGCCAGAAATTCGTGGATGCCGGAGTGACGCCGATCGCCGCCGACGCGCAGGAATACGGCGTGATGTGGCTGTGGTGGCAGCTGGTTTCCAAGGAGGCCGACGCCAAATTCATCGACAACTGGCAGCTCTACAAGGGCGATGTCGACTGGAATTCCAACATTCTCACCAATTCCGTGAGCACCATCAACGACTGGCTCGACAAGGGCTTCATCTCCCGCAACGCCACCGGTATGAAGGCCGAAGACACCACGCAGGCATTCATCAAGGGGGAGTATCCGATCTATCAGACCGGCACCTGGAATCAGGGACGTTTCGTCAAGCAGATCACCACTTTCGATTGGGACGCCGCGGTGATGCCGGAATCGAATTTCGCGATTGGCTGCGCAGGCAATCTGCTGGTGATTCCGGAACGCTCGCACCACAAGGATCTCGCTGCGAAGTTCATTGACTACGTGCTTTCCGACGATGTGCAGAACTACCTCGGCAACGCCGGCGGAATTCCGGTGGCGGGCGACGCCAGCAAGATCAACGACGAGAAGAGCAAGGCCATGATCGAGGAATACGCCTCCTACGCCAATGATGGCAAGCTCAGCTACTACCCGGATTACGCCGCTTCCAACCTTACCGATGCTGTTCCGGCGGAATTCCAGGAACTGGTGAACGGCACCAAGAAGCCGGCCGACGTGCTCAAGGGTATCCACGAGAAGTACGACGTCGGTGTGGAAGACATGGGCGTCAAGACCAACTGATCGTATATCTGATCTCATATCCGACATCGCACGGGATTATTCCGGTTTTGCTCAGTATCAATCATGAATAATCCCGTGCGGTATCGCAAATTACAACTTGCGAACCAATATCGCAATCGTCAATATTCACAGGCAACGCAGCGCAACCAAAGGAAAAGCCAAAATGTCAAAGAAGACCAAAAACGGGGGAGTCTCAATGTCAAGGCTTCCCGGAAACCGTTCCGCAAAATTCGTACCATATCTTGTTCCCGGACTGGTAGGTCTGCTCGTTATCGTCGTTATTCCATTCGCATGGAACATTTATTTGAGTTTCACTCGCTGGCGCGGAGTTGGTCCTGCTAAATTCGTCGGATTGCAGAATTGGAAACGTCTGTTCGCTGATTCCACGTTCTGGATTTCATTCGCTAATTCATTCTGGATTATTGTGGCTATCGTAGTTATTCCTACGATTCTCGGACTTTTTATTTCGTCACTGTTGACTGACGTTATTCAGAAGAAATTCGGTGGAAAGACGGCTTCTTTTCTGCGGGCCATGTTCTACCTGCCGCAGCTGCTGCCAGTTGCGGTCGCGGCCATCATCATGGGCTGGATTTTCCGCCCGGAAGATGGTGCGGTGAACGCGCTGCTCGTTAAGCTCGGCCTGGGATCACTGCAGCATAATTGGCTCGGTAGTCCTGATAGCGCGCTTCCGGTACTGATGTTCATCCTGGTGTGGATTCAGCTGGGCTATCCGATAGTGATTTTCATGTCCGGTCTGCAGCGCGTGGATCCTGAACTTTACGAGGCGGCTGGTCTTGACGGAGCCAACTGGTGGCAGAAATTCCGTGTGGTCACGCTGCCATCCATTATTCCCGAACTGCTGGTGGTCATCCTTACTGCCACCATCGGTGCGCTGAAAACCTTCGCACCGGTCTATCTGCTCACCAAAGGCGGGCCGGGAACGGCAACTACCGTGCCATCGTACTATTCCTACAATCAATTCTTCCAAGTGCAACAAGTCGGCTACGGCGCGGCCATCTCCACAGCGCTCACCGTGGTCATCATCGTGTTCTCCATCGTGTTCACCATGGTGCAGAAGCACGTCGAAAAGGAACTGGTCTGAACGGTCCAAACCGTAACAGACCCGCCAAATGTAAGACTCGCAAGACTTCGAAAGCCGAGGAAAACAACCATGACGCAAACCATGACCGCATCGGCAGCGCGGAAAGCATCCAAGAAAACCCAACATGTGCGCTCGACCGGCGATTGGATCACCCTCATTGTGCTCATCGCAGCCGCACTGCTCGTGCTTTTCCCGCTGCTCGTACTCACCATCAACGCATTCAAAACGCCTGTCGATTACAATGCCACCGGTCCGCTTTCTCTGCCGAAACACTTCACCATGGATGGCATTATCTCCTTCTGGACCACCACCAAATTCCCGCTGAAATTCTGGAACAGCCTGGTTATTTCACTGGTAGTGGCAGTGGCCGCCGTCGTGCTTTCCGTGCTGAACTCTTTCGCGCTCGGCATCGGCAGGGTCAAAGGCAACACATGGATTGTGCTCGCCATCATGCTCGCCAATATGATGCCGCAGGAAGCGCTGCTCTACCCGCTGTACACCATGTTCAAGCAGGTCGGACTGTACAACACCAAACTGGCGATCATCATCATCTTCACCATCATCCAAAGCGCATACGGCACATATCTGCTGTCGTCCGTATACGGTACGTTTCCGCAGGCCATTCTCGAAGCGGCGGCCATCGACGGCGCCTCGCGCTGGCAGATTCTGCGCAAGGTGGTGCTGCCGATTTCCTGGTCGACCATCAGTGTGCTGTTCGTGTTCTTTTTCGTGTGGACATGGAACGAATACATGATTCCGATGGCGTTCCTGATGAGCGATGACGTGCAGACCATTCCGCTGGCGCTCGCCACCTTGCAGGGGCAGCGCACGATGGATGCGACCACGCTTGCTTCGGCTTCGCTGCTCAGCATTGTGCCGACCATTATCTTCTTCATTATTTTCCAGCGCAAGTTGTCGCAAGGCATCACCGCCGGTGCCGTAAAGTAGCAGAAAAGGGGCGCCGATGACTCAACATAACGATTGGAGCGCTATGCAGCAAAGTTCGTATCATGATATGCAGGTCGATTCGTCGGGTGCGTTCGCCGCGCGCAGTCCGATGGACTCGCTTGCGGTTGCGGTACCAGGGCGCACGCGTTGTGTGAACGCCGAGAATCCCACGGGCGGCAAGGGCACTGCGGCCAGTGCGGCCAGTGCACTTGGCCCGTCGCGCAAAGGCAGCCCCTGCATCCAAACCGTGAAAGCGGGGGAGAACGTCACTTTGATGGATGTGGACGGTCCGGGCGTGATCCGCCATATTTGGATGACCGTCACTGACCGCACGTCGCCTACCGGTCCGAACGTGCTTCGTGACCTGATCTTGGAATTCTATTGGGATGGCGAGAAAACCCCGTCCGCGCAATGCCCGATCGGCGACTTCTTCTGCTGCGGCCACGCGCAGGCCTGCCGAGTCAATTCGGTGCCGGTGGTGGTCGTACCCAATCGCGGCTTCAACTGCTATTTCTCCATGCCGTTCGAACATGCGCGCATTGTGCTCCGCAACGATCATAATGAAGACGTTCCCGCGTTCTTCTACCAGATCGACTACACCGAATATGACTCGCTTCCGGCCGGCACCATGCGCTTTCATGCGCAGTGGCGTCGCGAGCGCGTCACCGAACCGGCCCGCGATTATGTGGTGCTTGACGGCGTGCACGGTCGTGGCGCGTATATCGGCACGTATCTGGCGCTCACCGCGTTAGAAAGCCGATGGTGGGGCGAGGGCGAAGTCAAGATGTACATCGATGGAGACGATCAGTACCCTACATGGTGTAGCACCGGTGCCGAGGATTATTTCGGTGGCGCGTGGAGTTTCGCTGATTTTGACGAGCGTGGGCGCATGCATGAGCAGACATTCTGTGCGCCGTACGTCGGATTCCCGTTCTACTCGCAGCGTCTCGCCTCGCATCGCGAGAGCGCGTATTGGGATGTGAATACCCCTGTGACCCGCGGACTATATCGCTGGCACATTCCCGATCCGATTTATTTCGAGCATGATTTGCGCGTGGAATGGCAGCAGATCGGCACTGAAGAGGGTGGCAATTTCGAACGTCAGGACGACGTCGCTTCCGTCGCGTACTGGTATCAGCTCGAGCCGCACACGCCGTTCGATCCGATTGGAGATCGTCATTTCCGCCAGCCCCGCTGATTTTCACCCCCGAACCTGTGATTTCCGGTCTATCCGGTCGGTCCGGGGGTGTTGTGCTGTCTGCACGACTTGCGTTCTGTGTCTGCACGACTTGCGTTCTGTGTCTGCACAACCCGGGTTTTAACCCGATTTTGTGGGTTGTGCAGACGCAGGGTGCGGGTTGGTGCAGACGGGAAATGCGACTTGTACAGACGGGGTCAGATATCACGGCGTCTGCGGCGCTGATTATCGTGCGAACGTTCTGCGCATCCACGCGACAGCCAGTTGCGTCCAGATCTGCATGCTCGGTTCGATGCCGTCGATGCCCTGCCATGCGGTTTCCGCAATGCCCAACGACAGTCCGTGACCGCCCTGCGGGAACAGGTGCGCCTCCACACTGACGCCAGCCTTCTTGCAGGCGTCGATCAGCATCAGTGTGTTCTCATATGGCACGACTTCGTCGGGAACGGTGTGCCATACGAACACCGGCGGTGTTTTAGTGTCGATATGGTGTTCGATCGATACGGATTCGAGCGTTTCCGTATCGTTTCGGCGCTCGCCAAGCAGCGAGTCGAAGCTACCGCGATGCGCGAGCGGGCCGGACGTGATCACCGGATAGGCGAGCATTAAACCATTCGGGCGCACCGCATCCGGATCGTAACCATGGGCGGCGAGCACGTCGTCGCTGGCGGACGTGGCGAGATTCGCAGCCAGATGACCACCTGCGGAAAAACCGATCACGGCAATCGCTTCCGGATCAACATGCCATTCGGCTGCATGCTCGCGAATCATCTTCATCGCATCAGCGGCTTCCAAAAGCGCAATTGGAAAAACGGAAGGCTTCACCGAATATCGCAGCACAAAAGCGTTAAAACCTGCCGCCAGAAACTGCATTGCAATCGGCTCGGCCTCGCGATCCGACGTCATTTCGTAACCGCCGCCCGGAATCACGAGAACGGACGGACGCACACGATCGGGAACGATTTCTTCACTGTTATCAAGGCAATATCCGACGAATTTCGCTGCGCTGCCGTCGATGCCGGAAATTTCTATTCGAAATATTTCATATATCCACCATAGGTGGAACACGGCGCACGTTATGCAGGAATTATTTGGTCCCGCTATTTTTCGTACGGGGCTGCGGACGTTTTCTTGGAGATAATCACGCGGCCATTCCTTGGCTTTGACGGTATTGTACCGGGCTCATCCAACCAAGCGACTGTTTGATGCGCTCGTGGTTGTACCAGCGTATGTACTCATCGACCAAGGCGAGCACCTCGTTGCGGGTGTGTTCCTCCCACTTCTCGGGGTGGACCGCCTCGGTCTTCATCCTGCCGAAGAATCCCTCCGCGGCCGCGTTGTCCGGCGAACAGCCCTTCGCCTGGTCTCCAGTGGGATGATGGGTTTGGCCATATGGCCGGCATACCGGGAATCCATCGCCGGCCAACGCTCCAGACACTGCCTGGTCGGATAACCCAGATGCTCCACCACCTGGGCCGTCGTCATCGGCGTGGTGAAATACAACTCCACCGCACGCTCTCGTTCCTCAAGACCGGACATACGAAAATCTTTCCGTTCGGTCTCCAAGAAAACGTCCGCAGCCCCTTGTCCCACTGTTCCCCATTTATGGAAGCGTAATTTACTAAATCATGATTCCATAAACCGAACGATGGCTGTATTCATCTTCGAGAGCGGTTGAAACCACGTCGACACGCCGAAGGGGTGCTCGCAGAACCGCTGTTGCCGAAAAGCAACTATTGGAATTCCGCCATTGTGCGAAACCTATCCGCCGTTCTGTGAGCACCCCTTCGGCGTGACGTCGTATCCGGCGCGTTCCTACGAGCAGAGCCAATCCATGACGTTGGTGATATGGATGCCTTCGTCGGTCATGCCCTCGCTATGCCAGTCGAGGGTGAGCACCGTGCGGGGGAATGCGTCGCCCAATCGCCGCAGCGGGGCTAATTCCCGCTCCCGGGTCTGCTCCTCGGTCATGTTCAACGTGACCTGAATGTACTGCTTGTTGTTTCCGCGCTTCGCGATGAAATCGATCTCGCCGTCGGGCAGCGATCCGATGGTGACATCGTAACCGCGTCGCTGCAGTTCCATGAAGACGATGCCTTCGAGCTGGGCTCCGCGATCCGAGCCGTTGAAACCCGTGGCGAGATTGCGAAAACCGTTGTCGACGGGGTAGAACTTGCGTTGCGGGCGCAGCAGTTCCTTGCCTCGCATGCGTTCCTGTTGCGCGCTGTAGACGATGAACGAGCGTTCGAGCGCGCTGATCTGGTTGTCGACGGTGGCGTAGGAGGCGTTCGCGCCGGCGCTTGTGAGCGTGTTGGCGACCTTGTTGACGGAGAACAGGTTCCCCGACGTTGAGAACAGATATCGGCTGAGTTTTTCCAATGTGGCGATGTCGCGGATGCCGTACCTTCCCGCCACGTCCTTCATCACAATGGATTCGTAGATTGAGGTGAGTATTTCGGTCGCCTTGTCCTGATCCGGCTGGCCGGTGACGAACAGGCCGGGCATGCCGCCGAACATCATGTATTCGGAGAACAGCTGGTCCGTGGAATCCGTGGTTCCCTGAGCCCGATGATGGCGTTGGTATTCGTCGAAGGAGAGCGGATATATGGGGATGGTGATGTAGCGACCCGTCAGATGGGTCGCCAGTTCGCCGGATAGCAGTCGTGCGTTCGATCCGGTGGCATACACGTCGGTGTCGTCACGGGAATGCAGCCGGCGAACCACTTCCTCCCATCCGGGAACGTCCTGTATTTCATCAAGGAAAACGTAGAAGGGGCCGGGTTGGGCTTCTTGCGTGGCTTGCATCAGGTCGGCGTGCAGGTCGGTCGCCGAATATCCGATGGGCGTGTCGAAGGAATCGAAGCGACGGGTGAAGATATTGCTCGCGGGAACGCCGTCGTCGAGCAGTGATTGCGCATAATGTTCCAGCAGCGTGCTTTTCCCGCACCGTCGGACGCCGGTAAGCACCTTGATCTCCGGGGTGTTCCGGTGGCTGCGCAGCGTGTCGGTGAGCTTGTCTCGTGCGATATATCCCGTCATCTCCACGCCTCCGATTTCTAGTGTATTGCAAAACAGTCGTTAGATCGACGTTGATTTTCAGTATACTTGAAATTGTGCGTTCTGGGGTAATGATTCTATAGTGTACTCGAAATCGCGTGGTGGGTGTCGTCTGCCGCTGTCGGCCGGCGGATGCTGTGATATCAGGGTTCCGTTACTGTTTGAGCGGCGCTGCCACTGCCTACTCACACATTTCTTGTACGTAAAATGTGTTTTACTCACACATTTTCTGTAGGAGATTGGGATTGGTCATGGATCGTACGGCTATGAAGCAGCTTGAGGCTTGGAAGACGTCTCGAAAATAGAAAGCCGCTCATTATCCGAGGCGCCCGTCAGACGGGCAAAACGTGTCTGTCGGAGGAGTTCGGGCGTACACGATATGAGGTAGTGGCGCGTATCGACCTCATGAACAATGAGCGTGCGAGGAGTTTCTTTGACGGCTATCTAGATGTGAGCAGGATATTGCGTAACATCAGCCTCGAAATAGGTGTTCCTATCACGACAGATACCTTGGTGCTCCTTGATGATTATGGCGGGGACTTCTCGAAACACGCGCCGCTACGTATCCTTGAGAGAATTCGTATAGTTTGGGCTTCTCTACCATCGCAGCTGGCAAAGGAGAATCGAAAGTTCGTAAGCCTGCGTGTGGCTGTTGGTCATTTCGACCTGCATAAAGCAGTGCGCACCAGTCTTGCTGGGTATCGTGACGATGACTGGCTGCTGAATGTGCCATTATGGGCGATTGGTCGGCTTGCCGCATTGCCGCTATAGAAGCCCAAGCAAAAAGGGGCCTCCGGCGCGAAGCGGAGGTCCCTGACATTAATCAGCTAGGGGCAATCGTGTATAGGCTTATATCTCAGCTTCATACTTGCCGGCTATCGGCCATCGGCTGATAGCGGATATGTCGAAAGCGGCGATGATTAGATTTACGTTACTGGATATGGCAGTATGGGTGCCTCTTTGCCCCTTTCATCATCTTGCAATAATTCTTACATGTAAGAACTCTCTGTTAACATGTAAGAATTATTGCAAGATGGTGAAAGGGGATGCTCATGTTGCCGACTAAAGAAAGTTTGACAGTTGAGTTCAAGAGCGAGCAGAAGCGTCCTCAATCGCATGATGAAATTGTTGACAACGTAGTGGCTCTAGCCAATACTGAAGGCGGCACACTGTATCTCGGTATTGAAGACGATGGCACTGTGACCGGCGTATGTGACGAGCATCGCAATATCAATGGACTTGCGGCACTAATTTTCAATAAGACTGTTCCGCAGCTTCCCGCTCGCGTGGCGCTCTTGTATGAGAACGAGGTGCCGATAGTCAGTATTGAGGTGGGTAACAGTCAGCAAATCGTGTCTACTAGTCAAGGGAAGACACTACAGCGCCGGCTGAAAGCAGACGGCTCGCCTGAGGTCGTTCCGCTGTTTGTTTCCCAATTCATTAGCCGTTTATCTCAGCAACGGTTCTACGATTTCAGTGCGCAACCTGCCCCAGAGGCTCGGTTGGGCGATTTGAATCCAGACTCACGGAACAAGTTGAGAAGCCATATTCGCAGTGCCAATGCGCAAAACTCGTTGTTGTCTTTTACTGATGAGGATTTCGATCGGGCGCTTGAGCTGGTTGTTGACGGCCCGTATGGATTACAGCCATCTGTTGCTGGTCTGCTCACCATTGGTTCGGTTGATGCTATTCATCGATCGATTCCAGCCGCATCGGCTGTTTTTCAAGTGATGAAAGGCATGTCTCCAAAGGTCAATATGGATCCGTTCGTGTTGCCCTTGGTGGATATGTTTGATCGTGTAGGCGAGCTGATGGAGCCGTGGAATCCCAGCCACGAAGTCATGAGCGGCTTGATTCGTGTCGATCTGCCAGACTTCGATCGAGGGGCATTCCGTGAGGCAATGATTAACGCTTTCTGCCATCGCGATTATGCGCGAATGGGTTCGGTGAGGTTCCTGGTTGATGATGATGGGTTGACCATAGCCAACCCCGGAGGATTCATAGAGGGTGTCTCCGAAGATAACCTGCTTACTGCACAACCGCGTTCCCGTAATCCGCAGCTTGCTCTGATTTTGAAAGCTGCCGGATATGTTGAACGTACCGGGCGAGGTGTGGATACCATCTATGCCGGGTCGATTGCGGCAGGCGGTTCTTTCCCGGATTACTCGCAGTCCAGTGCCGAAGAAGTCATTCTGTTCCTCCGCCGTGTGGTGCCTGACGAGGCATTCGTGACCATGATTGGAGACGAGGAACGTCGACGTGGGGCTCCATTGCCGGTCTGGTCGCTGATTGTGCTCTCGCTGCTGCGCGAGCATCGTAGGCTTACCGTGGTCCAGTTGTGCGATTTCTCCCATTTGGAGCATCGACGCATCGTGTCCGCTGTTGAGAATTTGGTGGAAGCTGGTTTGGTAGAGGGGGTCGGCAGTGGGAGCTCTCGCTCGTATATGCTGAGTGCCCAAGTGTACAAACGTTCAGAGGGGTTGGCGTCTTACGCGCGTCAGCGTGACATCGATGCCACCCGGCGCAGTGGCCTTGTTCTGGAGTTCGCCGAAAAAAATGATGGTGTCGTCACTACAGCGGATGTCATGGATTTGTTTGGCCTGAGCTATATCAGTGCATACCGGTTGTTGAAGAAGCTCGAAGATGTGGGCAAGTTGCGCCGCGAGGGGAATGGGCCGTCATCCCGATACGTGTTGGGATGATTGGCGCGCGTGAAAGTAAGTTCTTTCATCACCTTGCAATAATTCTTACATGTAAGAACTCTCTGTTAACATGTAAGAATTATTGCAAGATGATGAAAGATGCACACAAAACGGGGAAGCCCCGCTCGATGTGAGCGGGGCTTCCCCATATGCGCTGGTGTGTAGATCAGCCTGTGTTCTGCAGGCCGGCAGCAACACCTGAAACGGTGCAGAGGATCAGATAGATGAATCCTGCCTGCTGGCTTTGCGAGAGCTCTTCCTGGTCCACCTTCTTGCGCATCGCCTCGCTGAACCCGGCCGTGCGTGCCGAGGCCTACGATGTTGCGCTCTTTCCCGAGCTCAAGGACCATTACGGCGCGATGAGCGTGCCCTGCATCGTCGTCACGCGGGCCGACGGCACGCGACGGGTCGAGTTCGGCAAGAAGAGCATCCCGCAGATGCTTGCACTGGTCGGCGCGTAGGCACGGCTCGGCGCGGACGTTCCCGGGCCGTGCGATACGGGTGAGGAAGCCCGTTGCGAAATCACCATCATGGAATCCTATCTATCAGGAATCCTGATGGCCTCCCATAAGAAACGGTGAGTACCTACAGCGAGTGTCTGCTTTCCGCCTTACGTACACTGTGCACAGATACATCGAGAAAGGGATTGTGGATGTATCTCAAGGTAAGGGATTCGCGGTTCGGGGGATTGAAAGAACACTGACATTCTTTCGGTGACGCGAATCCCCGATACAACGCAAGGAGGGATTATGCGTAAGCATCTTGTAGCTGTGGTCGCGGCGGCGGCAGCATTGCTGCTGGTGGCTGGTTGTGGCGGCACGAGCGGCGGCAGTAATGCGGAATCCACGGAAACCACCGTCGACGGCAGCCTGAACAAGGTCGTGGTCAAGGGCGATCCAAGTAAAAGCCCCGCCAAGGCCAACGGCCGTAAGGACACATTCATCGCCACGATCAATTCTCCGAGCGGTGTGTTCTTGCCGGGGTTCAATGACAATGGCTGGGATGGCAACGCGCAGCAGCCGATTTTCGCGAGTCTGGTGGTGACCGATGATTCGGGACAGTATATTCCCGACTTGGCCGAGAAATGGGATATCTCCAGTGATCAGCTCACGTACACCTTCCATCTGCGCGACAATCTGAAATTCTCGGATGGGTCGCCGCTGACCGCGGACGATGTGGCTTTCAGCCTGACGCTGTTCAATGATCCGGCTTACTCGGGCGGCAGTGATTTCTCCGACATCGGCATCAAAGGCGTTGATGCGTACAAGTCGGGCAAGGCTGATTCCATCTCCGGCATCCGGGTGATCGACGAGCGGACCATCACCATTGAGACCACGAAAGCGAATCCGCTGACATTGGGCATTCTTGGCGGCCAGGTGCTGTCGAAAGCATATTACGGCAAGGACTACCAGCGAGGGCACCTTGATTATCTGAAGGATCTGTACGGCAAGCCTTTGGGCGCCGGCCCCTACAAGCTGTCCAAATATGTGGATGGTCAGGAAGTGCGGTATGTTGCCAACAAGTACTACTATGGCGGCGAACCGAAGATCAGGAATCTGATTTTTAAGGTCACCTCCAAGGACACGGCGCTGTCGAACTTCCAGAACGGCGAAACCGATTTTGATGGTTTCAGCCCGGACAAAGATAATCTTGACGCACTGAAGCAGCTTGGCTTTGCCAGTGTGCGCGAAAGCACGGTGCCGGACATGAGTGAGATCTGGATCAATAACCTCAAGGCCCCGTTCAACGACAAGCGAGTCCGTCAGGCGTTGATCTATGGTCTCAACCGTCAGCAGATCATCAACGTGGCGTATAAGGGATTCGGCCAGGTGGCGAACGTGTATGCCGCTCCTACGCAATGGTCGTACACCGATAAGGGAGTCAACAAGTACAAGTTCGATCCGGACAAGGCGGGCAAGCTGCTTGACGAGGCCGGTTGGAAGACCGGCTCGGACGGGATTCGCGAAAAAGATGGCAGGAAGCTCACCGTACGGTACCTGACTTCCAAGGACACGGATGAGACGATCCCGATTGCCACGGAGAACTACAAAGCCATCGGCATTGACTTCCAGCCTGAAGTGCTCGATGGCGACACCATCATCGAACGATGGACGCAGGGCGGCGATTGGGATTTGGTCGGCGGATTCCGCACCAACGGTTTGTCGGATCCGAACGACGCGATTTCCGAATTCGTCTCGCACGACAAGTCCATCAACCTCACGGGCTACCACAATGAGGAAGCCGACAAGCTCGCCAAGGAAGGGCTGTCCACTCAGGATAAGACAAAACGCAAGGCCATCTATGCGGAGCTCTACAAGGTTCTGAACAATGATCCGCCCACCATTCCATTGAGCTATCGGCAGTCCATCACGGCATGGAACACCCGTGTCAAGGGTGTTGAGAACTATTCGACCGGCAATAGCGATGCGGCGCTCGTCCTCGCGAAGCTTTCGATCGAATAGGCGGTCGGCTGCGTTTCGTGTCCAAAGCGTTGGATAACCGCTGATCGGCATGCATCATCGTCGTGGCCCCTTGCGAGGTCGGCTTGGGGCCACAACGTTCTGCGGTGTTTGGATACGCCGCTGTGATTGTTGATCATGCCTGAAAGGAAATTCGGTTCATGTTGCGATATACGTTACGGCGATTCGCCCAGATGGTGTTCATGCTTTTCCTGCTTTCCATCCTGGTGTTTTTCCTCTTTGCGTTGATGCCCGGTGATTTCTTCTCGGGAAACAGGAAGCTGAAACCCGCTCGACTGGCTGAGCTGCGCGCATTATACGGACTTGATCAGCCCACCATCGTTCGCTACTTCATATGGCTGAAGAACGTCTTCCACGGTGACTTCGGATGGTCGTTGCAATACAATGAGCCGGTCACGCGCCTCCTGAAGACGTACATGATGAATTCCTTCATCGTCGCTTTGGCCGCTGTGGTCATTGCGTGGACCGTTGCTGTGGTCATTGGCGTGTTCTCCGCGACTCACCAATACTCTCTGGTCGATAAACTGGTCACTGTTGTCGTCTTCGCCTCATTGTCGTTCCCTTCCTTCTTCATCGGTCTGCTGGCCATCAAATTTTTCGCGGTCGATCTTCGTTGGCTGCCGACCGGAGGCATGGTCGATACGGGGTCGAACAGTACCGGGTTCGCGTATGTTCTTGAGGTATTGCGGCACATGATCATGCCGACACTACTGTTGGCGTTCTTCTCAGCCGGTTCGTTGACCCGCTATTTCCGTTCCGGAATGTTGGATGTGCTGCGCATGGATTTTGTCCGTTGCGCGCGCGCCCGCGGCATCTCCGAGCGGTCGGTCGTTTTCGGCCATGCGCTGAGAAACGCCTTGTTGCCGGCTATCACGCTGCTTGCCTTCGAGATTCCCGGATTGTTCTCAGGCGCGATCATCACCGAACAGATATTCAATTGGCCGGGTATCGGCAGCATTCAGCTGGCGGCCTTGAACGCGCGTGACTATGAGGTGCTGATGACTTGTACGCTGCTGCTGTCGTTTTTAACGATTCTGGCCAATTTCCTGGCCGACATCATGTATGCCGCTGCGGATCCACGTGTCCGGTTGGCGCAGAAAGTTCAGGGTTGACATGGAACTACGTCGCAGTGAATCACGATCACGGTCGCAGCGATCAGCCAATGGGGGAAAGATGCGGAATTCTGGCGTTCGACCGTTATGGTATCGCAATCTTGTCCGGTTGGCGCACACACGTGCCGCGGCCGTCAGCATCGCCACGCTGGTTCTCGTGCTGTTGCTCAGTGTTCTGGGGCCTTTGTTCAGTCCATACGGGCAAAACCAGTTGGATGTTCCCAATGCCGAACAGGGCCCTACTCTGGACCATCTGCTTGGCACGGATGATTACGGGCGAGATATCCTTACGCGATTGATGTATGCCGGTCGTATTTCCTTGACCATCGGATTGGCGTCCACGGTCCTTTCCGTGGTGCTTGGCGCCACGATCGGCATTGCGTCCGGTTATTTTGGCGGATGGGTCGATGCCGTTATCATGCGTCTGGCGGATTTGCTGATGTCGATTCCAAGTCTGCCTTTGTTGATCATCATGGCCGCATTGCTCTCGGAGTTCAAGGTTCCCGCGAGTTCCCGCATCTATGTGGTGATGGTCATGTTGTCGATTATCGGCTGGCCGGGTATGTCGCGCATGATCCGCGGTGAAGTGCTTTCATTAAGGGAACGTTTGTATATGAAAGCCACCGAGGCGTTGGGCCTGAGCACAAGGTCGAGGCTGCTTCATCATCTGCTGCCCAATGTGCTGCCGCTGTTGATTGTGCAGACCACGTTAAGCGTCGCCGGCGGCATTCTCATGGAATCCACGTTGAGCTTCCTGGGGCTTGGAGTCGTGCCGCCGAATGCGTCGTGGGGAAATATGATGGCGGCGGCTTCCAACCTCATGGACTTTCAGAAACGTCCATGGCTTTGGATTCCGCCGGGGGTCGCCGTATTCGTTACGGTGGTGGCCATCAATGTCTTGGGTGATCGGCTACGCGACATCTACGATCCGAAGAATGAAAGGGCGTGAGGCATGGTTATTGCTTACGATACGGGAAATGGTTCGGATACGCATGAGCCGTTGCTGCGCGTGCGTGATCTGTGCGTCGAATTTCCTCTGGATGGAGGAGAGGTCCGCCATGCGGTCAATGATGTGAGCTTCGATGTTCCTCAAGGTTCGGTGACGTGCTTGGTGGGTGAGTCCGGTTCCGGAAAATCCGTCACCGCCATGTCCACGATTGATTTGGTGGATGAGCCTGGACGAATTGTGGGTGGAACCATCACCTTTGATGGTCGTGACGTGTTATCGCTCAACCACAAGAATCTTGAGCGGCTGCGTGGTGAAGGAATCTCCATGATCTTCCAGGAACCCATGCATTCATTGAATCCGGTGCTGCGCGTAGGAAAGCAGCTTGGCGAGACCATACAGGTGCATAGCGGTGCCTCCAGGGAATCCGCCTGGAAGCGTTCCGTGCAGTGGCTGAAGCGTGTGGGATTACCGAATCCCGAGCGCGTCATGAACATGTACCCGCACGAATTGTCGGGAGGCATGGCCCAGCGTGTGATGATCGCAATCGCCTTGTGCTGTGGCCCGAAACTGTTGATTGCCGATGAGCCCACGACCGCGCTCGATGTGACCATCCAGGCTCAGATTATTCATCTGCTGTTGAAACTGAAGGAGGAGATAGGCCTTTCCATCCTCTTCATTACGCATGATTTTGGCGTGGTCGCGGAAGTGGCGGATTACGTCGTGGTGATGTATGAGGGCAAGGTCGTGGAACATGGCGATGTGTATGGTATCTTCGACCATCCGCAGCATCCATATACCAAGGCATTGCTGGAAACTCGTCCGATGATCGGCGCGCGTCGTCATCGCCTGCCCACGGTCCGTGATCTGGTGCCTCGGTTCTCGGCGTTGTCTGGTGGGAATTCCCTGGCTGTGCTCGATGATGCCTCGGCGCCCGAGGACGGGGAATGGAATCATGGGCGCAATGATTCCCGCGAAAGCCCGATAGCGTTGGCGAAGCCGGATGAGCCTTTGGTGGAGGTCAAACATCTTAAGAAATACTTTGTGTCGCAAGAAGGTTTCTTCTCTCGCACCACCCATACGGTGCGTGGTGTCAATGACGTCAGTTTCGAGATATTTCCCGGAGAGGCAGTGGGCTTGGTGGGAGAATCAGGCTCGGGTAAGACGACTTTGGGGCAGACCATCCTCCGACTGCAGAACAAGACCAGCGGGGAAGTCAGGTTCCGGGGGCGGAATATATTCGATCTGGACCGCGATAGTCTGCGTGATTTGCGCCCGCAGATGCAGTACATCTTCCAGGATCCATATAGTTCCCTGAATCCTCGTCTACCCATCATCACGGCGATTGGCGAGCCGATGCTCGAGCATGGACTCGCCGACAGGACGAACGTGCGTGATCGGGTGGCGGATGTATTGCGGCTATGCGGCATGGATGCCGATGCCTTGGATCGATATCCGCATGAGTTTTCGGGCGGTCAGCGGCAGCGTATCGGCATTGCTCGGGCGATGGGTTTGAAGCCGGATTTCGTGGTGGCCGATGAACCCGTGGCTTCACTGGATGTATCCGTGCAGGCGCAGATCATCAATCTTTTCAGTGATCTGCAGGAGCGGCGAGGCACGACTTTCATGTTCATCTCGCATGATCTCAGTGTTGTGGAGCACTTGTGCTCACGACTGATGATCATGTATCTGGGTGTGATCGTGGAAGTCGGAAGTCGAGAGGAGATTTTCTCCAATCCGATCCACCCTTATACGAAGGAGCTTTTGGATGCGATTCCTGCGGCGAATCCGAAGGGGAGGCATGCTCTGCGGAAGTCGGATTCCGAACCTTTTGCGGTTCGAAGATCGTATGCGCATGACATTCGTGAAGGACAGGTGCCGGAGTTACGCAAGGTCAATGAGCATCATTGGGTGGCTTGGAGCTGATACCTGCAGGATTATGCATTGCGTCTTTCCTCTGTTGGAGTGGATCGGGTTCACAACGAGTGGGAGGCGGTGCCGGTCCTAGGTCTCGGTGATCTGGGCGGATGGGCTCTGGATTTGTTGCAGATCTGGGGAAGCTACCTGGCGAATACCCCGAAAGAGGACCTGGCGTCATGGCTGCACACTCATCTCGGCGAGCAAGACGCCCGTATGGGATTCAGTTACAGCGATGTTCTCGCGGACTGTGATGCATGGTTGTTGGCGCGGTCCATGCAGAGCAATTCCTCCGAAAGGTCTTTGTCCACCGCTATGCGGGACATGTTCGCGCAAAGCGAGACGAATCGAATTAAACGGTTCTATCAGTCCCGGTTCAAGGGAAGTGCGGACAACCTGGTCATCGCATTTCGAAAGCTCGTTGATGGAATCGATCTTGGAATATTCGATAACGTATCCGGAAGTAAAAAAGCACTGCTCATTGCGTCACATGCAGACCGACTCCCGAGTCAAGCGGAGGCTGGTATATTGGCATTATCCTATGCTGAATCTCTTGAAAATCGAACCGTTAATCAATCATGATTGTGATCGCATTGCGTGGAATGATTCAGCCATTCCACGCAATGCGCCTCTGGTAAAACGTCATAGAGTCATTAGAGCGGAAAGTAGCGTTATCACAAAAACAGGAAAGACCATAACCAGCACGAGAAACGATATGATTCCCACAAGGACATGCGAGGCGGAAGGGGAATGATCACGAAGTTCCGGATATACAGATCGCATATATGAACGCACGCCAAAGATGACAAGCGCCGCAATCCAGCAGACTACCCCCATAATCAATACTAAGGTAAGTCTACGTACATACTCAGTTGCCGTAGTTAAATTCATGCACGAAGAGGAAGAGAACGTTAGAACTCTGCAGATTATAGTATCATCATCGCCATTGGTGCCCCATTCCGCCCACAAAATAAGTGCTGGTGAAAGCAGCAGTAATCCCAGCCACCATAGCACACGTCTGGCCTTGCCCAAAACCACATAGCATCTACTCGCCTTAAGGAATTTGGTAGCTGCTGCTTTCGGTGCCAAAGCATATTTCTTGCCGGAAAAACTTTCTGACATATCTTCTGTGCCGTGTTTCTTCCCAATGCCATCGGTTGTAGCCGGATTCGCTTTGCAAGCGTGGCGTTCGTTCCCGGCGTCGCCCCCCGTCCTGATGCCGTCCGTGGACCCGGTGTTCCCGCGCCCGTCCGCTGGCTTGTCCATGTCCCCTCCAATCATCCGGGGCCCGTTCCGCGCGTCCGTTCTCTGCGCGCCCGCCCGGCGTGCGCCGTCGCCGGCCAGTCTAGGGCCGTATGACGCGAGCGGGGAGGCCCGCGCCGTTTATCGGCACGGAACCTCCCCGCTCGCTTTTCCCGATCGGTCGGCCGGGAATCAGCCCGTGTTCTGCAGGCCCGCGGCGACGCCGGAGACGGTGCACAGGATGAGGTAGATGAATCCGGCCTGTTGGCTCTGCGAGAGCTCTTCCTTGTCCACCTTCTTGCGCAGCGACTTGAGCGCCAGCACCTGAGTGACGGACAGCGCGTCCACGTATGGGGAGCGGATGCGGATGGCCTGGCCGAGCACGTGACGGTGCTGCAGCGGCCACTTGTCACCCACGATGGCCAGAACCCACTTGCGGGTGAGCTCCATCTCGTTGAGCACCTTCTCATTGAGGTCCTCGCGGTCGCCGAGGGCAAGGTACATCCTGGCGATGCGCTCATCCGTCTTGGCGATGGACATCTCGATGTTGTCGATGAACGTGGAGAACAGCGGCCATTCCTCGTAAGCCTGACGCATGGTCTCCAGATCGCCGAACTTCTCGCATGCGGTGCCGAGACCGTACCAAGCGGCCAGGTTGATGCGGGCCTGGGCCCAGGAGAAGATCCACGGAATCGTACGCAGGTCGTCGAGCGACTTGGCGCCGAGGCCACGCTTGGCCGGGCGGGAGCCGATCGGCAGCAGGCCGATTTCGGTCAGCGGCGTAACGATCGAGAACCACGGAGCGAAGCCATCGGTGTTCAACAGGTCGAGGAAACGGTTGTGCGCGGCCTCGTCGAGCTGAGCGGCCATGTCGGCGTACCTCTCGGTCATCTCGGTGTTGCGCTTCTCCACGCTCGGCGCGGACTGCAGCAAGGTCGCCGCAGCCACGGACTCGACGTGGCGGATGGCCAGCACCGGGTTGCCGTAACGGGCGAAGATGACCTCGCCCTGCTCGGTGAGCTTGAAGCGGCACTTGACGGAACCGACCGGCTGGGCGAGCACCGCGCGGTTGGCGGGGCCGCCGCCACGACCGACGGCACCGCCGCGGCCATGGAACAGGGTCAGGTCGATGTCGTGCGACTCAGCCCATTTGGCGATGCGCTCCTGAGCGGAGTGCAGGGCCAGCGTGGCGGAGGTCGGGCCGGCGTCCTTCGAGGAGTCGGAGTAGCCGAGCATGACCTCGAGCTTGTTGCCGGTGGCCTTCAGACGAGCCTGAACCTCGGGGATCTTGATCATTTCCTCGAGCACGTCCACCGAGTTCTGCAGATCCTCAAGCTGCTCGAACAGCGGGATCACGTCGATGGTGGGCACGTCCTCCGGGTGGGAGAAGGCCAAGCGGTTGAGCTCGTAGACATCCTTGATGTTCTGGGCGCTCTTGGTGAAGGAGATGATGTAGCGGCGGGCGGCCTTGAGGCCGTTGCGCTTCTGGATGGCACCGAGGGCGCGGAAGGTGTCGAGCACCTCGTGCGTCATCGGCTGCAGTTCGCCGCGCTCGCCGTGCAGGCCGTGCTCGCGGATATCCGCAAGGGCGCGGGCGTGCACCACGGAGTGCTGACGGAACTCCATCTCCACCATGTGGAAGCCGAAGGTCTCGGTCTGCCAGATCAGATCCTGCAGCGGGCCGTAAGCGGAACGCTTGGCACCGGCGGCGGCCAGCGAACGCTGGACCACCTTGAGGTCGGCGAGGAAGTCGTCGCAGGAGTGGTACATGAGGTCGGCATCGCGCTCGATGGTGTAGTGCAGACGATCGGCCATCACCAGCATGACCGCGCGGTGCATCTCCTTGGTGGAGATCAGGGCGGCCTTGTCGGTCAGGCGCTCGCTCATTTCCTTCTGGTGGCTCCAGAGGCTTTTGAGCTCGGCGCTTGGCGGCGTGGTCTCGGCTTCCATCGTGAGGTTGCGGCCCACGGTGCGGGTGGCTTCCTCAAGGGCGGCGATCACGTGATCGGAGAACTTGCGGGCCACGGCGCGGCTCACCTTGGCGGTGACGTTCGGGTTACCGTCGCGGTCGGAGCCGATCCAGCTGCCCGGGTGGAAGAACGCGGGGCAAGCGGGCTCGACGAGACCGGCCTTATCGCCCAGGACCCAGTCGTCGAAGCGACGGTAGACCTTGGGGATGGTGTTGAACAGCGTGTTGTCGAAGATGTCGAGAATCGTGTCCGCTTCCTCAACCGGGGTCGGCTTCTTCAGCGCGATCGGAGAGGTGCGGAACAGGGCGTCGATCTCGTTGTAGAGACGGCGCAGGCATTCCTTC
Organism: Bifidobacterium longum subsp. infantis ATCC 15697 = JCM 1222 = DSM 20088; assembly: GCF_000269965.1. NCBI lineage: Bacteria > Bacillati > Actinomycetota > Actinomycetes > Bifidobacteriales > Bifidobacteriaceae > Bifidobacterium > Bifidobacterium longum. The sequence continues at coordinate 68,380 of NC_017219.1, forward strand.
TTATCCGAGCCGCCGAGGCGCTTGTACTCCTCAAGCAATTCGGAAACGCGGCGGATCTTGCCTTCCACGGCCTTACGACGGGCCTCAGTGGGGTGCGCCGTGAAGACGGGGTGGAATTCGAGCTGGTTGAGCAGTTCCTTGGCCTTGGCCGGGCCAGTCTCATTGATGAGCTGGTGGTAGGCGACGGTGAGCTCGTTGATCGGGTCGACCGCCTGGTCAACGGACACGTTGTTCTCGCGCTCGTGGAGCACGGAAACACGGTAGTTCTCCTCGGACAGGTTTGCCAGATGGAAATACGTGGCGAACGCGCGGGCCAGCAGCTGGGCGTCGTGCAACGTCATGTTGTCGATGACGTTCACGGCCTCCTTCAGGCCATCCTGGTCGGGGTTCGGATCCTTCAGCTCGGCGAAATGCTCGGCGCTGGCCTCCACCGCGTAATGACGCACGGTGTCGAACGTAGACAGCAGTTCGGGGTTGTATTCGCCCAGTACGTTACGCAGGATCTCAAGACACAGATCCATGTCGTACTTCAGGCTTTCGGGAAGATCATGCTCCTCCGGGCCCTTTCGGCCGGTCCCGGTAGTGACGATGGCGGCGTCAGCGGGAGTGATCTGTTCTTCAGGTGTTGCCATATAGCCTCCTTTGCCGAATAACAGGTTGCTCGGTCTACCGGTCGTCTGCGGCTCCTCCGCAGTTGTTGAGGCCAGTCGTTGCGAGCCCACAGCCCATATTCAACGTGGTTGTTGTGTGGGCAATAGTGTATCCCCGCGAAATCGCTATTTGCGTTACGGAGTCCATATAGTGCGTCAAGTTGTCCACCTATAGAGACCGAATATCGGACAGCATATGAGACACTGTCCGATTCGCGGAAGATTTGAGCACCTTACGATTGCTGGCGGGGGAGGCAGGGAGTAGTAATGAGGGATGTGAGCGAACAGAAGAAAAAAAGTGCGCCCGAAGCGAAAGGCGCAACGGCTGTACGTAAATTCCACACCCACTCCATTCCGCTGGACATGGAAGATATTGCGCGCGATTGGGAAAAACCGGTGGTGGACGCCGGTATCGCCGCCAAAGCCAGCGTGATTGTACGGGTCGGCATGCTGGACCTGGGAGCCGGCACCGGCTCCTTCCGCGTGCGTGAAATGATGCACCGCATCGCCTACCCGCTGGGCGTGCACGTACGCGCCGACGTGAACCTGACGGATATCGAGGCCACCTGCACGGATGGTCGTAACCGCATCACCGAAGTCGTGGATTTGCCGACCACCGGCGTGAACACCGAACGTATCTGGCTGCTGGAACATTTCGCCGACTGGTTCTCCGTGAATCTCGGCAAGGGGTCGATGTATCACGTCGATTCGCAACTGTCCGATGGCGTGGTCAAGCATTTGGACGAACGTGACGCTTCGCAGTATTCTGCTGATCTGGCCAAGCGCCTGCGCGAACGTGCCAAGGCCGAGGCTGAGGCGGCCAACGGCAGCGTGGACGAGGCGCTGGATCTTGCGTTGAAAACCAAGGTACTCGTGACCTCCGTGGCCAAGTCCTTGGATGATGACAATGAAGAAGCCCACCGACTTTTGGCGGACAGCGCGGAAGTCACTCCGGTCGAAGACAAAGCGGCCGAAGAGAAGGCCTTCGACGATGCCGAAGTGTTTACCGGTGACTCCAATGAGTCGGTTGAATCGGCGAACGCGGCGAACGGCGCAACCGCCGAAAGCCCTGCTGCAAGCAGTACGAAGCGCAAGAATCGCGTGCCCAAGGAATACGCCGAACACTTCAACGAGCGCTCCGACGAAGAGAAGGCCAAGGGCGGTATCACCGTGCGGCAGGCGCACGAGCGGCTCGATCTGATTGAGCGTCGCAAGCCGCTGTACAAGCCGTGGTTCTCCGGTCTGGCTTCCGCCTTGGCCTGCGCGGCCTTCGTGTTCCTGCTCGGCGGCGGCCCATACGACATGATCGGTGCGTTCGTGGGCGCGGGCCTTGGCCAGTGGATGCGTCGCCGGCTGTTTGCATACCATCTGAACCAGTTCTTCGTCACCTTTGTGTGCGTGGCCGCGGCGGCGCTCGCCTGCACCGGCACCTTGCGACTCATCGGCATTTTCGACCCAGTCGCGCTCTCGCACGATACGGCCTACATCGGCGCCATGCTGTTCGTGATCCCCGGTTTCCCGCTCATCACCGGCGGACTCGACATGGCGAAAATCGACTTCCCTTCGGGCATCCAGCGCGTGGCGTACGTGCTGTGCATCATCCTGATGGCCACGCTGGCAGGCTGGGCCGTGGCCGTGATGGTGCACCTGCACCCGGAAGGCTTTGAGCCACTGGGGCTTGACCCGTGGGTCAACGGATTGCTGCGGTTCGTGGCGGCGTTCGTCGGCGTGTGGGGCTTCTCCGTGCTGTTCAATTCGCCGCAGCGCATGTGCCTGACCGCCGCCCTAATCGGTGCGATCACGGACACGCTGCGCTTGGAATTGCAGGACTTCAACGTGGCACCTGAGATGGCTACCTTCATCGGCGCGTTTCTGGCGGGCATTCTGGCATCGGCGTGGCGTTCATCCGTGCGACGTGGCTGGCTACCGCCGCACCTCGGCTACCCGCGCATCTGCCTGACCGTGCCGTCGATCGTGATCATGGTGCCCGGTCTGTATATGTATCGTGCCATGTGGTACCTCGGCAGCTTCCAGACCATGAATGCGCTGGACTGGGCGTTCCGTGCGTTCATGGTGATCATCTGTCTGCCGATCGGCTTGGCGATGGCCCGCGTGGTGACCGACAAGTCCTGGCGCTACGACATCTGACCGTCATCTTGGCTCCCCTCAGGTGAGGGGAGCTCGGATAAAACAGCGTCTCAGTATGGAAGCGGTGGAAGGTGCTTGAGCCCTTGTATCCACTACCATCAGGCGAAGTGCGTTGCGGCCGTATTCACGGCTGTGACGGTCTGTATGACGCCGCTCCGGCGTCAATCGCATATCAGCACATAGTTCTGCCATGGCGGTAGCCGCTTGGCGTCATGATTGAGGAGGGGTCGCAGTTGGCCAACGATTTCTGGATTCTGCTGGCCATGGTCATCTATTTTGCGGCCATGCTGTCCATCGGATTCATCTACTCCAAACGCTCCAACTCCTCCTCCAAGGAATACTTCGCGGGCGGGCGCGGCGTGGGGCCGTGGCTCACGGCCCTGAGCGCCGAAGCCTCCGACATGAGCGGCTGGCTGCTGATGGGCCTGCCGGGCCTGGCCTACTTCACCGGCGCGGCCGACCCGATGTGGACCGCCATCGGCCTGGCGCTCGGCACCTATCTCAACTGGAAGCTTGTGGCCCGGCGACTGCGCCGCTACTCGGTAGTGGCCGGCGATGCCATCACCATTCCTGACTTCTTCGCCAAGCGTTTCCATGACAAGAAGGGCGTGGTCTCCACCATCGCGGCCGTGATCATCCTGGTGTTCTTCAGCGTGTACGTGGGCAGCTGCTTCGTGACCGTGGGCAAGCTGTTCGCCACGTTGTTCGGTTTCGACTACCACGTCATGATGATCATCGGCGCGGTGGTCGTGTTCGTCTACACCGTGGTGGGCGGCTACTTGTCCGTGGTGATGACCGACTTCATTCAAGGCATGCTCATGTTCTTCGCGCTCGCGGTGGTGTTCATCGGCACCGTGGCCAGCGCGGGCGGCATCGACAACACCGTGGAATTCCTGCGTGCCATCCCCGGCTACCTGTCCGGCACGCAGGTGGCCGCGCCCAAGCTGGACCCGGCCACCGGCCAGCAGCTCGTCGAGGCGGGCAAGGCCGTGTTCGGCGCGCCCTCCGACTACGGCATCATCACCATCATCTCCATGCTGGCGTGGGGCCTGGGTTACTTCGGTATGCCGCAGGTGCTGGTGCGCTTCCTGTCCATCCGCAGCGTGGAAGAAGTGCGCAAGTCCCGAATCATCGCCACCTCCTGGTGCGTGATTTCGCTGGGTTGCGCGGTGTGCATCGGCTTGGTGGGGCGCGCGATGATGCCCACCGAACTGCTGACCTCCACCGATGCGGAAACCATTTTCATCGTGCTGGCGCAGACCCTGCTGCCGAGCTTCATGTGCGGCGTGGTGGTCTCCGGCATTTTCGCGGCCTCGATGAGCTCCAGCTCCTCGTATCTGATCATCGGCGCTTCGGCCATGGGCGAGAACATCTTCCGCGGGCTGCTGCACCGCAAGGCCACCGACAAGCAGGTCATGATCGTGGCCAGGGTCACGCTGGTGGTCATGTTCCTGTTCGGTATTCTGGTGGCATACGACCAGAACTCGTCGATCTTCCAGGTGGTGTCTTACGCGTGGGCCGGGCTTGGCGCCTCATTCGGCCCGTTGATGCTGTGCTCGCTATACTGGCGTCGCGCCAACAAGGCCGGCGCCGTGGCCGGCATGCTGTCCGGCACGGCGGCCGTGCTGATCTGGCACAACCTCGTCAAGCCCTTGGGCGGCGTATTCGCCATCTATGAGCTGCTGCCGGCGTTCATCATTTCGCTGCTGTTCATCGTGGTGGTTTCGTTGCTGACCGCCAAGCCGAACGAGCGTATGCTCTACGAGTTCGACCACTACATGGACGATCCGCTGCCCGGCACCCTGCCGTCCGGCACCGTGCTCGTCGACGAGCCCATGGAAGCCATGGAGTCCGAGGTCCGCAGCGGCAAATGACACGTGCCTGCTGTGCGGTCGGCTCGTATGGCAGAGGAGTGGCTTTTTTGTGGTTCGGCAGGAACCATTGAGGCCAAAACGGACTTCGAGGGGCTGATTTGACGTTCTGGAGAGGTCTACTTCCGTTTCAAGGGGCTGATGCCTGAGTAGACGCGGCTCCAAAACGGCGGAATGGCGTTGGCGTAAGGGCATTGATACACGTGGTCTAGCGGATGATCAGCCCCTTGAAACGGAAGTAGACCTCCGGCGGAGGCCAAATCAGCCCCTTGAAATGGGTTTTGAATACCGTAGCGCGGTGCGGACGGTGCGGACTGACTCTACCGGGCTTATTATTCCTGCGTCGTCGGAATAATTGGCAGCAGAGGCTCGAATTTCAGCCGTTTGTACAGCGGAATACGGCGTAGCTTTCGGACATCGCTAATTTGCTGGGTGGTTTGCCGCATCGTGAGCTGGACCGTTTTGCCCGTAACCTCCTGTATCCTTTCGGCAACTCTTCGGGCAAGGGCCTCTTCTCCCGCTTCGTTGCCAATATCTAATTTGGTGACTTGAATGTACTTCCAGCCAGCGTCTTCGATCATCTGGCGGCGTCTCGCGTCATTCAGCCATTGCCCGGCATGATGAGAGCCTTCGTATTCGATGCATACCTTGAATTCAGGGTATGCAAGATCGAGATATATGGGTCTGGTGTTGTTTCCTACGAATATTGGATAATTCACCTGCGGGCAATCCAGACCGTATTTCAAGAGAGCCAAACGAGTTCGTGTTTCCATGGAGGAATCTGTGCCCGCGCGCGCCAAAAGTAGGGCGCGACGGCATTTGTTATACCCGCGGAACAAATACGAATTGGCTCCATTCTCTTTGTCGGCTCGCACCTGGGCCTCGGCCTCATCGAGATACAGAGAAAGGGCGTCGATGGTTGTTCTGCAGAGCCTTCGATCTCGTCGCATCATGGAATCAGCGAGAACGATGAGTTCTTCAAGTTCGAGATACGCGGAGAACATGGCCCATGTGCAAGCTGGTGAAGTGCATGTGAATTGTCCCTCGATTATGACCGTGTCTAGTGGGAAAGGCCATACAACCACTTTGACCCCCACAATGTGCCGTTTGTCATTGGCGTGTGGAACCGCAACAATGGTTGTAGTTGCAAGGCCTCTGTGTTTGCTTGATATGCGGGGTACTTCAATTGACAAAAGCTCCAACGCTGTTGTCAGGGCATAAGGTGGGCGCCATGCGCTTCGTCGTTGAACATCTGCGCACGTCTGCATTCGTTGATACTTCTGCATTGTCAGCTCGGTCAATGCCGTTGAGCTACCCATGATGATCACCCCTTCGTGATGTTCGCTTTGTCCTCGCAGTGTAGAGTCCGGCTACCGGCCTTGTCTACCGCCCCAATTTTTCGGTGGATAAATGTGGATAAGTCGGTGGATAAACTATGGGTGTTCATCGCAGTTGCAGGCCATCCCGCAATTACATGGAACGTAGGGGTTTGCAGGCAGCCAGCGGGAATCGCCGCCGACGGTGCGATTCAGCTTGAACGAATCTCCATGGCGTTCATGCAAAGGTGGCATGATGGCGGGTATGAGTAGCTTGGTGCGTATTGTCAATGCCGGTGTTCCGGGGTCTCAGGACCACGTGGATGTGGTGCTTCGCGATGGGGTTGTTGCGTCTGTCGGCCCTGCTGGAACGGTCTCGGCTTCGGACGGCACGATGCAGACTAAGGCGCATACGACATCGTTGGCATACGCGACGAATGCCATTGCTTCTGGCAGCGTCTCAATCCCAACGTCGGCCGCCGCACCCACCGACGAAACCACCATCGACGCCGACGGCCTGTGGGTTATTCCCGGCCTGTGGGACTGCCATACGCACTTCACGCAATGGGCTAAGACGCTGGGCCGACTGGACCTCATCAATGCCCGTTCCGCCGCCGAAGCGATGGACATGTTGCGCCGTCATCTGGATGAGCGCCGCGCCGCCGGCACGCTTGACCCGGATGCCTTCGTGGTGGGCATGCGATTCCGTCACTCGCTGTGGGCCGACGACGAGCAGCCCACACTGGCTGCAATTGACGCCGTGACCGGCGAACAGCCGGTGGCCCTCTCCAGCGCGGACATGCACTGCGGATGGGTGAACTCCGCCGCGGCCCGCAGGCTTGGCGTACATGTGGACGAATCCGGTCTGGTCGGTGAACTCGAATGGTTCAACGCCTACACCGCCTTCGACAAGGTGCCGGGCGCTGCTGAAGAGACTGACCGTCTGCTGCGCGAGGCCGAACAGGACGCCGCAAGCAAGGGCGTGGTGGGCATCCGCGATTATGAAATGGCCGAAAACATCGATACGTGGATCAATCGTTTCGCGGCCGGCATTAACGGTTTGCGCGTGGACGCTGGTGTATACCCCGAGCGGTTGCAAGCCGCCATTGACGCGGGTTGGCATACCGGCAACCCACTGCCGGGCAGCGCCGGGCTCGGCCATGTGGGCGCCATGAAGCTCATCTCGGACGGATCGCTCAACACTCGCTCCGCCTACTGCTCCACGCCGTATTCGGGCATCGAGCCGCCGACGTATGGCACGCTGAGCTACACGCCGCAGCAAATCGAAGACTATATGCGCCTAGCCGCCGAGCATGGCTTCGACATTGCCTGCCACGCCATTGGCGACGAAGCGAACACCATTGCGCTCAACGCAGTCGCTGCCACGCACGCACATGGATCGATCGAGCACGCGCAGATGCTCAAACCCTTCGATATCCCGCGTTTCGCCGAGCTGGGGCTCGCGGCCAGTATCCAGCCGCAGCACGCCATGGATGACCGCGACGTCATCACCCGTTTCTGGGCCAACCCGGCCGGCATCCCTTATCCGTTCAGGGCCCTCCACGACGCCGGTACCACGCTGCGCATGGGCTCGGATGCGCCCGTGGCCCCGCTGGACCCGTGGCTGGCCATTTCCGCCGCCGTGTTCGGCGCCGAAAGCTCTGACCGCGACCCGTTCCAGCCCGAGCAGTGCCTCGATGTGCGCACCTCGCTGGCAGCCTCGACCGCCACTGGCCGTGACCGTCTTGCATCCGGCGACCCGGCCGATGTGGTGTTGCTGGACGCCGACCCATACGCCGCCGATACTCCGGAAGCCATGCGCGCTATGCCGCAACACGTCGTAATGACATTGCTGTGCGGGGAGCGTACGTATTGATGCAAGCCATCGGCATGAAGTGACCAGAGGTCCGTCTTGATAGCCGCGTTGCACGGAAAACATGTTGTGTTTTTTGAATTGAGAGTTACTAACGCTTGATTCTCCGTTTCAAGGGGCGTATTTGAGCCTTTCCGGAGGTCTATCTCCGTTTCAAGGGGCTGGTCATGCGCTCAATCTCAGATAAAATCCCATTCACGCCAACGTCATTCCGCCGTTTTTGTGCCTCGCCTACTTGAGCAACAGCCCCTCGAAGCGGAGATAGACCTCCGGAAAACAAGAAATCCGCCCCTCGAAGTGAAGATAGGACACAGCAGACGCCGCAATGCAAAAAACGCCGTGTCAGTTGCCCAGTTGGGGCTGACACGGCGTCTTGCTACGAGCGGCGGGAAAATCAGTACTTCATGCCCATGGCCTCGCGCACCTGGTCGAGGGTCTCCTCGGCGATGGCGTTGGCGCGCTTGTTGCCGTCGTGCAGGATGTCACGAATGGAGTCCATGTCCTTGGCCAGCTCGGCGCGGCGCTCGCGGTGCGGGGCCAGGAACTCGTTGACTGATTCGATGACGTATGCCTTGAGTGCGCCGGCGCCGGAATCACCGATCTCCTCGGCGATGTCCTTCGGGTCGCGGCCGGTCACTAGACCGGCGGTGGTCAGCAGGGCGGAGACCTGCGGGCGGGCAACCGGGTCGAAGGTGATGCGGCGCTCGGAATCGGTCGGGCTCTTCTTGATGAGCTTGGCGGTTTCCTCGGCGGTGGCGCCCAGCATGATGGAGTTGCCGTACGACTTGCTCATCTTGCGGCCGTCGAGACCCGGAATCTCCGGTGCCTCAGACAGAATGGCGGCCGGCTCCGGGAACACTGGGTTCTTCTTGGCGTAACGCTCGTTGAAACGGCGGGCGATGGTGCGCGTGATTTCCACGTGCGGCAGGTTGTCCTTACCGATTGGCACGACGTTGGCCTTGCAGAAGAGGATGTCGCACGCCTGATGCACCGGGTAGGTGAGCAGCAGACCGGTCAGCGCGTGGCCGGACGCCTCCATCTCGGACTTCACGGTCGGGTTGCGGTGCAGCTCAGCCTCGGTGACCAGGGACAGGAACGGCAGCAGCAGCTGGTTCTCGGCCGGCACGGCGGAGTGGGTGAACATCATGGTCTTGTTCGGATCGATGCCGGCGGCCATGTAGTCGAGCACCAGGTTCAGTACGTTGTCTTGGATGTGCTCGGTGGTGTCACGGTCGGTGATCACCTGGTAGTCGGCGATGATGATGTTCGTGTTGACGCCGCGCTCCTGCATGGCGACACGCTCACGGATCGAGCCGAAGTAGTGGCCGAGGTGCAGCCGGCCGGTCGGACGGTCGCCGGTCAACATGGTGAAGGACGACGGCTTGGCCTCCAGCTTGGCGAGCGTTTCGTCCGAACGCTTTTTGGCCGCGAGGAAGCTCGCGCTTATCTCATTGCCTGCCGCTGTCAGTTGCTGCTCGTCGGTCATGCGAAAATCCTTTAAATAGGGCTCAGATAAACGCTTTTTATGGTAAAAGTGTGAGCCGACAACGAACAAGCCACTATTAGTGGTACTCTCTATTGTTGATGAATCGAACAGCACAGTAATCGCAGGGGGTCAGATGGGCCGCGGACGTCAAAAAGCAAAACAGCAGAAAATTGCCCGAAAGCTCAAGTACCTGACCACCGATACCGATTACGATGAGCTGGCAAAAGAGCTGAGCGAGCAGGAGCCGGGAACGGGCTCTCCTGACCCGTTCGCCGATATTGATGATCAGTATGCGGACAAGGATGTGGATTCTGCTGCTGACGCCGACGCCGCCAAGGTCTCGCCCGCCGCGCAGGAGGACGACCTCGACGAGTACGCCAAGTGGGCAGCCGAAGCCGCCGCAAAGGCGACCAGCGGCGAGTTCCCGGCCTCCGCGCCGGCCGCGCCCAAGCCGAAGCCGGCCCCGCGCAAGCCGATTCCGATGCCCATGCCCTCAGCGCTGAAGCCGAAGAAGAGCTGAACGCACGTAGGCATATGTCGGATATCAGCGGGCGGGATGGATCGCAGCCCACCATGCTCATCATGGACAACGACCGCATGGCCTTGATGGCATTGCAGTCGATTCTGGCGAAGGCACTGCCCGACTTCGAATTGTTGCCGCCGGTGAGCGAGGGCAGCAAAGCCATTCAGCTGTGCACGGCCACCAAACGCCCGCCTGCTGTGCTATTGGCCGATATCGCGATGAACGACATCAACGGCCCGGATGTGGTGCGTGCAATCCGCAGGGAAAACGCGACCACGGCGATACTGGCCATTACCGCCTCGATTGTGGGCCGACATGCCAAAGAGATGGCCCGGGCCGGCGCACAGGGCATCATGAGCAAGAACGATGATGTGCGGTTGCAGGCCGTGGCGATTCGTCAGGTACAGGCCGGCAAAATATGGGGCGATGGTGGCGACGTGCGGTTCGAGACCGCGGCCGTTGCGTCCGCGCGCATCAAGGCCGAGAAGGACAACCGGCTGAGCGCGCGTGAGATGGAGGTTGCGGAACTGTGGTCCCGAGGCCGGACCATGCCGCAGATCGCCACCGAACTGTCCATCACCGAAACCACCGTGCGTACGCATTTGATGCGTGCGGCCGACAAGCTCGGCGCCGGCAATCTCAAGGAACTTATCGGCGCATGGATTCGCATGAACCTGCACTGATGAAGGCGCCGATGGGTGTGTGGGGACACGGTAGAAGAAGCGCAAGACGCATAAGGGGAGCGGCCCGGTGAAACGTCCGATTATCATTTCGCGGCATTCGTCGTATTCGTATAGTCACGCCGACGGCAAGAAGCATCATCAGATTGATATCGATATAGAACTCAAGCATCCGCTGGCGATGTTCGGCCCGATCGGTGTGCTTGCGGTGGCAGCCATCGTCTATGCGGTGACCGGGTCGTGGCTGGTCACGGCGTCGGCGGCGCTGACGGCAAGCGTGCTGCTGGTATTACTGGGCATTGCGTTGCGCTGGCGCAAGCGCGTGGTGAATCAGGAGAACGAAAACGAGCAGATGGAATCGGCGCTGGCCGATTTGCGCCACGGCAACCAGCTCGCGATCGAACTGCACGACACGCTGTCCAACGATCTGACGTATATCTCGACCATCGCCCGGAATAATCTGGCCGCGCCAGCCGGCATCGATGGTGGCGACTGGCAGCGCGTGCTGGATCGCAGCCAACGTGCCTTTGCGGAAGTGCATGGCATCATCGATTTTCTGACCGAGCAGAGCGGAATGGACGCCGGCTTCCGGGACGAGTCCTTGCCGGTCGGTGGCACCGGGACATCTGAGGTGGCGACTGCAGAACCAGGGCAGGTTGATTCGCCGACGAAAGAATCCGCCCTGGCTCGTGACCCGGTAGGCACCGGGAGCTGTCCAGCGATTGCGAATGAGGTGGTTGACAATGCCGTGCCCGAGAACGCCGGTGGCGATGACCGTACGCAATCCACAGCGGGCATGCCGCAGTCCTTCGTCACGCGTGTGAAGGCGCAGATCACCGATACCGAGGAGTTTCTGGAGGCGCAGGGCTATCGGGGGACGGCCGCGGTCAACGGCATCGCCATGGTCGTGGACCCCGAGGCGGCGGCCGAGGCGCTGTCGCTGATAACGGAGATCGGCACGAATATCCGCCGCCATGCACCGGCGGGAGATGATTCCTATCTGCTGTTCGTCACGCTGTCTCCCGAATGGATTGAGATTCGTGAGACCAACGATATCCGTGACGATGCCGACGCGCAGAGTGGCCTGTCCGCGCAGGAGCTGTCGGGGCGTGGGCTGGCCATGCATCGCACCCGTGTGCAGGAGTTGGGCGGTGAATTGACCACCCGTTCGGATGATGGCACGTGGATGATTTACGTGCGTATCCCGTGCGTGCGGGGCTGATGGGGCAGAAGCTGCGATGTCCGGCGTCCGGCGCTGATTGTGCCCTGTCCTCACAAATGAGGACGACGACCGCAGCCATGTCCCCATAACCGAGGATTGCGGGTGTTCGGCTCGGCGGCGGCTCCCTATGGTGGCGTCCATAAGGACCAATCCCAGGGAGGGCAACGATGGCAAGTGATACGGAATTATGGCGGGGAACTGATTACGGATGGTGGCTGGCTGCGGACACGTCCGGTGCGGTCGGTGCCAGTCTGATCGCGTTCGCGGTGCCACTGATGATGCTCGCCACGACAGGATCTTCTGCCGCCGCCACCACGACGGAAAGCATCTGCGTGGTGGTGCAGACGGTGCTGGGCCTTGCCGGCGGCGTGATTCAGGACCGATATGATCGCCGTACGCTCATGCTGATCTGGGGTGCGTCCGGTGTGGTGCTCTCGGCGGTGGCGGCGGCAGCGGTGATGCTGTTCGGCAATGCGCCGAAGACGAGCGGCCATGGGGTTAACGGGGCAAACGCTCCGGCATTCGGCGGACCGTATGCCCACGTGCTTCCGATCGCGCTGCTGTGTATCGTCGTGCTGTTTTCGGTGCGCGATGGGCTGTTGGAGAATACGTCGAATGCCATGCTGCGTGGCGTGGTGCCGGATGAGCAGCTACCGCACGCGATGGCGTTGAATGATGCTCGTGATTCGACGGTCACGTTGGTGGGTGGTCCGTTGGGCGGTCTGCTGATGACCGTGGGACATGCGGTGCCGTTCCTGACCAGCGCGGTGCTGAGCGTGCTGGGCATGGTGTCCGCATGGCGTATCCGCCGCTATTGGAAACGTGCGACTGTGAGCGATAGCGGCCGTCCGGGCAATGTTGATACCGGTTCGGAGGTCGGGGCCGTCTCGGACGCCGATGATGCCGATGACTCCGCCCCACGCTGGCGCGACGCACTGGACGGCATGATCTGGCTGCTGCGCGACCGGTTCCAACGCCATCTCATCATCGCAGCGGCCATGGTGACCGGTGCCAGCAATGCCTTCCTGCTGCTGACCGCGCTGGACATCTCCCAAGGTGGCAGCCAGCTGATATCCGCCGGATTCATCAACGCCGCCTCCGCCGTTGGCATGTTGCTGGGCGCACTGATGGCCTCGCAACTGGTCAACCGTGTGCCCGGCGGCGTACTGGTGGGCGTGATGTTCGTCTTGCTGGCTGTAGGATTCACCGGTGCCGCGTTGGTGCCCTCCATGGTTGGCAAGGCCATATTTGTGGCCTGCTCGGTACTGGCATTGCCCGCGGGCAACGCGGTGCTTGGAGGCCTCAGCAATACCTTGGTGGGCAAGGACAAGCTCGGCCGCGTTGGAGCGGGCAGCATGGTGTTGCAGTACGGTGCCTATGGCGTGGCCGTGGCACTCGCCGGCTGGGGTATGCAGACCATCGGCTATGGGCCGACCTGCCTGATTCTGGCCGCCGTGCTGGTGGCCGCCGCCGCTTACGCGCTGACGATGCGCAGCCTCGTCACCCTACCCACGCCGGACCGCTGGGCCGAGCATATCCAGCGCTGGGGCATCGCCCAGTTCTGATGGGCGGCCTGCGGCGGCGATTACAGCGGCAGCAGGTCGCTTAGGTCGTCGCGCTCGCCGACCGCGCTGATGTGGCCGGCGTCCTTTTCCTCTGCCCACGTGGTGATGCCGCAGGCCAGTCGCAGCCAGACTTCCGGCTCCAATTCGATGACGTCCGGTGGGGTCAGGTTATGCGGGTCCGATTCCGGTCCGTCCAGAATCTTGACCGCGCCCCACGGCGCGACGCGCACCTCCACGCCCGGCCCGGGCGCGCGCCGTTCCAGCAGGAACAGCGAGTAGCGCACAGCCATCGCCCATACCGGGCGCGGCAGAATGGGGGAGGCGGTCAGGCGATGTGGCGTGTTGTCGGCCAGTTCCAGGGCTGCGGCACGCCATTGCACCAGTGCGTCGTGCCCTCGTTTCAAGTCTTTTTCGAGAATTACTGCCATATGCTCCATCATGGCACCGGATCCGGAAGATCTTCCGTAATGCAAACGATGGCATACGGTGTGATGCGGAACTGTGAGACATGTGATACGCTTCTCGATGAGAACGTATGCAAGAGCGCTCCGCCATCGTCGTTACGGAGAGTTCATGCTTACGTTTGTGAGACGATACCTATCGCGCGGCATAATAATTACGGGCACTTATCCCGGAAGGAAAGTCAGAATGACCGAAATCACCGCACCGAAGTCTCCCGTCACGGCGGAACAATTCGCCGACGAGATTCGTGAACAACTGAAATACACTCAAAACGTCACCGCCGAGCAGGCCACCCCTGCTGACGTGTATGTCGCCGCGTCCAAAGCCGTGCGCAACCACCTCGCCGACTCCTGGTTCAAGACCCAGGCCGACACCGTCAACGGCAACACCAAGGCCGTCGGCTACCTGTCCGCCGAGTTCTTGATGGGCAAGCAGCTGGAGAACGCACTGCTGAACGCTGGCCTGACCGACCAGTTCGACAAGGCTGTGGAAGCCCTTGGCTTCAAGCCGAAGGACATCGTGGACGCCGAATACGAGCCGGGCCTCGGCAACGGCGGCCTTGGTCGTCTGGCCGCCTGCTTCATCGACTCCCTCGCCTCGCTGGGCGTGCCGGCCTTCGGCTACGGCATCCAGTACAAGTACGGCATCTTCAAGCAGAAGTTCGACGAGAACGGCAAGCAGGTTGAGACCCCGGATTACTGGCTGGCCAACGAAGAGCCGTGGGGCCACACCGACTACAACCGTGATCAGAAGGTCTCCTTCGGTGGCAAGGTCGTCGAGAACGCCGACGGCACCAAGACCTGGCAGCCCGCATGGTCCGTGCGCGCCGTGCCGGTGGACTACCTGGTCCCTGGCTACAAGTCCGGCCGCGTGAACACCCTGCGCCTGTGGACCGCCAAGAGCTACGACGAGTTCGATCTGCTCGCCTTCAACCGCTCCGAGTACATGGACGCCGTGGCCCCGCAGGTCAAGGCCGAGAACATCTCCAAGATTCTCTACCCGGAAGACTCCACCAAGGTCGGTAAGGAACTGCGCCTCGAGCAGCAGTACTTCTTCGTCTCCGCATCCCTGCACGACGCCATCCGCGTCTTCTACCCGGGCCAGGACAAGCCGGACCTGACGACCTTCCCGAACAAGATCGTCTTCCAGCTCAACGACACCCACCCGGTGATCGGCATCCCCGAGCTCATGCGCATCCTCATCGATGAGTACGGCTACGACTGGGATACCGCGTGGTCCATCACCACCAAGACCTTCAACTACACCTGCCACACCCTGCTGCCGGAGGCCCTTGAGGTCTGGCCGGCCAGCCTGATCGGCGAGCTGCTGCCGCGTCACCTCGAGATCATCGAGAAGATCAACGCGCAGTTCGAGGCCGAGCTCAAGGCCAAGGGCGTTGCCGCCGACACCATCAAGGACATGGCCATCTACACTGGCGACGCCGTGCGCATGGCCTACCTGGCCACCTACGGCGGCTCCCACGTCAACGGCGTGGCCGAGCTGCACTCCCAGCTGCTGAAGGACGTCACCCTCAAGAACTTCTCCGACGTCTACCCGGACAAGTTCACCAACGTGACCAACGGCGTGACCCCGCGTCGCTTCGTCAAGCTCGCCAACCCGCGCCTGTCCGACCTCATCACCGAGGGCCTGGGCACCGACAAGTGGGTCGCCGATCTGGAACTGCTCAAGGGTCTCGAGCCGCTGGCCAAGGACGATGAATTCGTCAAGAAGTTCGCCGCCGTCAAGAAGGCCAACAAGCACGCATTCGTGGGCTTCGCCAAGGACCACTACGGCATCGATATCGACGAGAACACCCTGTTCAACACCATGGTCAAGCGTCTGCACGAGTACAAGCGCCAGTCTCTGAAGATTCTCGCCGTGATCTCCAACTACGCCGACATCAAGTCCGGCAAGGTCAAGGCCGAGGACATCACTCCGCGCACCGTGTTCTTCGGTGCCAAGGCCGCTCCGGGCTACTACCTGGCCAAGATGACCATCGAGCTGATCAACAACGTTTCCCGCGTGATCAGCAGCGATCCGGCCGTCAAGGGCAAGCTCGCCGTCCACATGCTGCCGAACTACAACGTCGAGATGGCTCAGAACCTCATCCCGGCCACCGAGCTTGACGAGCAGATCTCCCAGGCCGGCAAGGAAGCTTCCGGTACCGGCAACATGAAGTTCGCTCTGAACGGCGCCCTGACCGTGGGTACGCTGGACGGCGCGAACGTCGAGATCCGTGAGCGCGTCGGCGCCGAGAACTTCTTCCTGTTCGGCATGACCGTCGACGAAGTCGAGAAGAAGTACGCCGAGGGCTACGATCCCGCCTCCTACTACGAGGCCGATCCGCGCCTGAAGCAGGCCATCGATCTGGTGGCCGACGGCACCTTCTCCAACGGCGACCGCAACGCCTACTCCCCGCTCGTGGCCGACTGGCTGACCAAGGACTGGTTCATGACCCTGGCCGACTTCTCCGCCTACATGGGCATCCAGTCTGAGATCGAGGCCCTCTACGCCGATGAGCTCGAATGGAACCGCAAGGCCCTGCTCAACGTGGCCAACTCCGGCTACTTCAGCTCCGACCGCTCCATGGAAGACTATTTGGAACGTATCTGGCACACTGCTCCTCTGGCCGACTGAGTCGGTGGGGCGGTTCCCCTCGGAGAGGGGAACCAGAACATAAGAAGCCCCGCAACCGACATCCATCGGTTGCGGGGCTTCTTGCGTTGAAAGACCGCCCTATCAGGCTTCGGCCGGGGCGGCTTCCGCCTCGCCATCGGCCTCATCCTCGGCCTTGTTCAGACCCAGGTCGACCGGCGAGGAGCTGTTCTCCCACGGCTCCTCCCACGGATCGTAATCTGGGTTCTGCTGCTTGTAGATGTACAAGCCAACAAGCGCGGCGAGCAATCCGCCGAACAGCAGCGCGAAGAACTTCCAACCGTTAGAAGACTTGTTCTCCATGACGGCTCCTTTCCCTAGGGATCGTCTGGTCGGTATGCCCATTCAGACCGACTCTGCTCCCTATTCTAGGCCGCTGTTTGTGACGATTGGGTGGAATGACATTCGTGGGCGATTCATCCACGCCCGCATGCCCTCGGTCGGCTCAGCATCTTCGCGGCGCGTGGAACGCATCCGAGACCTTCGATACAGTGGACTGCATGCATATTCCTACACAGCGGGAGATTCGATACCAGTGGGAGCGCGGTGGTCCGGTGATGACCTGGGCGCTGATTGTTGCGTGCGTGGCAGTGTGGCTACTGGAGGTATTGCTGGGATTTATTGCCCCGGGCCTGAGGGCTTGGTTGATGTACCTCGGCATGGCGGCTCCGGTCAGACTGGTGGCTGAGCCGTGGACGCTCATCACTTCGATGTTCCTGCATGCGCCGAACTCGCTATTGCATATCCTGTTCAACATGATTGCCCTGTATTCCGTGGGCCCAGTGCTGGAACGAATGATCGGCCACTGGCGGTTCTTGGGACTGTATGTGATTTCCGGCCTTGGCGGCTCTCTGGGACTTATGTTGTGGGCTGCGGTGGCTCCGGGAGGCATCGGCTGGCAGATGGCAGCCTATGGGGCTTCTGGAGCCTTATTTGGCCTGTTTGCATCATTGCTGGTGGTATATCGCCGTATCGGCGCCGATATCCGCTCCATGTTGATCTGGATGGCGGTGAACTTCGCCTTGCCGTTCGTGGTCGGTGGCGTGGCGTGGCAGGCGCATGTCGGCGGCTTTGTAGTGGGTGGAATACTCACATGGCTGCTGGTGGGTGGTGTGCCGGCGTGGCGCGGTAAAAGCCTGAAATGGCGCATGCAAGTGTACGGCTGGGTCATGGTGGTGCTGGTCATTGCGTTGATTCTGTTGTGCAATATGGCCAATCCTTATGGGTGGATGAGTTTCGGCTCCCTGCACTGATATGGCTTGATATGGCTGTAAAAAACGATTGATGCCGGGTATTGCGGAACATGCAGTGCCCGGCATCAGTGTATGTGCGGAAAGCGGCGATGTGGATATCGTCGTTCGGTGAGTGGGTGTGTGCCGTATGAAGATATCCACAGTAATGAGATGCGCGCAATGACGAGTTATCCACAATGGTGACTTGTGCACAAGTGTGTAGAAAAGTGCATAAGACTGTGGATAACTTATGTGGATAAGTTAGGAATGCCACGGTATTACTGGGTTTGTTGCAGTGGATAACTCGGGTGTATAACTGTTCCCTCGCTGTGGCGATGTATGCCAAGCCAAAGTTATGCACGAGATATACACCGAGAAACGCCGCTTATCCACCACTTATCCACATGGTTTTCCACATTCGGTGGAAAACTACATGGGTGTGATTCATCCACAGGCTGTGGATAACGTAGTGGATAAGTCGTGGATAAGTGGTGGATAGCTGTGGATGAACAGGCTAAGGCACGAAAAAGGCCGGCCTCCGCATACGGGAGGTCGGCCTTTCGTATAAGAACTAAGAACAACCTAACGATAGAAAAACGATCTACCGATAGATAAGCGCAACGAGTCGGAACTCAGCGCCATCCCATCGTCATCAGGAATCCGATCATGATCAGGGCGAAGCCGATGCCCAGGTTCCATGCGCCGATGCGCGGAATCGGCCAGGAGCCGGACGGGGAAAGGTAGTACACCACGCACCAGATCAGACCGATGATCATGAACGCGCAGAACAGCGGCACGAACCAACGCGGATTCGACTTGGTGCCCTTGATGGTCTCCTCGACGCGCTTGGTGTTCTCCGCCTGACGGTTCATCATGCGCTGCATCTGCGGGGTCAGCGTGGCCTTATCGGCAGTGGCGTTGAGCACGGCCTGCACCTGCTCCATATTCACGCCGTAAGCCGCGTCTTCCTCGGCAGAAGCGTTCTCTGCGTTCTGCTCGGTGTCTTTGTTGGCGGTCTCGTCAGCAGCGGTGCTGGATGAGGTCTCGCTCTGCCAGTCCTTCTGGTTGTTCGAGTCGGTTTCGTGCAGCTCTTCGTCAGCCATCAGCATAGTCTCCATTCAATAGGCTAAAAGTCATAATAGTGGCTACACTCGAAAGCGGCGACCAGAGTCGGCAGGAAGACGGGAAATTCATGGCCAGGCATATCGGCAAGCATGGCGCACGGCGCTCCCTGTGGGGCGGCGTCGCGGTGTTCGTCGTCGTCGCCCTGACCGGTTTTCTGCTGAGCACCAACGTGAGGGTCAACCGCACGGCCGACGTCACCAGCGATACGGCCGATCTGGTGGAGCAAGGCGTGGACGAGGCCAACCAGCTGCAGCAGGACGTCAGCGATCTGACCGAACAGGTCGCCAATCTTACGGACGCGCTCAAGGCCGATGGCACCGACGGTACTGACAGCACGCAGAACCAAGGCAAGGACTCCAGCAATGTGGATTCCAGTCTGATGCTGCCCGCGCTCAGCGGCAGCGGCGTGACGGTGACCCTGGACGACTCCCCGTTGTGGGAGAACGCCGTCAACAACAATGGCACGACCGCCAATATCAACGATTACGTGATCCACCAGCAGGATGTCGAATCGGTGGTGAATGCCTTGTGGGCCGGCGGTGCCGATGCGCTGATGATTATGGATCAGCGGGTGCTGTTCAATTCGGCGGTCATCTGTTCCGGCAACGTGCTGTCGTTGCACGGTAAGAAATACTCGCCGCCATTCACCATTTCCGCTATTGGCGACCCGCAAAGACTTCGCGCAGCTTTGAACGACTCCGAAGCCATTACCATTCTTAAGCAATATGTGACCGCGTTTGGCATTGGCTACAAGGTGGAGAATGCCGAGGACCTTCAGTTCCCCGCTACCGCCGCCTTGCTGCAGCAGTTGAAATATGCCACGGTCGATACATCAAAGACCACAGATGAGGAGCAGACTCAGCAATGAGACACGGCAGGCACAACAGCGGCGCACCGGCGCCCATTGATCTCGCGTCCGTGTCGGACGTGCAGCCCTTCCCCGAGGACGATGCCGCACGAATGGTGGCAGACCCGGCCAATGCCAGTAGGGCAAGGTCCCGTCGTACCGCAGTACGCGGCGCGTCTTCGCCCCAGCGGAGCCTGGTCTGGCAAGCACTCGGCATCTGCGCCGAACTGCTGATTACCGCTGCCGTGATTTGCGCCCTGTACATCGGCTGGCAGATGTGGTGGACCGGTGTCGAGGCGGAGCGAGCCCAGAACGAAACCATCCAGTCCGTCGACTGGAGCGACCCCAGCAACAACGGGGGAACGGTCACCATCGCCAAAGCCCAGGAGGGCGATGCGCCGGTACAGCCGAAAGACGCGAAATATGGCGACTTGATTGCGCAGATCTACATTCCGCGCTTCGGCTCCCAATGGCACCGCAACATCGTGGAAGGCACCACGCTCGAGCAGCTCAATCGCCACGGTCTGGGCCATTACGACACCACCCAGATGCCGGGGCAGGTCGGCAACTTCGCCGTCGCCGGCCACCGCAACGGCTACGGGCAGCCGTTGGGCGATGTGGACAAGTTGCAGGAAGGCGATCCCATCATCGTTCGTACCAAGGATTACTGGTACGTCTACCACTACACCCGGTACGAGATTGTGCTGCCCACGGACATGTATGTGATCGCCCCCAATCCGGAAGACTCCACTGCCAATCCCACCAAACGCATGATCACACTGACCACCTGTGAGCCGAAATACTCCACCCCCACCCATCGATGGATCAGCTATGGTGAGTTGGCGTACTGGGCCAAAGTGTCTGATGGCGTGCCCAAAGAGCTGGCTACTACTGATTCGTCCGGTGCAGTGAAGTTCTCCACCACCGAAACCCCCTCGATCGCTTCCCGCATTGGCTCGCTGGACAAGGTGGTATTCGGCGCGCTGGTAGTGTGGCTGGTTCTGTTCATCGCCGCTGCGGTGGCATGGCGCTGGCCGGTGCTGCGCGAGATTCGCGCGGGTGAGCGTCGCCGCCCGGATGCCAGCATCTATGGCGGACTGTTGCGTCTGCAGCCCGGCGTGGCACCGATTCGATGGCTGCTGCTGGCTCTGCTGTTGTTCGCAGCCGCCGCGGCGCTGTTCCAGTGGGGATTCCCTTGGGCCGCCGCCAATATCCCATTCCTACAGCAGATGTCGAACTTCGTGGCAGTGAGCTGACGGCAGCCTAGTACTATGTCTTGCAGTACACGTCCCTCAAGGAGAGCCCTATGACCGATTCCGCGCATATTTTGGTGGTGGATAACTACGATTCCTTCGTCTACACGATCGTAGGCTATCTGCAAACCCTTGGCGCCACTGTTGATGTGGTGCGTAACGACGCTATCGACCCAGCCGCGCCGGGTGTACTGGACGGTTACGATGGCGTGCTGATTTCTCCCGGCCCGGGCGCCCCGGCCGAATCCGGCGCCAGCGAGGACATGATCCGCCTGTGCGCGGCCACCGGCATGCCGATGTTTGGTGTGTGCCTGGGCTTGCAGGCGCTCGCCGAGGTGTACGGCTGCACGGTGGGCCACGCGCCCACCATCATGCACGGCAAGACCAGCCCGGTGGAGCATGCCGATGACGAGATCTTCGAGGGCGTGGCCAACCCCATGACCGCCACCCGCTACCATTCATTGGCCGTTGAGCCCGATTCGGTGCCGGATACGCTGGTGGTCACCGCGTGGACGCAGGATGACCACACCATTCAGGGCATCAAGGTCAAGGATAAGCCGATGTATGCCGTCCAGTTCCATCCCGAGTCGGTGATGACCCAGGACGGCTACCGTCTATTGGCCAACTGGCTGAGCGTGTGCGGCCAAGGCAACGCCGTGGCCAAGTCGGCCGGCCTTCAGCCCAAAGTCACGAAGTAGCAGCCGTCTACTTGTCGCCGCCTGGGCCGGTGCCTCCTGTGCTACTGCTGCCGCCAGCGTTGCCGTTGCCGTTGCCGTTGTTGTCGCCTGTGACGGCGGCCTTCGTGGTGATGGTGACGGTCGAGCCCACGTCGACCTGGGCGCCGGCGCCGGGATCGATGCCGACCACCACGGCGGTGGGGTCGGCCGGACCGTTGGCCTGGGCCTTGAGGCCGACGGCCTTCAGCATGAGTTCGGCGGTGGCATATTTAGTGCCTGCGGCGATATTCGGTACAGCGACCTTCTCCTTGCCCGTGGACACCCAAATGGTGATGGACCCGCCCTGTGCGATAGAAGAGCCCGAATCAGGACTTACACGGGTAATCAGACCGGCCTCCACCGTATCGGAGCTCTCCTGCTCCACAGTGAAGCTGAACCTGCCCTCATACTGCTGTAGCACGCTGTCCTTCGACTGACCGACCAAATTGCTCGGTACGGTGGTCATGCCGGAAGAAACATATATGGTGATGGTGGTGCCCTTGGGAACCGACTGGCCGGCGGCAGGATCGGTTTTCGTCACCATATCCTTGGCGATGTCGGCGCTGTCTTCGGTTCTGACGGTGGCATTCACCTTGAATCCGGCGCTTTCCAGAATGCTGCGCGCCTCTTCCTGGCTGCGTTCCTTGACATCCGGAACCTGAGTGGACTGCGGGCCTGCGGAGAACCATACCTTCACCTTCGACCCCTTGGCCACCTTGGCGCCGGCCTCCGGGCTCATCTTGGTGCAGGTGCCCTCCGGCTCGGTGGAGTCGGTGTCCTGCTTGCCGACCATGGTCAAGCCCAATGTCTCAAGCTTGAGCTTGATGTTGTCCTTGGAGGTGGAGGCGTTGCACACCTCGGGTATGGTGACCTTGTCTTCGGCGGACTTGTTGGGCGCGCCGCTCATGGCGAACACGACGCCCGCGCCGACAAGGGCCACGGCGAGCACCGCGATCACCGAACCGATAATGATCTTCTTGCGCTTCTTGGCCTTGGCCGCCGCCGCACGCTGCTGCGCACGGGACTGCAACGCCGCTGAGTTGGCACCATTGGCCGGTGGAATCTGCTCGAACTGACCGGTCACCGGGTTGAATGCCTGGGTGGGCTGCTGCTGCGGTTCCACCGGCGTGGTGGGCAAATCACGTTCGGCTTCCTTGCGGGCCTTCATATTCGACAGGTCCGTCAATGGGTTGAACGCGGCCGCCACCGGTACGCCGCCGTTCATGTAGGTCAGGATGTCGGTCTTGAACTCGGAGGCCGTGGCATAGCGATTCTGGCGGTCCTTGGCCATGGCCTTGGCGCAGATCGAATCCCACATCTTCGGCAGCCCCGGCACCACGGCGGATGGCGGCGTGGCGACTTCGGAAACATGCTGGTAGGCGATGGCCACGGCGGAATCACCGGTAAACGGCGGGCGGCCGGTGAGCATCTCGTAGAGCACGCAGCCAGCGGAATACAGGTCGGAACGCATGTCGACGGTCTCGCCGCGCGCCTGCTCGGGAGAAAGGTACTGTGCGGTGCCCACCACGCCCTGCGACTGGGTCATGGTGGCTGCGGAATCGTCCAGAGCGCGGGCGATGCCGAAGTCCATGACCTTGACCACGCCCTGCTCGGAGATCATGATGTTGCCGGGCTTGATATCGCGGTGGATAATGCCCATGCGATGCGAATAGTCGAGCGCGTTAAGCACGCCCAACAGCACCTGTTCGCAGTCGCGCTGGCTGAGTGCGCCGTTGACCTTGATGATGTCGCGCAGGGTTTGGCCCTTGACGTATTCCATGACGATGTACGGCAGACGCTCGGTATCGCCGCTTTCGGAAGAAACCAGTTCTTCGCCCGAATCGTAGATGTTCACGATGTTCGGGTTGTTCATCTGGGCCACGGCGTGTGCTTCCCGGCGGAAACGGGCCAGGAAGATGTCGTCGTTGGCCAGATCGGCGCGCATGATTTTCACGGCCACGGTACGGCCCAGACGGGTGTCAAGGGCCACGTGGACCTCGGCCATGCCGCCACGACCGATGAGCTGGCCAAGCTGGTAGCGTCCGCCGGCCAATGCGGTGGGCATACTGGTGCTCATTGCTTATTCCCTCCCAATCTTGAGGCCGGGGCCTCCAAAACAATGCGTGGCGTGCTGGTCACTCGGCGCGGCAGTCGATTGCCGGACGTGACCATGGCGGTGTCGGCCATTTCGGTCTGCTGATCCAGCAGACGGCGTTCGATGCGTGCCAGCGTGCGGGACACCACCAGCGCGTCATTCGGGCGATCCAACGGGTCCTTGGCCAGCATTGACATGACAAATTCGCGTAACTGGACGTCCACCGAGTCCGGCAGTGGAGGCACGGGATTGTTCACGTGCGCTGCGGCGATATCGACCGGAGTGGTGCCGGTGAACGGACGCTGCCCGGCAAGGCCCTCGTACGCCACCACGCCCAGTGAATAGATGTCCGATTGCGGCGTGGCCTGCTGGCCCTGCGCCTGCTCGGGGGAGATGTATTGTGCGGTGCCCACCACCATGCCGTCCTGGGTGATCTGGCCTTGGCCGGTGGAGTAGCTCACGCCGAAATCGGTGATCTTCACTTCACCGGTGTCGGAGACCATGATGTTGGCCGGCTTGACGTCACGATGAATCACGCCGTGCGAGTGGGCCACGAATAGGCCTCGCGCGGTCTGAATCAGAATGGGCAGCAGTTCGATGGGATCCATCGCGCCCTTGCTGTGGAACAGATCCGCCAACGATTTCGAGGGGACGTATTCCATAATCAGAAAGCCGATGCCGTCATGCTCGTAGTATTCGAACAACGCAGCGATATTCGGGTGCGCCAGATTGGCGGAATTATGGGCTTCGGCACGCAGGCGGCGCAGCTTGGCCTCGGCGTTGGTCACGTCCGAGCGCAGCGCCTTGATGGCCACTTCACGGCCGAGCTGAATATCGTAGCCTTTCCAGACCTCGCCCATACCGCCTTGCGCAAGACGCGAATCAAGACGATATCGGCGGTGAATAAGCTGTCCTTCGATAAGTTTCACTGCTGCAAAGCCTCCTGCATCATCGCGCGCATGATCGGGCCAGCGGCGAGCGAACCGTATACATCTGTGTTATGCACCAACACCGCGACGGCGATCTGCGGATCGTCCGCCGGCGCGAAACCGATCACCCAGCCGTCGATGGCAGAGTTGTCGGTACCGATTTGTGCGGTACCGGTTTTGGCCGCCACCTTGATGCCGTCGATGGCCAGCTGCGGATTGGCCTCGGTCACCACGCTTTCCATCATCGTGGTGAGCTTGTCTGCGGAATCCTTGTTGAACGCATTGGCCATGGTTTGCGGTTTGGTCTGCGAAAGTACGGTGAGATCGGCGGCGCGCACACGATCGACCAGCGTGGGCTGCATCAGTTTGCCATTGTTGGCGATTGCCTGCGCGACCATCGCCATCTGCAACGGCGTGGCCGTGGTGTCGCCTTGGCCGATGGATGCCAGCGCAAGCTTGTCGTCGGTCGGATCAGAGGGGAATGTGGACGCGGTGGCCGTCATCGGGGTGCCCGTGGATTCGGTGCCGTCAATGGTGATGGTGCTGCCAAACCCGAGCTTGGTGGCCATGTCCGAAACCTTGCTCGCGCCGAGTTTCACGCCAAGCTGGGCGAACGCGGTGTTGGACGACCACGCGACGGCCTCTTGCAGGGAGATCTGCCCGTTGACGCCGTCGGCCTGATGCTCGGCGTTCGGCAGCTGTGTGGCGGTGCCGGGCAGCGTGTAGCCGGCGCCTGCAGGAATCTTCGTGTCCGTCTGATATTCGCCGGTTTCCAGCGCAGCCGAGGCGACGATGGTCTTGAACGTGGACCCTGGTGGGTACAGCTGCGAGGTGGCGCGGTTGATTAGTGGGCTATTTTGGCCCGCAGAAAGTTCGTTGTAGGCCTGAGACGCGGCTTTGGTGTCATGGGTCGCCAGTTTGTTCGGATCATAACTGGGCGTGCTCACCATGGCGAGGATACGACCGGTGCTGACTTCGATGGCCACCGCCGCACCATCGCGCGTACCGAGCTGATCGTAGGCAACCTGCTGCAGCTTGGGGTCGATGGAGGTTTCGATGGACGCGCCCTGATTCGTAGCGCCGGTGAGCATGGCCTTGGCCCGCTGCCAGATCAATGAATCGGCCTCACCGTTGAGCAGCATGCTGCGGGAGGCTTCCAGGCCGCGATCGGCGGTCTGGTTGATGGAGAAGAAGCCGGTGACCGGAGCATACAGCGGACCGTTGGAATAGGTACGCAGGTATTTGAATGCGTCGTTGACCGGCTCGGATTTGGCCATGACCGTGCCGTCCGAGGCCAGGATGGCACCGCGGTAGGCACCGAGCTGGTGGTACAGCGAACGGGCGTTGCGCGGATCGTTGTTCAGCGCGTTGGCCCGTACCGCCATGATGATGGTGGACGACAGGCCGAGAATCACGAACAGCGCGACCACGGCGGTGAAAAGCTGACGAAGATATTTGTTCATACGCGAGTGCCTCCGTTAACGGGAGGAAGCGGGGGAATCGTGCCGGTAGGCGTGTACGGTTCATCGGCGCCGGTATACGACGGAGTGGTGGTATCCACAATGGGGTCGTCAAACGATTCCGACTCGGACTGCGACGCCGTAGCCGACGCGCTGCGAGGCTGAACGATCGGCTCAGTGGCGCGGGCCCTGGCCTCAAGTTCCTTGTTGCGCAGCACGGCCAAAGCCTCGTACTGGAACGTATCCGAGGTCAGCTCCGGCTCGGGCGCATTGGCCGAGTTCGAGATGATGATGAGCAGGGTCGCGAGAATATAGTTGGCGATCAGGCTGGACCCGCCGGCCGCCATATAAGGCAGGGTCAGGCCCGTCAGGGGAATCACCAGCGTGATGCCGCCGACCACGGTGAACACTTGGAACGCCATGGTGAACACCAGTCCCGAAGCCAGCAGTTTGCCGAAACCATCCTTGATTTTCATGGCCGTGATGAAGCCGGAGGCGATGATGAGCAGGTACAGCATCAGCATGGCCAGCACGCCCATCAGGCCGAGTTCCTCGCCGAGCGAGGCGTAGATGAAATCGGAGTTCGCGAACGTGACGCGCGAGGGATGCCCCTGGCCCAGGCCGGTGCCGAGCATGCCGCCCGCCGCCAGTCCGAATATGCCGGTGACCAGCTGCCAGGAGCCACCGGGGGTCTTGTTGTATTGCTCATTGCTGAACGGGTGCAGCCAGGCGTCGATGCGCTGACCCACGTGGCTGAACGCGCCGGCGGCCAGCACGGCGCCCGCGGCGAACGCGATCAGACCGATGATGATCCAGCTTTTCCGGCCGGTGGCCGTGTACAGCATGGCCACGAACATGGCGAAGAACATGAGCGAAGTGCCCAGGTCACGCTGCATGACCAGCACGCCCATCGAAGCGATCCACACCACGATGATGGGGCCGAGGTCCTTGATGCGGGGCAGTTGCAGCCCCAGCACCTTCCTGCCGCCCACGGCCAGCCGGTCGCGGTGATCGAACAGGTATGCGGCGAAGAAGAACGCGAGGAACAGTTTGGCGAACTCGCCCGGCTGGAACTGGCCCAATCCCGGAATCCTGATCCAGATGCGCGCGCCGTTCACCTCCATGCCGATGAACGGCAGCATCGGGGCGAGCAGCAGCACTAGGCCCACCACCATCGACACATAGGAGAAGCGTCGCAGCACGCGGTAGTCCTTCAGGAAGATGATGAGCAGCGCGGAAAGCACGATGGCGATGCACAGCCACACCAGCTGGCGTTGGGCAACCGCCCAGCCCTCGCTCTGGTCAATGCGAGCGATCATGGTCACGCCGGTGGCGGTCAGCAGTAGCACGCAAGGCAGAATCGACTGGCTGGCATACGGCTGGAAGTGTACGATCAGCCCCCACAGCACCAGAAACAGCACTACGACCAATGCCAGCATGCCGGCGTATTGCATAGGGAATTCGCCGGCGGTGCGTTGGAACATCTGGATGAACGCCAACGCACTGATTGCCATGGCAATCAGCAACAAGGAAATCTGACGTAGACGGGTAGCGATCATCGTGCATCCCCCGTGGCCGCGTTGTCGGCCGCTCCGATACCGGATTTATCTGAGGAATCGGATGAGCTTGACGAACCGGACTTGTCTGACGAGGAGCCGGACTGGCTGGACGAATCCTTGGTGCTGTCCTTGGAATCGCTCTGGGAACTGTCTTTGGAACTGTCCGGGGAATTGGACGCCTCAGCCTTCTTGGCGACGTCGGCTTCCTGCTGCTTGGCCAGTTTGCGCATTTCGGTGCGGATGATGCCCACATGCGACTGTGCTTCGTCCAGCGAACCGACCGTGATGCCTTGGCTCAGTTGGTCGCGCCATGATTGCGGCAGCTGCGCGATGGCGATGTCGGTGGTCTCGACTTCGTGCGAAAGCTCAAGCCCGAAAAGATTGGTCGGCACGCCACGGTAGATGGCCACCGTGCCGTTGGCGTTGCCCACGTAATAATGCGCCTGGCTCCACGTGTACGCGCCCCAGCCGGCACCGGCCAACGCCAGTGCGGCAAGAATGCAGGCGACGATCACGGCGAGCCTGTTGCGGCGTTTCCTGGTGCGTGTGACCTTCTTCTGCTCGATCTGCTCGTCGCGGATGGCCTTGGCCACGTCCGGGTCGTTCGGATCGGCGGACAAGCGCCCGTCCGGCTTCTGCACCACCGGAATCTCACCGGTATCGGGATTGGCCCGCTCGCCGGTCTCCTCGCGGACCGTGGATGGCTGGACCACGCGCGCGGACGACGGTTCGGCCGTGGTCTGCGCGGGCTCCGCCTCATGCGCGCTGGCTGGCTGGATCAGCGCCGCGGCGCGTTGTGCGGGCGAATCGTCCTCGCGCAGCGCGGGAGCGGTGGCCACCGGCGCGTTGACGATGTCCGCAATCGGCTCGAGATTGCGGCTGGCGGCGCCGCCGACCAACGGCGTTTGGTGGGGCAGGTCGAACGCGTCGGCGTCCAACGCCAACGTGGCGTCCGCGATGACGGCCGTGACGTTATCGGTGCTGCCCGCCCGCAGCGCCATCTGCACCAGACGCTGCGCGCATTCGCCCTGATCGGACAGCGCGGTCATCGTCTCCGCGATGGTGGAGTCCTCCAGCACGCCGCACAGGCCGTCCGAACACAGCAGCCAGCGGTCGGCGGGATGGGCGCGGCGTATGGAGATGTCCGGGTGCGGGTCGATGTCGAAGTCGCCGAGCACACGCATCACGACGTTGCGCTGCGGGTGATTCTTGGCTTCGGATGGGGTGATACGGCCGGTGTTGATGAGATGCTGCACGTAGCTGTGGTCGCAGGTGACGCGGCCCAGATGACCATCGCGCAGCAGATAGGCGCGCGAATCGCCGATGTGGGCGATGATCCAGTAGCCGGCCACCAACGCCACCGCGGTGACGGTGGTGCCCATGCCGGCGAGTTTGCGTTCGCGCTTGGCCTTGCCGACGATGGCGTCATGCGCGGCCATGACGGAGGTCTCCATCATATGGGCGATCACCGCGACATCGCCGTCGGTGTCGTCCCGTTCGATGTGGGCCAGCGACCGGATGGCGATGGAGGATGCCGTGTCGCCGCCGGCGTGACCGCCCATGCCGTCGCAGATGGCGATGAGATGCTCGCCGGCGAAGGAGGAATCCTGGTTGTTCGCGCGCACGGTGCCCACATCGGACACCGTGGTGGAATACAGGAACAGCGGTTGTGAAGCGGCGGATTTTGGCATGCGGCTACCTCAGTTCGAAGGTGGTGGCGCCGATGCGCACCGGGATACGGGCGGGCAGGATGGTGGGACGGTTGATGCGCTGCTGGTTGACCACGGTCCCGTTGGTGGAGTTCAGGTCCTCGATGGCCCACTGCCCGGAACGGATGTCACGGTACACGCGGGCGTGACGGGAGGAGACGAACTCATCGTCCAGCACCACGGTGTTCGAGGCGGCGCGCCCGAGCGTGATGTCGGCGTCGGACAACGGTACGGAACTGCCGGCGAGCGGGCCGTCGATGATGACGAGCAGGGTGGGCTGCGCCGGAGCGGCGGATGCCGCGCCCGCATGGGAACCGCGATGCGGGCGCGGCGCCTGCGGCGGCTCGGTCTGGGTTTTGTGCGCTTCACGTTCACGGCGGCGGCGTGCACGCGAGGGCCGCGGACTGAACGTCTCGATGTCCTTGCGCAGCGAACGCACGGCCAGCCAGATGAATATCCACAGCAGGATCAGGAATCCATACTTGAGCAGGGCGAATGTCAGTTCAGTCATGGGTGGACGGCTTTCGGGCGTGTGCTCGACTACTCCTGGGCTTGGGCGGAGGCCCAATACAGGATGCGGGTGCGGCCGATGGTGATGGTGTTGCCGTCGAGCAGCGTGGCGGCGGGCACTTGGTGGCCCTCCACGTACGTGCCGTTGGTGGAGCCCAGGTCGCGGGCGATAACGCCGTTGTCGGTGATGTCGATTTCCAGGTGCTTGCGGGAGATGCCCGGATCGTCAATGACGATATCGCAACCGGAACCGCGGCCGATTACCGTCTTGTCTTTGGTGAGCAGGTACTGGTTGCCGTTCACCTCGAGCACTGGGCTGTCCTCGGTCTGCGCATCGGTGGTGACCGGCACGGCATTGCCTTGCACGGATTCGGAGGTGAGGTTGAAGTTGCCCTTGGACAGGTCAAGGTCTTCCTCGAAGATCACAATCACCGGGCCCACGAAGGCGTAATGCTGGCTCTTCGCGTACTCGGTGAGATTGTCGGCCAGCTCATTGGCCAGGGTCTCGCTACCCCATGCCTCGATACGGTCGAAGTCAGGAGTACTGAGCTTGAAACGGTATTCATTCGGGGCCACCGTGCGGTCACGGCCCACGGGCATGGCCTCGGCGTCAATCTCGCGCTCCAAGGCGCTGGAAAGATCGACAGGCTGCAGGTCTTTGGAGCCGAACTTGGCGAATACTCCGTTGACTGCACCCTCCACGCTTTTTTCAAAACGGTCGAGAACGCTCATAGTCCTCCCTTTCTAATCCTCACCCATCCTACGCGGTGATGGGAATATGAGGCAAAAAACCGGTCTTCTGTGTGGCGATGAGTGCAAAATATCCAAAAATATCCAAGAATTCAGGGCGGAAATGGGTGCGGCGCACCACCTGCGCCATTTTTCCGCATGCCGTGCGGGTGCGGGCCCCGGGCGTGCCGCGGACGTCACGGCCCACGGCACGCCCGAGACCGGTCAGGCCAGGGCGTCGCGCAGGAAGTCGCGCTGGAGGGTGAGCAGGTTTTCGGCCACGGTCTCGTCGTTGGTCATGTGGGTAATGCCCGTCAACGGCAGGAAGGTGTGCGGGCGACCCGCCGCCATCAGAGCCTGCGAGAGGCGCAGGCTGTGGGCGATGGTGACGTTATCGTCGGCGAAGCCGTGGATCAGCATAAGCGGGCGGACGAGTCCCGGCGCATCCTGCACGATGCCGTTGCGGCGGTACACATCCGGGTCGAGACCCAGATAGCGCTCGGTGTAGTGCGTGTCGTACAGCGTCCAGTCGGTCGGCGGGGCGCCGGCGCATGCGGCCTTGAACACGTCTGGCGCGTCCAGCACGGCCAGTGCGGACAGGAAGCCGCCGTAGGACCAGCCGATCATGCACACCTTGTCGAGGTCCGGCGCGGGAACGCCGGGCCTGCGCCCGTCGGCATTGAGCCTGGAGACGGCCTCGGGAAGGGCGTTGACGGCTTCAATCTGGTCGGCCAGCGTTACGTCCTTCATATCCTCGAAGATCTCGCGGTCCCATGCCGGGCCGCGGCCGGTGGTGCCACGGCCGTCCGCCGTGACCACCAGGAAGCCCTGGTCGGCCCACCACTGGCCCTCCCAATAGAAGGACTGCGAGGCGACGACCTGCTGGAACCCGGGGCCGCCGTAAGGCTTCATCAGCACCGGCAGTTTGTCGGAGTGCGCGTACGGGCTGGACGGGCTCGGCGCGATGATCGCCGTGTACAGCTGGTGCTCGCCCAGTCGCGTAAACGTGACGTTCGGTGCAAAGCCGGGTTCCGCCGCCGTGGACGAGATAGTGGCGCTCTGTTCTCCCAGAATATGCCGCATCTGGGCGCGGGCGGAACGCATATCGCGGCCGGAGACCACGATGCCGCGCTCGCCGCGCGAGGCGGTCCACTGGCCGGGATCGGTCGTGACCGGCGTGATCGTGCCGTTGTAATCGATACTCACCACATCGAAACTGCGGGCGTCGTGGCCGCCGAACAGAGACTCGGCATCCGAAGCGGCACCCGAGCCGGTCCAGGCGTCCGGCACCTCAGATGCGATTTCGGGCGCACACTGCACCACGGCCAGCACGTCGTCGTCGGTCACGTCGAGCACCGAGCGCACGTTCCACCCGGCCGGCGTGAACGGGCGGCCGTCCACCGTCAGACGGTTGGTGTCCGCGGCCATGTCGTTGAGCGGGCACACCAGCCGGCCATCCGGCGTGTAGGTGGGCGTGCCGTGAATCAGGTCGATCCACTGGTCGTTCGCATGCTCCTCAAGCACACGCGTGGCACCCAGCGCGGCCCCATCCGCCGCGACCGCCACCTCGAGCACCTGGTCGCGGGTCTGGCGGCGGTTCTGCACCAGCACCAGTGGATCGTGGCCGCGACGCCAGTTCACGGCGGCCACATACTCATACGCCTCACGATCCCAATCCACGTCGGCGTTGCCGGTGATGCCCGCGTACCGGCCGTCTCCGTCGAACGCCAGGGCGATCACGGTCAGGTACACGTCGGCATTGCGGGTCAGCGCGCGCGGGTAACGGCGGCCGGCGGCCGGATTCTCGGGGTCGGCCGGATCGCTGATGTACCAGGTCGGCTCGTCGGCGGTGTCGAAGGACTCGAACAGCACGTGCTGCGAATCCGGGGCCCACCAGAAGCCGTCGTACCGGTCCATCTCCTCGCCGGCCACGAACTCGGCCAGACCGATTTTCCACGTGTTTTCGGCCGGATTGCCGTCCTCATCCTCCACGCTCACGCCGTAGACGGCGGTGATGCGGTCACCTAGCTCGCCGCCGATATCGACCAGCATCAGGTAGCTGCCCGTGGTGTACAGCACATGTTCGCCATCCGGGGCGATGCGCGGGTTCAGCACCGGCGTGTACATCTCCGGGTCCTCATCGAGCCATTCGCCGGCCAGTTCGCGGGTGTGCGGCTCGGGTGCGCCGGTCTCGTCATTCCAGGCGATCTCGGTCAGGAACAGGCGGCCGTTGATGGTGAACACGATGCGATTGCCGTCATCGTCTGCGGAGTAGCCGACGATGCCGGTGCCGCCTTCGCGCGCACGCTCGCGGCGGGCCTTCTCCTCGGCCGGCACGTCCTCGCTGTCGGCGGTTGCGCCCAACAGTTCGCGCGGGTCGGCCAGTTTGGTCTCATGGTGTTCGCCGGACTCGTCGAACCAGCTTAGCCACAGTGCGGTCACCAGATCCTCGGGGCCGTCGGAGCGCAGGAACAGGGCCCGCGAGCCGTCGCCCACGGTCTGTGCGGAGCGCGGTGCGCCGCAGCCGAACCGCAGCGTGCGCGCCCTGAGGCGTGGGAAATGCTTGATTGCGTCATTGACATCATTGGTTTCGCTCATACCTCACAACCTACGCGCCTGTGCGGTCAGCGGCGTGAGGCTTGTCCTAAGATGGGAACCATGCAGGTGACGATGATCGACGAAAACAAGTACGCCGAAATGATGGCCGACGTGGTGCTGCCCGCGCTCGAACAATGCCGCGAGGAGGGCTGGTTCGATCCGTCCGCCGCCGAACGTTCGGCCGGGGTCGAGCCGCTGTCCGGCATTATGGACACCGGCGGCCGCTCGGGCCAGCTGCACTACCTGTGCTACGATTCCGCCAAATTCGACGCGATTCGCGAACAAGGCGCCACCGCCGTCTTCCGCGGGGCCATCGTCATCAGCCACGGCTTCACCGAGTTCGCCGAGAAGTACGACGAACTGGTCTGGTACTTCCTGCTCGCCGGCTATTCGGTGTGCGTGCTCGAACATCGCGGCCACGGCAAGTCCGCGCGCGACGTGGACGATCATTGCATGGTGTGGATCGATGATTGGCGGCGCTACGTGGCCGATCTGGCCGGCTTCGCCGAAACCATCGGCCAGCAGTACGCGGCCGGCATGCCGCTGAACCTGTTCTGCCATTCGATGGGCGGCGGCATCGGCGCGGCCCTGCTCGAACGCTACCCCGCCCTGTTCGACAAGGCGGTGCTCTCCGCCCCCATGATCGCCCCCGCCACCGGCATGCCGTTGGGTGTGGCCCGTGTGCTGGTCAATGCGCTGTGCGGACTCGGCTTCGGCAAGAAGCGCGTGTTCGGGCAGTCGGACTTCACGCCGGAATTCTCCATGAAAGGCAACGAGGGCGCGTCCGAGGCGCGTGAACGCTGGTATTTCAGACTGCGTTGCGAAAACCGTGAATACCAGACCTACTGCGCGACGTTCGAATGGGTGCGTCAGGCGCTCAAGCTCAACCGGGCCGTGCTGCGCCCGTCCGCCTGCGCCGAAGTGGAGACGCCGGTGATGCTCTTCCAGGCCGGCCGAGACGTGTGGGTGCTCAACAAACCGCAGAACCGTTTCATCCAACTGGTCAAGGACGGCGGCGGCGAGGCCGATCTCGTGCGGTTCCCCGAATCACGCCACGAGATCTTCTCCATGCCCAACAGCACCTACAAGCCCTACCTCGAAAAGATCCTTGGCTTCTACGACGATCCGACGATCGCCAGCGCCACGTACTGAGCGCCGCTGTACCCATCCGATGGGTAGAGTGGCTTGCGGAACAAGGCGAGAGAGGCGGACCCATGGCGAACGGCGTACGGCACACGAAAGGCGCACCGGCACCGCAGACCGGCTGGCGAGGCGGGCACGTCGTATCCGCGCGCGCCACGACCATCGGTCTGATGGCCATCCTGTTGTGGAGCGTCATGGCCGCCGCCGTGCGCATCGTCGCCGAGGATTTCGGCGCCACGCTCGGCTCGGCGCTCATCTACACGGTGGGCGGCATCCTGCTGCTGGTGTTCCGGCGGCCTGCGCCGATCCGAGAGTTCCCACGGCGATACCTGATCGTCGGCGGCCTGCTGTTCGTCTTCTACGAATCGTCGATATCCCTGTCGCTGGGCCTGGCCCCCACCGCCGAAGCCTCGGTGGAGGTGAGTCTGGTCAACTACCTGTGGCCCACGATGATGGTGCTGATGTCGGCCGCCATATCCCATCGTCGGCACGCGGTCCGCGCCGTGCTGCCGGGGGCGGTCGTGGCCACGGCCGGCGTGATGCTGGCGGTCGGCGGCAATTCCGGGCTTGACTGGCAGGCCGCCGTGCGGCACATCGCCGCCGACCCCCTGCCGTACGCGCTGGCGTTCGCGGGGGCGCTCGCATGGTCGGTGTATGCGGTGTTCACGCCCGCCATGAGTCATGGCGTGGACGGCACCTCGCTGTTCTTTCCGTGGGTGGCCGTGGCGTTGTGGATCATCCACGCCGCATCCGGTCAGGGATGGCCGTCCACGCCGCCGCGCCCGTCCGCCTGGCTGTTCGTGGTGATCGCCGCGGTGGCGATCGGCGGCGGCTACGCCTGTTGGGGCTATGGCATTCTGCATGGTTCGATGGAACGGCTGGCCATCGCCTCATACGCCACGCCGGTGCTGTCCACCGGGGCCAGCGCGGTGCTGCTGGGCCTGTCGTTGTCGCTGCCGTTCTGGTGCGGCGCGCTGCTGGTGGCCGCCGGCTCGGTGCTCAACTATCTGGTCAGCGCACGCGAATAACCCGGGGCTGGGCATACCGGGCGTATCGCCCGTGGGACGCTGGGCGAAGCCTGTGGAAATCATGAAAACTCGTGGCAGGTTCCGTGAAACTCGTCGATGCTCCATGAATCACGGGTTAGTGTGGCGTGAGCCTGCAAGTGATGGCCTGAAGCGCGAAGGTGAGGAATGGAAGACTCCGTTTGGAAGACGGTCATGGGATTGTCGCTGGTCCGGGGGATCGTGCCCCGGACCTTGTTCGGACTGACCGTGGTCGCGGCGATCATACTGATCGGCATACTGGCATTCGGCGGCAGACGACACCGCACGCATCCGCTGGTCGCCTCACTGGTTGCCGCCACGCTCGCCGGCGCGGGCGGACTACTGGCCACGTGGCTGATGTCCGACGTGTTCATGGTGTTCGGCGTATCGCTGGGTTGGCCGGTGACCCTCACCGTCGCGGGAGGCTTCGCGGGCCTCGGCTTCGTGCTAGCCGCCGCCGTGACGTTACGGGGAGCCCGTCGCGCGCTGGCCGTCGTGCTGGTGCCGCTGGTGCTGGCGTCCACCGCGCTCGGCGTGGACTCGATCTACGGCGAATACCGGACCATCGGCAATCTCGTCGGCTATACGCCGTACCCCCCGCTCGGTTCGGTCACCGTGCGCAAAGCCTCGATGAGCGTCGGCGAGTGGCGCGACAAGGCGCGCAAGGACGCTCTGCCATCCATGCCCGACTCGGGCAGGGTGTTCGCCGTCGACATCCCGAACACCGAATCCAAGTTCAAGGCGCGCAAGGCGATGGTCTACCTGCCGCCCGCCGCGCTGTCCGACCGCCCGCCGGCCCTGCCGGTGATGGAGCTGCTCGCCGGTCAGCCGGGCAGTCCCGGTCGCCTCATCGACGCCGGCAACATCGCCGCCACGATGAACGCTTACGCCGCCGAACACGACGGGCTGGCGCCGATCGTGCTCGCACCCGACCAGAACGGTTCGGCCATGCACAACAGCCTGTGCGCCGACACTACCCGAGGCAACGCCGAAACCTACCTCACCAAAGACGTGGTGAACTGGGCCACAACGACGCTGCCGGTAGCCAAGTCGGCCCGTATGTGGGCGATGGGCGGGTTCTCGCAAGGCGGCACCTGCACCACGCAGCTGGTGCCGCGTCACCCTGACATCTACGGTGCGATGCTGCCGGTGGATGGTGAGCTCGAGCCGACCGACGGCAGCGTCGAGACGATGGTCCGGCGATATTTCGCCGGCGACCGCAAGGCCTACAACAGGCAGGTGCCGGTCAACGCCATCGCCGCCACCGGCACGGCCGGCCAGGCGCTGTTCGCCGGCGCCGGCAAGGGGGATCGGAAGTCGGTCGCCAACATGCGCACCATCGCCGCGGCCGCGCGCGCGGCCGGCATGGAGACCACTGAACTGGTCGTGCCCGGCGCCGACCATGACTGGCATGCGGTGCAGGCGGTCTGGAACCCCGGTCTCGACTGGTTCGGCGCGCGAACCGGGCTGGGCGAAATGACGAAATCGTTGGAGGAATACCCACAAGTGGAGGTGTTGCAATGAGCGAAGAACAACAGCATGGGAACGCGCGGCCGGCGGCCATGCCGCAGACGCGGCGGCCTCTGCGGGACGCGGAACCCTCGCGGACGAAGCCCACCACGACCTCCCGCGCCACCAAACCGCATACGGCAAGGTCCAGCCATGCGGCGGAAAGCTGGCGTGAACTGGCCGGTGACATGCGGCAGTGGGCGGACGACCACCGGCTGGCCGTCACCGCCACGGCGGCGCTGGTGGCGCTGAATTTGGCGGCGTGGCTGGTGGCCGCGATGGCCGGATTCGCGTTTCCGCTGCGGCTCAGCACCAGCATGGCCGCATTCAACGCCGGCAAACTCATCTGCTCGCTGTTCCTGGCGCGCGGCGTCATCCAACTTATGGTCGACGCCGTCCTGTGGCTCGTCATGTTGTCGATAGCCGAACCATGGCTCGGCCGTGTGCGCACCGTCGTCACCGCGCTCGCCTGCGCGGCCGGCGGCGTGCTGGCGGGCCTGACCCTGTGCGCGGCGGCCGGATGGATGTTCCAGGACTCCCTGTTCGTCTCCCGCATGCGGTTCGCATTGAGCCCGCTGGTGTTGCCGGTCGGCGCGCTCATGGCGGCCAGCGCGTTCTGCAGCCACCTATGGCGCAGGCGCATCCGACTCGTCGGCTATGTGGCGATCCTGGTCACGTTGCTCTACAGTGGCAACCCCAGCGGCTACTGCATACTCGCCGCCGCGCTGATCGGCCATGCCGCCGGCCGTGTGATGGCCGGTCCGCCCGCGCACGTCGAAGCCGAATGGCACTGGCTGCGCAGCACCTCCTTCGAGGCGCGACGCATATTCGCGGCCATCGCCGTGGTACTGGCCCTGGGGCCGGTCATCGCCATCACCTCCCATAACCATGCGGGCCCGCTCAGCACGATCGGCCTGCTCATGAGCCCGGTTTCCGTCGACAACGGCATGCTGGCCAAATGCCTGGCTGGTGACACGCACGGCGGATGCTTCCTGCAGTTCAATCTGCTGCGGGCCTCGATGCCCGGCGCGGTGCTGCGCTCGCTGCTGCCCACTGCCGTGACCTTGGTGCTGGCGTGGGGCCTGTATCGCGGACGTCGGTTCGCGGCCATCTGCACCGTGGCCATCAACCTGTTCACGGTGACCATCGCCGTCGCCTACTATCTGGTCGTGCCGCTGAGCTTCGCGCCGGACGGCATGGCCTCCCTGCTGCAGCACGGCGCGATCGTCGCCTGCGTGGCGAACGTCCTGCCCCCGCTGCTGTTCGCCGTCGCCCTGCTGGCGGCAATGAAACACTTCCCGATTCGCATCGGCTGGCGCAGGCTGGTCGGCGGCATCGGCGCCATCGTGCTGGCCTGGCTGGCGTGCGCCGCCATATACCTGATATACGGTATTGCCCAACCCGCCACCTTCTCGCCACGCGCCACCGCCTCGTCGCTGCTGGCCGAACTGCCGGGCCGGTTCCTGCCCATCGGCTTTCTGAGCCATATGAAGCTGTCGTTCGTGCCGCGCACTCCAATGGCTTCGATCGTGTACCAAGGCATCGGCCTGGTGTTCTGGATCGTGGTGCTGGCCGTGGTGATCCACTGGATGGGCGACGTGAGCGAATCGAACGAGCTGGCCCGTGCGCGCGCTGAACGTCTGGTCGAAACCGGCGGCGAATCGATGAGCTTCATGACCACGTGGGAAGGCAACAGCTACTGGCTGTCCCCCACGGGCAGATCGGCCGTGGCGTATCGCGTGCTCAACGGCATCGCCCTGACCTGCACCGGACCGTTCGGCGATCCGGCGGAATGGATGGACGATCTGAACGGTTTCACCCAGTACTGCGTGGAACGTTCGCTGTCGCCGGTGTTCTACGGCGTGCATCGGGAACAGCGCGACGCGTTGCTGGAAGCCGGCTGGAACTCCATCGAGGTCGGCAGCGAGATGGTGGTCGACCCGCGCAACTGGAAGACGACCGGCAAGAAGTGGCAGGATGTGCGCACCGCCATCAACAAGGCCAAACGCGATGGCGTGAGCGACGTGCTGTCCACCTTCCTGGAAGCGTCGCTTGACGTGCGCGAGCAGATCGAGGACATTTCCGAGGAATGGGCGCAGCTCAAGGCGTTGCCGGAGATGAGGTTCACGCTCGGCGGCGTCGAGGAGCTCCGCGACCCGCGTGTGCGGCTGCTGTACGCCGTCGACGCGGACGGGCGCGTGTTGGGCGTCACCAGTTGGTTGCCGACCTGGCGCGAAGGGCGCATCGTCGGCTGGACGTTGGATTTTATGCGCCATCGCACCGACAGTCCCAACGGCATCATGGAGTTCCTGATCGCGCGCATGGCCGAGCGTCTGCGCGACGAGGGCGAAGCCGATCCCACGCACGCCGTGGAGTTCATGAGCCTGTCCGCGGCGCCCCTGGCCGGCATGAATCCCGATCGGGACAACGCCGGGGAGGACGGGGCACCGGCCAGCGAAGGCACGCAGGTGCTCCAACACGCGCTGCAGATCGTGGCCGACTGGATGGAACCCGCCTACGGCTTCCACTCGCTGTTCAACTTCAAGCGCAAGTTCCAGCCCACCGAAGTGCCGGTCTACGTGTGCTACCCGGACCCGGCGGCGTTGCCGCA
Source organism: Bifidobacterium longum subsp. infantis ATCC 15697 = JCM 1222 = DSM 20088 (assembly GCF_000269965.1). Lineage (NCBI taxonomy): Bacteria > Bacillati > Actinomycetota > Actinomycetes > Bifidobacteriales > Bifidobacteriaceae > Bifidobacterium > Bifidobacterium longum. The sequence continues at coordinate 107,902 of NC_017219.1, forward strand.
GATCGGACTCGCCGTGGTGCGCGCCTACGTGCCCAGCGTGACGGCCGCCGAAGTGGCCGGCATGCTCAGCACGCTGCGGTCGTGAAGGTGTGCAACGGGTACGCAGGTTAGCCGATTCGAGCCTGAGACGGGGTATCTGCTTTCAGAGAGGTACATTTGGCCCCTTGCGGACAACTAACTGCCTTCAAAGAGGTGCCTGAACTCTGAAATCTCGAGTATGAGCGTTGCAATGACAACGTTTGTACTCGGGGTTTCCCGTATTCGGTGCCTCTTTGAACGAAGATAGCATTCTGCAGAAGCCCGAATGTACCTCTTTGAACGGAGAAAGCCTGACAAGGAGGGCGCGGCAAGCGCTATCTCCGTTTCGAGGGGCTGATTTGGTCTCTCCCGGAGGTCTACTCCTGTTTCGAGGGGCTGATGCCGAAGTATTCACGCTCCAAAATCGGCGGAATGGCGTTGGCGCGGATGGGTTTTTACATGCGGTCTAGCGGCCGACCAGCCCCTTGAAACGGGAGTAGACCTCCGGCGGGGGTCAAATCAGCCCCTCGAAAGCGGTTTTGCCGGTGCAGAGGTGTCGTTGACTGCATCGCGAGCCGCCTCGACGTAGTAACGTGGGGCGTATGAGCGAACGTAACGAACACAATGACGGAAATACGCAAACCGCATACTTCGCCGGCGGCTGCTTCTGGGGTCTGGAGCGCTACTTCCAGAACGTCGACGGCGTCACGGACACCACGGTCGGCTACGCGCAATCCACCGTCGAATCGCCGACCTACGAGCAGGTATGCGCGGGCGGCACCGATGCGGCCGAAACCGTGAAAGTCGAGTTTGACCCGGCACAGGTCAGCCTGCGGACGCTGACATTGCTGTTCCTGGAGGTCATCGACCCGTTCTCCGTGGACCAGCAGGGCGAGGACCGCGGCCGGCAGTACCGCACCGGCATGTTCTACACGGACGAGACGCAGCGCGCCGTGTATGTGGCGGCTCTGGAGCAGCTGGTCGACCGCCAGCCGCAGCGCCCGGCCGTACTGGTCGAACCGCTGCGCAACTTCTACCCGGCCGAGGCACACCATCAGGACTATCTGGTGAACAACCCCGGCGGCTACTGCCATGTACCGATCGCCGCAATCGCGAACGTAAAACGCCGTCAGAAGTACGTGGAACGCATCTGGGATCTGACGCTTGAGCAGTTCGCGGTCACGCAGAACGCCGCTACCGAGCGCCCGTTCGTCAACGAGTACGACGAGAAATTCGAGCCCGGCATCTACGTGGATATCGTCAGTGGCGAGCCGCTGTTCTCGTCGCAAGACAAATTCGATTCCGGCTGCGGCTGGCCCGCGTTCTCCCGCCCGATTGCCGGTGACTTGCTGACCGAGCATGAGGACCACCGCATTCCGGGCCGCGACCGCATCGAAGTGCGCACGTCGGACACACAGATTCATCTGGGGCACGTGTTCCCCGACGGGCCGGCCGACCGAGGCGGCCTGCGCTACTGCATGAATTCCGCCGCGCTGCGTTTCGTGCCGCGCTCGCGTATGGTTGAGGAAGGCTACGGCGACTGGATTGCGGTTGTGGATGGGGATGATAAGGCATGAGCATGGAGAATATCGCGGGCGCTCGCAAGCCCGCCAAGCGTGAGGATGAGCACACGGTCGCCGGCGAGCATCGCATGATGCGCCGTGCGGACCGCGAGGTGACCGATCCCGAGCGGATCGCCGCGATCATCGCCGCCTGCGACATCGTTGAAGTGGCCTATGCGGATGCCGAGGGCCTGACTATCGTGCCGCTGAATTTCGGCTTTGATTACGACGAGGCGACTGGCAAGCTGACGCTCTGGTTCCACTCCGCGCCGCGCGGCCGCAAGCTCGACGCGATTCGCGCCGCCGCCGGTGGCCGACTGCCCGTGGCTTTCACCATGCAGACCGACTGCGAGGTGGTGGCGGGCCGCACCACGTGCAATTGGGGTGAGGCGTTCAAGTCGATCGTCGGCAATGGCACGGCGTCACTGGTCGAGGATCTGGATGAATGCCGCCACGGCTTGCAGACGCTGATGGCGCAGCAGGCGCATATGCCGAATGTGGAATTCACTGATGCACAGGTCCGCAGCGTCACGGTGTGGAAGATTGAGTCCGACTACTTCACCACCAAAGTCCGCACCAAACCCGTGCCCGCACACATGCATCAGCGTTAGCCGGGGATAGCGCGCCACCTCCCCACTGGCGGGAGGCAGCGCGCAGCGCCGGTGGATGGCCCACGTCCGGACCCGATAGACTTGCCGCCATGGCAGCAGTGACAGTGGTAATTACCAGCTACAATCAGGGCCCGTTGATTCACGAGGCAGTCGAGTCGTCATTTTTTAGTGGCATTCGCAGCTATCGAATTATCGATGATATCGGCTATCGCAGTATTCAAGTCATACCCAACAGAACGCATGGACTCCAGCAGGTTGGGATTTGGCGCACATGTTCGTTCTCTCACAGTGATACCTCGATGTGCTTAAAGTTGCTTGCAAAATCTAATGTAACGGACGTTAAGAACGGTTTTCGGATAATCAATTAAGATTGGCGGCTAGTATAAGCATCTTTCTAATTACTGTACTCAATACGCAAGCTGGGGTCTGTCTCGTATGTGTCAATATCTTGTTGTAAGAGGTGACCAAATCAGTGAGCATTGTTTTGCGTTCATCTTGGCTAAAATGACCATGCTCATGGACATTGGTTGACAGGAATGACTGAATATCCCAGACCTCCAATCGTTCAGCGAAGCCCATATCCGCTGCCAAATCCCAAGCAGTTTTCACTCGGTCTTTCACCGTGATAATGATTGGATGAAGGCCATTCTTGATATTGCGCTGGCATTTCTCCATAAGCAACGTGGCTGGAGCGGTAGTGCAGTGTATGGCGGTATCTCCGATATTGAAGTCGCCGCCTCGCCCGGTGGGGTCATCTGCTACTGAAGCTCCGTTGATTTCCACTTCCGGCATGATAATAGACAGCTTTGCTGCCACGAGCTGCTGCAGCACCGTGCCCTCGTACATGGTACCGGGATTCTCTTTTTGCCGCTTCTTGGCCTGCTCTAACAGATTGCCTACTGCTGCGGTGATTGAGAGTGACTCATCGGCCTCTAGCCTGAATGGCTTGCTATTGAAGAACTTGCGTATACGATCAATCCAAAAACGCTCTATCTCGCTGAAATCTTTGCTGGACGGCCGCTCTTCATTAATGAGCGCTGCATAATCTTTCATTATGCCCATAAGGCCGCGGCTAGTTCGACCACCTTCGGACGCGAGCACCCTCTTGATGTGGTACTCCTCTAAAATGCTTTGGCAGTTCGCACCACTCAGTCCTTTGACCTGTCCTTCTTTACCCGTGAGATAATCATCGGGATTGATTGGCAATGTATCTTTCGAGAAGGCGCGGTTGAGCTGCAGTATGCCGGCTAGGTTGCCTTTGGTGTTAATGCCGTGGCTCTTTCGAAACTCCTCGATGGCGTCAATACCCATGCTCGCTCTCCTTCGACGACTATCAAGCTGACCGTAGCTCGTGTTGCTGCTTTGCCTTGTCCAATGTACCGCGAAGTGCTGGCATGAAGTAGTGCTCGCCAAGCCATTCGACTACAGGTACTGCCACTGCGTCACCGAAGCCGAACAAGGCTTGGTTGGTGCGCAGACCATTAAGGTTGTAATGAGATGCGCCCATAAGTGCCGCGTACTCCTTTGGAGTCATCCAGCGCACTGCCGTCGACCCCTTGCCGAGTCGTACCACGGCTTGTCTTGAAGAACCCCCGCGAGCTGTTCGTAGACATCCCGAAATGTCATCCGCTCGGACTTCCCACGTGGGTTTCCCGTTCCGAGTGCGCCTGTATGCCGTTCGATAAGAGATGAACGGATTGTCCTTCAGCTTCATCACTCTCTCTGATTGCACAGCGGACAGTGAGTCAAGAAATGCCGTTAGCTTGCCCTTAGGCCACCATCGGGAATCATCGTCTGACATCTCTTCGGCGTACATGCCAAAGCCCGCCATAAGTGGTTCCGGCGGTTCCGGCAGAACTGCCCTGTGCATACGCAGGGAGGTATCGGCAAACACCTGTTGCAACCAATCTGGCCGTAGTGGGGAATTGGCTTGCGAGCCCTCAGGAGGATTGGTTAGGCCGACCAAGAACAGTCTGGGGCGGGACTGGGGCACAAAACGCCGAGCGTCGATTGACAGCGCGTCAACTGAATATCCCAGTTGGTTGAATGCGCTTACTGCTGCTGCTATATCCTCGCCTGAGTGAGACGTAGCAAGACCTGCGACATTCTCAAGTACGGCTACAGGTGGCCTATTGTTGCCCATCTCTTCCAGGAGGCGGATATACTGCCAGAAAGCGCTGGACTGTTTGCCGTTCAACCCTGTACGGGTTCCAGCCAGAGATATATCGGTACAAGGGGAGGAGCCCCAAGCAATGGAGATATTGTGAGGCAAGTCAGAGCCATGTAGCTCACCCATGTCCCCCTCGATCAGGGTATGTTCCTGCTCATTGTTGCCGAACTGGTTCCTATACATCTGGCATTTGGCGTGATCTATATCGTTCGACCACGCCACGTGGAAGCCAGCCTCTTCGAGGCCTAGGCGGGCAAGCCCTATGCCGGCAAAGAACTCAAGCGCTTGTGGTGCGGTTGAGCCGATACGGGTAGCCCCGCTGGATGCACCAGTCATGCCCTGTTCCTTTCCGATTTCTGACATTCACTGGTACTAGTGTACGTGCTGCTTGCTATGAAATCGTATGCGTATTCGCTGTGGCGCGCTCCTCCTATGACATCTACCAGCATTTTTTGGCGGCGAAACGCGCATTTGATTACGCAATCGCGTGGATTGAAGATGTCGGGAAAGGCGCTCTCGACTATTGTGGTAGCCAAGAGAAGCGATCCGTTTCCGAGGTGAGATTCGGGAACGGTCCGACTCTCGGCAGTGATTTATCTACGCAGACAAGCCAAAGGAGCCTCGCCATGATTCTCGTCACCACCACCCCGTCCGTCGACGGATACACCATCACCAACTACCAGGGCATCGTCTTCGGCGAAGTGGTATCCGGTGTGAACATGTTCAAGGATCTTGGCGCGGGCCTGCGTAACATGTTCGGCGGCCGCAGCCAGGGCTATGAGGAAGAGCTGATGCGTGCCCGCAACGAGGCCATCGCCGAGATGCAGCGGCGCGCGGAGGCGATGGGCGCGCACGCCGTGGTCGGCGTGGACATCGACTACGAGGTGCTCGGCGCCGACAACGGCATGCTTATGGTCACCGCATCCGGCACCGCCGTGCAGATTTCACGGCGTGCCTGAGGATTTGAACGGGCTGCGCGGAGGTCGCGCGGATTATAACGCGCAGACGATCAGGTAGATCGCCACGATGTGGCAGGCGTACCCGATGACCGTGCCCAAGTGGAACACTTCATGGAACTCGAACCAGCCGGGCACGGGGTTGGGTCTGCGCAACGCGAAGCACACGGCGCCGGCGATGTATGCGGCCCCTCCGCATGCGATGAGTATGGTTGGCGCGGGGCCTACTGCGGGAGCCGTCCAGAGCTGCGGAATAAGCGTTACCGGGGCCAGTCCCAACACGACGTATACGGTGGTGAACACCCAGTTCGGCGTCCGCAGCCAGACGATATGCAGTATCGTGCCAATCGCCGCGGTCGTCCAGATTACCGTGAGATATGGCCGGCGAATCGCCGGGTCGAGCGCGAAAAGCACGGGTGTGTTGGTGCCTGCGATAATGAGGAAGATATTCGAATAGTCGATGCCGCACAGCACACGGGTCACCGCCGTGCTTCGCCACGGCACGACGTGCAGGAGCGAGCTGTTGCCGAACAGCAGCATGGCCGATGCGCCGTACACCGCGCACGCCGCTTTGACAGGGCCGGACGGTGCGATGCAGATCAGCACGATGGACGCCGCGATGCACAACGGTAGGGTGGCGAGGTGCAGCCATCCACGCAGTCGGGGTTTGCGATTGCCGAATGCGTCCACGGGGACGATGCGGCGTCTGACCGTTTTCAGTGCTGCCTTGGCTTGGCGGTAGTGCGACTGCGCGGCCCGGTATCGCGCCGACGCGCGATTCAGTGCGGCGACGGCATCGTCCATCCGGTCGCCGGTGTGCGGAGGCGTGGTCGTCGCGGCGGGGGACGCCGCCCGTGCCGTGCCGGTGGGAGCGCTCATATCGATCACCTCGCTGTGGCCGGCGCGTTTCCGGCCGCTAACTTACGTTACCGTAACGTAGTACGGGGCGGCGCGGCAGTCAAGGTCGGCAACGGCAATCCGGTGCATGTTCGATTATCCCGATTCGGTCGCGCCGCGGACGAAGGTGCACGGAGCGCTTCACCGTGAGCGTAATTACGGAATGAGAGCCGCCGGCAAGGGTTGGGTGGAGCGAAAGGTCAAGGTCGGGAGCCCGGAACGGTGCCGGATGCGGCAACGAACCCGGTCGCCGGCGTCGCTGGATGGTGACATCGCGGCGGCGGTCGCACGGTCGGCTGCCAAGCCGCATTACTCCGCGCGTGCAACGCGTTGATTGAAGGAGTACCGATTATGGCGATGTTTCCGTCTCTGATGAATGACACGATGTTCTCCGACCTGTTCGACGATCCGTTCTTCGAAGGTTGGCGCAACGTGGATCATGCCGTTGCGGACGGTCCGACCATGCAGACGGGCATGATGAACACTGATGTTCGGGAGACCGATAAGGACTACATCGTCGACATCGACATGCCCGGCTTCAGGAAGGACGATGTCTCGCTGAATCTGCAGAACGGCTATCTGACCGTTTCCGCGCGTCGCGACGACTCCCACGAAGACAAGGACTGCAATGGCCGTTGGCTGCGTCGTGAACGCTATGCCGGCTCCTGCTCGCGCAGCTTCTTCGTTGGCGAGGACGTGAAGGATTCCGACATTCACGCCAGCTACAAGGATGGCACGTTGTGCTTGGAAATGCCGATGCCGGATATGCGATAACCCTTTCCGTCGATCTTCAGGGGAATATCAGCCTTTCGTGTTATGTTTTCTCCCTATGAAAAAGGTGTATGTATATGTATTGAACGACATGGCGGAATGTGAAATAGGTTATATTCTACAAGCGTTCAGTATGGAAAAACTATTAAAAAATGGAACAAAAGAATTTGAAGTAGAAACGGTTGCTTGTAATAAGAAACCCATCCTAACTTTGGGCGGGTTGACCATTATTCCGGATCGCGCTATATCGGAAGTCGATTTCAGCAATATCGCGGCTCTGCTTTTGCCGGGTTCTTCCGCTTGGGGCAGTGAAGACAATCAGGAGATATTGAAAAAGGCGCAGGAGTGTCTACGTAATGATATTCTGGTTGGTGCTATTTGCGGGGCAACTCTTGCGCTTGCCGATTATGGTATATTGGATAGATTCAAACATACAAGCAACTCTCTGGAATATCTGAATTTCTTCTCAAAGAACTATGCAGGGCAGGACTTGTATGTTTGTTCTAATTCTGTTTCGGACAGGAACCTGGTGACGGCAAATTCGGCAGGTTCATTGGAATGGACAAAAGATATTTTAAAGAATCTTAATGTGTATTCCGATAAGAAGATTGATGCATTTTATAATTACTATTCAACAGGCGATGCGAAGTATTATGATGAGCTCCTACAATAGAGGGTGGTCACGGGTCGTTGGCTTTCCCGCGGGAGCCGGATTACATGCATGATTTGTTCGCAGTGAGCCGTATGCACTACGATATGGCTGGTTATCGTAGTGCTCGCCCTCCCATGGGGTGAGCCGACTCCTTTTGGCTGTTGCTGCTCGATCTACACGGGCCGATTCTCGCAATCGCACTTGTCCTGATTTGGTGGCGATGACTCTTTACTCTATACTCGGCATAAAGACCCAGCAAAGGAGCATGCGACATGAACGCCGTTAAACATATCCTTATGACGGTCTGCACAGGCATTGTCCTCTGGCTCATGACATTGGTGGGAGGACTCGCTTGGGCGATGTTCTCCACCCCGGGCAGCCGGCAGCGCACAGAGGCGCTCTGGGGAGCCGTCTACTTCGAGACAAGCCCCTCCAAGAACGGGGTTCTGATGCAATTCGGATTGGAGAACATGCGATCGGTCCTGCTGTTGCTGCTCGCTTGCCTTGCGGCGTGCGCTGCAATCAGTCTGATCGCGAAGGCCTGCATCAAAGGCCATGCGGCAATGTGCAAGCCGAAGCGAATCACCCGCTAGCAGGCGCTTGCATGTGCCGTACTTGGACCATGCGCCGATGCCACGGCCGCCATATGCCTGACAGGATTATACGGCCCTCCCTTCGGCTGGCTGGTCGTCGTGCAACAGATGAGTGGGATATGAATTCTATCTGGTGCGCTTGTAGGGCAACGAGTCGCTGGTCAATTCCAAGCCGTCGGCGACTTTGGCCGCGTCACTATTGGACAGCGAACCAAACCACTTGTATAGATCACCGGGCAGGAACTCGTAACGCTGCCCGCAACGGACGAGCGATGGCTTCAACAAACCGGCCTGCTGCCAGTCGGCAAGAACAATGTCGCCCGGCTCGTTCCAGTTGATGTTGCCAGTGACTTTGACGATCACGCCCGATACACCGTCGTCGCCGACTTCGGTGACGACCACCGGCCGGACTTTGCCGACGCCCGGATGGTCGGGGAACTCGACCCACATCAGCCACACGTCATAGGGCTTCATATCAGAGGTTGTCATAGATGTCATCTTCCGGGTCGTCCCAATCGGCCGGCATGATCGCACGCCCCGATGCGGAACGCTCGAACCTGCGCACCGTGTTCACCTTGACCACGCGTCGCGGACCATAGCCTCCGGCGACATAGCCGGCCAAGTACGCGCCGATGAGCGACGTGAGATTGTCGCCACGGCTTTCCGCAACCTCTTCGGCGGTCTTGTACACAGGCAAAGACTCAACAGCTGTCATCACACACCACCTTTCCTGATTGCTCCAATTATATCGATTGCGCTTGGCGGTTTACGAGCGTCATGCGACGGACTTACGCAAGAGACCACATAACCCAGCCGGACAGGGAACGTCAGTCGTCGTCATCGTCCCATCCGCGCGGATATAGTCCGACTCCATCCCCGCGATACGCAACTGGCCTGATGATGCAGTCGGCGTCGTGATTGACCTTAAGTTCCGGATATCCATCCGCGTCGCGGCGGATGTCATCATGCACAGCATCAACGGGATGGATCGGGCCGCGCATGACAGGCCCCCGGCTTCCGCCGTAATCACCACGCTCGGCGGATTCGCTCCACTGTTCAAACTTTTCGTCTGGAATATTCATAGCACGCCTCCATCGTCACCCAACTTGTATGGAAGAATTTAGGGTGTGTTTACACTAGTTGTTTTTGCTGGTGTTTTTGAGTTGGATGGCGATGAGGGCGAGTTGGAGGTTGGCGAGGAAGGTAGCGTCGAGCCTGTCGTAGCGGGTGGCGGCCTCGCGGTAGTGCTTCATACGGTTGAAGATGCGTTCCACGACGTTCCGCCCCTTGTGCGCCTGCCTGTCATAGTCCCATGACTCCGCGCGGTTTCTCTTGGGCGGCACGACCGGCGTCAGGCCATATCAAAATGTGTTGTCACGAAGCTGGCTGTTGTCAAAACAAAAGGGCTGGAATCGTTGGTATTTCAACGATTCCAGCCCTTTACTTGCTGGTGCGAGTGGGGGGAGTTGAACCCCCACGAGCATACACTCACTGCCACCTGAAGACAGCGCGTCTACCATTCCGCCACACTCGCAGACAATCGACTAACTTACACCCAGATGCGCAATCATACAATCTTCGGCGTGTCGCGGTTGGCGGTTGGCGGTTGCCGTTCGGCGATCCGCAGGTGGCGGCATGATGCCGCGGCCGTCGGCGCGCGACGGCTACGGCATCACAGTCCCGGCTTGCGTTCGCCGTTGCCGTAGAAGTGAGCCATCGCGTCGTCGCGGAACTCATCGAAGTATCCGCCGTCGATGGCGGCGCGGATGTCGTCCAGCAGCTTCACGAAGAAATGTTCGTTGTGAATCGTGGCCAACGTGAAACCGTTGAATTCGCGTGCGCGAAGCAGGTGATCGACGTATGCGCGCGAGTAGTGACGGCACGTGTAGCAGTCGCATCCTTCCTCCAGCGGGCCGAAATCGAACTTGTGCTGGGCGCGTTTGATGTTGTATCGGCCCGACCTCGTGTAGATCGCGCCGTTGCGGGCGCAACGTGCGGGGGCCACGCAGTCGAAGGTGTCGCCGCCGTTCTCCACGCAGGCGAAGATGTCATCCACGGAGGCGATGCCGAGCACATGACGTGGACGGTTCTCCGGCATCGCGTCGCAGATCCATGCGCAGGTGTCGCCGATGAGACGCTTCTCGATCGCGCCGCCGATGCCCACGCCGTCGAAGTCCAGAGAGGCGATCTGCGCGGCCGCGCGCCGGCGCAGGTCCTCATAGTTCGCGCCCTGCACCACGCCGTACAAGGCCTGATACGGCCTGCCCAGGCGTTCCGCCGTCAGCCGCTGGTGCTCGTCCACGCAGCGACGGGCCCAGCGGAAGGTGCGCTCCACCGAGTCTTCCTGGTAGGAGCGGGTGTTCATCAGCGTGGTGAGTTCGTCGAACGCGAACATGATGTCTGCGCCGATTTTGTGCTGGATGCCCATCGAAATCTCAGCGGAGAAACGATGTGCGTCACCATTCAGAGGCGACTTGAATGTCACGCCGTCCTCGTCCACCCAGGCCATGCGTTCCTTGCCCTTGGCGATGATGTCGTCCGACTTCATGCCGGTCACGTCCATCGCCAGCGTCTTTTTGAACCCGACTCCTAGGGACATGACCTGGAATCCGCCGGAATCGGTGAACGTGGGCCCGTCCCAGTTCATGAAGTTCGCCAGCCCGCCGGCCGCGTCCAGCACGGCCTCGCCCGGGCGTTCGAACAGGTGGAAGGCGTTGGCCAGCAGACACTGCGCGCCGAGCTCCTTCATTTGCTCGGGCAGCACGGCCTTCATGGCGGCTTGCGTGCTCACCGGCACGAACGCGGGTGTGCGAATATCGCCGTGGGGCGTGTGGATGATGCCGGTGCGTCCGTATCGGGCACCGTCTCGCCCAAGCCCGCTGGCCGTGGATGGCAGGCGGGTGATTGTTTCGAAATGGAAGGCGCTGCGGTCGCCGGGCTGGCCGGGCTGCGCGCCCAACGGATGTTCAAGAAGGCTGATCGTCATATGTTCACTTTAGGCAGAAGGGCCAGAAAAGGGCCGGAAATTGTGAAGAACTCGGTTTCGAGGGGCGGATTTCGCCGCTCCCGAACGTCTACTTCCGCTTCAAGGGGCTCCCGGTCAAGTAGGCCGGCTGCAAAAATGGCGGAATGGCGTTAAATGAGGGCCCTTGATACTCGGAATTGACCGCGCGAACAGCCCCTTGAAGTGCAAGTAGATGTTCCCGAAACAGGAAATCAGCCCCTCGAAGCCGAGATGCCCATAAGACTCTGCGATGATTACGCATAGACTTTCAATCAACGTTCAGAAAACCCTCAGATTAACTGCCTTTACTAATGAGGTAGCACACGAGAAGCGGCAATGAGCAAGCGCCCGAATAGCCGCCGAACAGACGTGATAAGAATTTAGGAAAAGGAGTAGCAATGGCTGACGAATTCAACCCGCAGGGCGTCGACCAGACCCCGCGGAATAACGAAACCCCCAATGATACTGCCGATGCCGGCAACGCCGAGCCGAAGAACCCGTTTGTAGGCGGCGACTCGGTCGATGCCGGCAACGCCAGCGATTCCAACGAGCAGCAAGCCCCGGTTTCCCCGGCCGCCCCCGCTGCCGATCAGCAGCCTACGCAAGCCGCTACCGACACCGCCGCCACTGAGCCCATCCCGGACTACGCCTCCGCCAAGGGCGAGAGCACGGTGGTCTCCTCCTCGCCGGCTTCTCCGGCAGCGCCGGCCGCAGACCAGACCTCGGCCACAACTCCGCTGTACCGCCCGGCCCCGGAATACGGCGCTTATGGTCCGACCCCGACTCAGGCACAGGGCCAGCAGGGCGGCCAGGCCGGCAACAATGCCCAGCCCACGCAGCAATTCCCGTTCGGTCAGCCTGCACAGCAAACCCCACAGGGCCAGCAAGGCAACCGCAATCCCTACTACACCAATAACCCGCAGCCGCAGGGCAACGGCAATCCGTTCAATCCGCCCACGCAGCCGCAGCAGAACATCGGCAACCCATTCGCCAGCCAGTCCGGCCAGAATGGCCAGAATGGCCAGCAGCCCCAGCAGGGCGGTCTGTTCGGTTTCGGCACTCCCGGTACCGGTACGCCGAACGGTCAAGGTCCGACCCAGCCGGGACAGCCCGGTCAGCCCGGCCCCGCCAAGCAGGGCATGTCCAAGACGGCGAGCAACATCCTCATCGCCGTGGTCGCCGCCGTCGTGTCCGCGGCCCTGTGCCTGGGCCTCGGCTACGGCGCCCTCACCAGCGGCCTGATCACCCTGCCGACCAGCAATTCGCTGTCCAACGTCAGCTCGAATAAGTCCGGCTCCGGGTCCGCCACCGCCAAGAGCGGCGAAGCCCCCGACTGGCAGACCGTCGCCAGCGATGTCTCCGGCTCCGTGGTCTCCATCCAGACCGCGTTGAGCAACGGCACCGCCAAGGGCTCCGGCGCCATCATCGACACCGAAGGCCACATCATCACCAACAACCACGTGATCTCCGGGGCCCAGTAGATCCAAGTGACGCTTGCCAACGGCAACATGTATTCCGCCACGCTTGTCGGCACCGACACCACCACCGATCTTGCGGTCATCAAGCTCGACAACCCGCCGAGCGACCTCAAGGCCGTGAAATTCGCCGATTCCGACAAGCTCGCCGTCGGCGAGAACGTGATGGCCATCGGCAACCCGCTCGGCTACGACGACACCGCCACCACCGGCATCGTCTCCGCCCTGAACCGCCCGGTGACCGTGACCGACGATAACAACAACGAGATCGTCACCAACGCCGTCCAGATCGACGCGGCCATCAACCCCGGCAACTCCGGCGGTCCGACCTTCAACGCGGCCGGCCAGGTGATCGGCATCAACTCGTCCATCGCCTCGACTGCCACCTCATCCGACTCCGCCGGTTCGATCGGCATCGGCTTCGCCATCCCGTCCAACCTCGTCAAGCGTGTGGCCGACGAAATCATCAAGGACGGCAAGGTCAAGCACGTTGCCCTCGGCGTGGTCATCAAGTCCGACACGGTTGAAGCCGACGGCGTGACCCGCGGCGGCGCGACCATCACCAAGTCCAGCGCCACCGGCAGCGCGGTCGTCTCCGGCGGCCCGGCCGACAAGGCCGGCCTCAAGGAGGGCGACACCATCGTGGCCTTCAACGGCAACGCGGTGAACAACAACTACTCGCTGCTTGGTTACGTTCGTGCCGCGGCTTTGGGAGACAAGGTGACGCTGACCATCGTGCGCGATGGCAAGACCATGGATGTGGACGTGACGCTCGATCAGGAGGAGTCGTCGGTGAACGGTTCGTCCGGCGCCAACGGCAACAGCAACGGCCAGAACAACAAGCGCAACCGGAACGGCGACGGCGCCAACGGCAACAACGGCGGCGACGATGGCAACGGCCAGAACGGCAACGGCCGCAACGATGGAGGCACCGGTGACGGCGGCGGCTTCACCGATCCGTTCGGCCTGTGGTAAAGGCCTGCGGTAAAGCGGATGGCGCGTCGCGCGGCGGTGGACGATAGTCGCTGAACGCGCGTCGGGCCGGTCAGGGGCCGTGGCGGTGAGCGAGTCTGCCGCCTCGGCCCTTTCGCATATCCGATGCGTTCGGCGTGCCGCGCAGACTCGGCCATGCGGCGGATTGGGGGCGCGATGCGCGGGGCAGGATGTCCCGAGCGATACCCATAATTATGGATACACATAACTGAATACGAACATCTTTACGCCGTGTATCGGAAGGTCACGCGGGAGCTGAGCGATGCGAGGCCCCAGGCATGGACGCCGGTGGGTTAACAAGGCGTGACCACAGCGCCGATTGCGCGGGCCACGCTTGCCGCAATCGACTCCGTATACGAGCGTAAGGAGCAATGATGAGCGCACTCATCAGATTCTTCACCAAAATCCTCGATATTTGCCGGCTTGTACCGATGCTTCCGGTCGTCGTCATCGCCGCGATTCCGTTGGCTTTACTAGGCGATTGGCATCCTTGGGGGCACGCGGCCGACATTGCGATGCTGGGCGATCCGGGCTTCGGCCAATGGCTCATCATCGCGCTGGTGCTGATCATCGTGGCCGACACCGTGCGCGGCATGATCGACGATCTGCGGCACGGGCAGGTCGGCGTCGATCTGCTGGCCGTGGTCGCGATTCTCTCTACTGTGGCCGTCCACGAATACTGGGCGAGCTGGGCGGTGATGCTGATGGTCACGTCCGGTGAAGCCATCGAGGAGTACGCCCAGGCCAAGGCCGAACACAGTCTGACCGCACTGATGGAAGCGGCGCCGCGGACCGCGCACGTCGTCAGCCTCCCCGGCGTGGGACGCGACTCGGCAGGCGATGCCGGCGATGCATCCGAGGGCTTCCGCCGCGTGGGCCAGTTTGCGACGGCGTCGGCCGCGCATCGATTCGATACGGTGCCGGTCGAACAGGTGCGGCTCGGCGACGTGCTGATGGTGTTGCCGGGCGAAACCGTGCCGGTTGACGGCGAACTGTTGTCGGGCTCGGCCACGCTTGACCTGAGCGACATCAACGGCGAGCCGGTGCCGCGTGAAGTGTTCGCCGGCGCCCGCGTGATGTCCGGCGCGGTGAACGGCTCGACTGCATTGACCATGCGTGCCACCCAAGTGGCCGCCGATTCGCAGTACCAGCGCATCCTCGAGCTCGTGGCCTCCGCGCAGGAATCGCGGCCAGCCGTGGTGAAAACCGCTGACCGCTTGGCCGTGCCCTTCACCGTGCTTTCGTTGGTGATTGCCGGCGTCGCATGGGCGGTGTCCGGGGTGCCGACGCGATTCGCCCAGGTGCTGGTGTTGGCCACGCCCTGCCCGCTGCTCATCGCCGCACCGGTGGCGTACATCGCCGGCACGGGTCGTCTCGCCGCGGCCGGCGTGCTGATCAAGGCGCAGGATGTGCTGGAGAATCTCGGCCGCGTCACCCAGGTGTTCTTCGACAAGACCGGCACGCTCACCGTCAAACAACCGCAAGTGGTGCGCGTCGAGATGCTGCCCGGCGCGGCGACCCAGTTCGACGGGGACCATGTGCTGATGATGGCCGGCGTGGTGGAAAGCTATTCGGTGCATATCCTGTCCAAAGGCATCGCCAAGGCCGGAACGGAGGCGATGGCCAGACTGCGCCGGCAGTCCGAGAACGATGGGCGGCCATGCCCCGAGTCGGACGCCGTCTGGTTCGGCGTCGGCCGCGAGCATCCGGTCGTCAAGGGCATCAACGAGGAGGCCGGCAAGGGCGTTTCCGGCGAGGTGAACGGACACGTGGTGCGTGTGGGCCGGCTGTCGTTTGCCGCCGCCGGGAAGGACGGATTCCTGACGGCCGGCAACGCCGACCCCACTGGCCCGCGTCACGACCCGCGGCCCGGAACGGAGGCCGCCGGCGGAACGGAAGAGGATGTCCGCACGCGCTTCGGCCTGCTGCAGCCGGACGAGATGGCATCCTACGTGTCCATCGACGGCCGATTGATCGCACGCATCGTGCTGCGTGATGTGCCGCGCGCCAATGCCGGGACGGCGCTCGCCAAACTGCATGCGCTGGGCGTCGCCAGACTCGCCATGCTCACCGGCGACAAGCGCGCCTCGGCCGACATCATCGCGAACGAGGTCGGCATTGACGAGGTCCACGCCGAACTCTTCCCCGAAGACAAGGTCGCCGCCGTCAAGTCCGCCGCGGAAGACGGCAACGCCGTCACGATGATGGTCGGTGACGGCGTGAACGACGCCCCGGTGCTCGCCGTCGCCGACATCGGCGTGGCCATGACCGACGGCACCTCCACCGCCGCCTCCGAAAGCGCCCAGGTGGTCATCATGACCGATGACATCGCGGCCGTGCCGCGCGCCATCGCCATCGCCCGCCGCACCAAGCGTGTGATGCTGCAAGCCGTTATCGTCGGTCTTGCGCTCGCCGTGATCGGCATGATCGCCGCCGCGTTCGATCTCATTCCGGTCGTCGTCGGCGCATTCCTCCAGGAGGCCATCGACGTGGTGAGCATCCTCTGGGGCCTCACCGCCCTGATCGATCGAGATTAGGGGACACGGCCCGCCGCGTACCGCGACATGGAGCCGGCCGCCGCACCGATCGCATATCGGTGCGGCGGCCGGCTTGTTTTTTGTCGTCGCTCTTCTTGCGTTCATGCCGTAAGGCCCGTTCCGGGCGATGCCGATGCCGCCCGTCTCGAAGCGCGGAACCGCGCCCGTCGGCATCCGGGCGAAATCCATCCCCGTATATTCCCTTGTGAACACAGGGTTTTCGGCGTCTCGTTAACGAAGACGTCATACGTGAGACGTTTTGGAAACACAAGGGCAACACGACGCGCGAAAGGGGTTGGGATAAATGGGCATGTAACTGCTTGGGCGTCGTGCGAGAGAGGAACAGGCGTATGGCGAAGTTGGGAATGATGCGACCGGTCGTGGCCGCTATGGTGCTCGCCGCGGTGGTCGCCTTGACCAGTGGCTGTGGCTGGGGCCGCACCGTGGCCGACAGAAAGGCCATGGAATCCGATGGCTCCGGCACTCCTGCGCAAAGCTGTGTGGATACCAGCGCAAAGAGCATCGCCATCGGTTTCGTGAACTCGCTGAGCGGCACCATGGCCCTCTCTGAGAAGACCGTGTCCGATTCGCTGCATATGGCGGTCGATGAGATCAACGCCAAGGGCGGTGTGCTCGGCAAGAAATTGGAAGTCGTGCAACAGGACGGCAAGTCCGAACCGGCGGTGTTCGCGGAGAAAGCCAAGACCCTGATTGAAAAGAACTGCGTGGCGGCGGTGTTCGGCGGATGGACTTCCGCGTCCCGCAAAGCCATGAAGCCGGTGTTCGAAGCGGACGACGCGCTGCTGTTCTATCCGCTGCAGTATGAAGGCATGGAGGCCAGCCCCAATATCTTCTATACGGGTGCGGCGCCGAACCAGCAGATCGTTCCCGCTCTCGACTATCTCAAGGAGCAAGGCCGCAGAAGGCTGTTCCTTGTGGGATCCGATTATGTGTTCCCCCAAACCGCGAACCGCATCGTGCGCGCCTATGCGAAACACAATGGCATGCAGATCGTCGGAGAGGAATACACGCCGATGGGTGCCACGGACTTCAGCACCATCGTCAATAAGCTCAAGGCCTCGGGGGCTGACGCCGTGGTCAACACGCTGAACGGTGATTCCAACGTCGCGTTCTTCAAGGAATACAAGGCGTCGGGTCTGCAGGCGGACAGTCTTCCCGTCATCTCCATGTCCATCGCGGAAGAAGAAGTCGCCTCGATCGGCCCGGACAATGTCAAAGGCCAGTTGACCGCATGGAACTACTACCAGACTTTGGGCGACGAGGAAAACAGGACCTTCGTGAAGGATTTCAAAGCCAGGTACGGGCATGACAGACCGACCTCGGACCCGATGGAATCCGCCTACACCTCCGTGTACCTGTGGAAGGAAATGGTCGAGAAGGCGAAGAGCTTCGCCGTGGATGACGTAAAGCGCGCCGCCGGCGGCATCACGTTCGATGCCCCCGAAGGCACGGTCACCGTCGATGGCGAAAACCACCACATCTACAAGACGTCGTATATCGGCCGGATCGGCGATGATCGCCTGATCCATACCGTGTGGAAGTCCGATGGCCCCATCAAGCCCGATCCGTATCTCAAGGCGTATGCGTGGGCCGGGAGCCTGCAGAGTCCGGGTTTGGATTCATCCAAGTGAGTGAAGGGAGAAGGAGGGATGAACATGCTTGCACCGCGGATTGTCGAGGGACTGCCAAGCGGCTCGATATGGTCCCAGCAGGCCCGATTCGTATCTCAAGGCGTATGCGTGGGCCGGGAGCCTGCAGAGCCCGGGTTCGGATTCGTCCAAGTGAATAAAAGGAGATAAAGGGATGAACATGCTTGTACCGCAGCTGGTCGCGGGATTGTCCAATGGCTCGATACTGCTTCTGGCGGCGCTCGGGCTGTCGTTGACCTTCGGGCAGATGGGCGTGATCAACAACGCGCATGGCGAATTCATGATGGCCGGTGCGTACACGGCGTACGTCATGAGCACGGTCTTCGCCAGCAAGACGCTTGCACTGGGCCTCGCGCTGGTCGCCGGTTTCGTGGTCGCGGGTCTGCTCGGCCTGCTGCTGGACGTGCTGCTGCTTTCGCGTATGCGCACCCGTCCTTTGGACACGTTGCTGGTCACATTCGGCGTTTCGCTGGTGCTGCAGCAGGTGGCGCGAGACATCTTCGGCTCCACGGGCGTCTATGCCCAAGCGCCGGAAGCGCTGACCGAGCCGGTCACGTTGTTCGGGTACGATTTCCCGGCATCGAGGCTGTTCATCTTCGTGGTGTCGGTGGTGTGCGTGGCCGCATTGTACGCGGTGCTGAAGTTCACGCCGCTGGGACGCCGTATCCGTGCAACCGCCGAAAACCGCGATCTTGCCGAGGTCTCCGGAATCTCCACCGCAACGGTGGATCACCTGACCTTCTTCATCGGATCCGGTATCGCCGGTATCGCCGGTGTGGCTTTGAGCCTGCTCAACTCCATCAGCTATAACTTCGGTACCTCGTTCATCGTGCAGGCGTTCCTTGTGGTCGTCGCCGGAGGCGTCGGACAGCTCAAGGGCGCCGTCATCGCATCCTTCGCGCTTGGCCTGTGCCAGTCCGCGATCGAGTTGCCGACCTCGTCGTCCATCGCGCAGATGTCCATTTTCCTGATCGTGGTGATCTTCCTGCAGTTCCGTCCTCAAGGTCTGGTCGCGGTCCGTTCCAGGAATCTGGCATAAGGCAAGAAGGGAGTGCATGTTATGGGATCTGTTGCCGCATTCGTCACCAAGTACCGTTCATGGATCGGTTCCATCGCCGCCGTCGCGTTGATCATCCTCGCGCCGACGGTCATGAGCGCGTACAGTCTGGGGCTGTTGTCCAAATATCTGTGTTACGCGATGGTCGCGGTCGGCATTGGCCTGGCATGGGGGCAGGGAGGCATGCTGACCTTGGGTCAGGGACTGTTCTTCGGACTCGGCGCCTATGTGATGGCCATCCACCTGAAGATCGAAGAACTCGGTCCAGACGCGGTTCCCGACTTCATGGCACAGTACGGCATCGACAGACTTCCCGGATTCTGGGAGCTTTTCCGCAATCCGGTCGTCACCATCATCGGCGTCGCCGTGGTGCCGGGTGCCGTTGCGGCGGCCCTCGGTTGGGCCGTGTTCGGCAGAGGCGTGCGTGGCGCCTACTTCGCGATCCTTTCCCAAGCGTTGGTCGCCGCGTTCGCCGTGCTGCTTGTTGGCCAGTCCAAGACCACGGGCGGCACCAATGGCCTGAACGACTTCTCCGGTTTCTTCGGCTACGATTTGACCGACCCGGCCAACAAAAGGATGATCTACTACATTTGCGCGTTCTGCGTGCTGGGCATGGTGCTCATCGCCGATTGGATTCGTCATTCATTCATGGGCGAGCTCATCATCGGCGTGCGGGACCAGGAGAACCGTATGAAGTTCCTCGGCTACAATCCCGCTTCCATCAAAGTGTTCACGTTCTCCCTCGCGGCCGTGTTCGCGGGCATCGGCGGCGCCATGTTCGTACCGGTCGTCGGCATCATCTCCCCCTCCGACATCGATGTGATTCCATCCATCATGATGCTTGCCGGCGTGGTGATCGGGGGAAGAAGCACCTTGCTTGGTCCGGTCATCGGCACGCTGATCATTCGATTCGCCGAAACGCAGCTCTCCGAGGCCTGCCCGTCCGTTTGGACGTACGTCGAAGGCGCGATCTTCATCCTGGTCATCGCCTTCGCCCCGATGGGCCTTGGCCAGATCAGGAACTTCCGTCCATGGCTGGCCGGAAGGCTCGGCCATGATGGCGTGAAGGCCACGGTGCCGAACGAGGCGGCAACGACCACAAAGGCGGTGAACGCATGAGCGACGAAAACAAGACCGAGGGCGCCGAGCTGGATCAGCTGCGCGATGAGATGCGCAGGATGCGCGATGAAGCCAGACGCTTCCGCGATGAGGCCGCCAGGATGAAGGCCGAGATCGCCAGGGAGCGCCAGGAGCTTGCGAGCCAGCTCGCGACCCTGGACGCCCAGGGCGGCCAATGGAACGACTACCTCGAAATCCGTGGATTGCATGTCGAATTCGACGGGTTCGTGGCGGTCAAGGATATCGACCTGACCGTCATGCACGGTGATCTGAGGTTCCTGATCGGTCCGAACGGCGCCGGGAAGACCACGATCATCGATGCCATCACCGGACTGGTGCCGGCCGCAGGCTCGGCCATGTTTGGAGGGGAGGAGCTTATCGGACGCAAGCCGAACGATATCGTCCGGCTGGGGGTCGGCCGCACCTTCCAGACGGCCTCCGTCGTGGAAGAGCTGTCCGTGCTGCAGAATCTGCAGCTCGCCGAAGGCCTGCACAAGAAGATGTCGGAATTATTCAGAAGAACCGAGGGAGCGTCGCGCAACATCCAGAGCATCATGGAAGTGTGCGGTCTCGTCGGCGATGCGGATAAGACGGCGGGTATTCTGCCGCACGGCAAGAAGCAGTGGCTGGAGATCGGCATGCTGCTCGTGCAGGACGCGCGTCTGCTTCTTCTCGATGAACCGGTCGCCGGCATGACGCCGGCGGAACGTCAGGCCACCGGTGAACTGCTCACGCGCATCAGCCGCAATCGCACGGTCGTCATCGTCGAACACGATATGGATTTCATGCGTCAATTCGCCGACTCGGTCACCGTGCTCAATCAGGGGCGGATCCTCGCCGAAGGCAGCGTCGAGGACATCCAGAACAACGAGGAAGTGGTCAGAATCTACCTTGGCGGAGGAGAAGATCGATGATGGCAGAGAACATGTTGGAGATCAGGGGGTTAAGCACAGGCTATGGCAAGGTGTCCGTGGTCAACGACATCGACGTGTCCGTCCGCCCCGGTGAGTGGGTGAGCATCGTCGGCAACAACGGCGCCGGGAAGACCACCCTGTTGAAATCGGTGGTCGGTCTGCTCCCGGCGACCGGTGGATCGATCACCTTCGATGGCGTGGATGTCACTCGCGTCGCGCCGAACAAACGCATCCGCATGGGAATGGCGTTTGTTCCGCAAGGCCAGCAATCCTTTGGGCAAATGACCGTGGACGAGAATCTGCGCGTGGTCGCCGACCGTTACGGCGCCGAAGCGCAGAGCCGGTATGACGAAGCGATGGAGGCGTTCCCCGTGCTGAGGGAGTTCGCCGACCGTCGTGCCGGTCTTCTCTCCGGCGGCCAGCGTCAGCAGCTATCCATTGCGAGGGCGTTGATCACCAGACCGAAGCTGATGATTCTGGACGAGCCCACGGAAGGCATCCAGCCGAATATCGTGGCGGAGATCCAACGGTCCATCCGTTCGATGGCCGAAGACAAGGGCATCGCCGTGATGCTCGTCGAACAGAAAGTGCAATTCGCGGTCGAACGTGCGGATCGCTACTATGTTCTCGCCGCAGGCCGGTTCATCGGTGCCGGAGATGGCGGCGTCGGCGCGGTCGGGGAGGCGAAGGACGTCATGCGCGTCTGACGTGCCGGTCGCAGTCGGGCGGGGATACCGGCCGCTCCACGGGCCCGGCAGTCCCGCCCGCGGCTTCGGCCATGATTCGCGGAAACATGGCCGTAGCCGTGACGTAATACGCGGTCCCTATGGTTACGCCCATAACGGATTCATGGATGGACGGGTCGGCGCGCGGTGCCCGATCCAGGTTCCCGTGACCTGCAAGGAGAGTGTCAGTGAAAGGTCTGCGACGAATCGTGAAGGCGGGATTGCCGTACTATATGGGAACGGCGATGCTGCATATTCTGGGCATCGGCATGCTGCTCATGGCGGCCGGAACGGCTCCCGTGCTGTTTGGGCTGGGAATGCTCGCCTACACGTTGGGTTTGCGCCACGCGTTCGATGCGGATCACATCGCGGCGATCGACAATACCGTGCGCAAGCTTATCCAGCTGAAACGGAACCCGAACGGCGTCGGATTCTTCTTCTCTCTGGGCCATTCGACCATCGTGTTCCTCATGGCGCTGCTTCTGGGATTGTCGTCCAAGTGGGCTCAGGCGCATATGGCCGTGTTCCAGCAGATCGGCGGATACGTCGGCGCCACGGTCTCCGGGATGTTCCTGATCCTCACCGCGGTGTTCAACGCGGTCGTGCTTGTGGACATGGTCCGGGTCTTCCGCTCCATGAAAGGCCATCGCAAGGATTACGACGACAACGCGTTCAGCGCGATGCTCGACTCGCGAGGTTTCATCAACAGAATCTTCGGCAGGCTGTTCGCCTTCGTGACCAGAAGCTGGCATGTGTATCCGATAGGACTGCTCTTCGGACTCGGATTCGACACCGCCACCGAAGTCGCGTTGCTGGCCATGTCGGCCGGCGCCACGCAGTCGAACATCCCGCTGTACGGCACGCTTTGCCTTCCGATACTGTTCGCTGCGGGCATGAATCTCATGGACACCACGGATTCGGTGATGATGTCCAGCGCATACGAGTGGGCTTTCGACACGCCGGTGCGCAAGGTCTACTACAACCTGACCATCACCTCCGCTTCGGTGCTTGCCGCGGTGATGATCGGCGTGGTCGAACTGTTGCAGGTCATCGCCACGGCCATGAATCTTCGGAGCGGATTCTGGAACTGGGTGCAGGGAATCGACTTCAATTACCTCGGTTATGCGATGGTCGTGCTGTTCATCGGTTTCTGGCTCGTCTCGGTGCTGATCTGGAAATACGGCAAGGTCGAGCAGCATTGGGCGTGACCATCGCCGCCACGCGATCCGCGGCATCATCGGCGTGCGGGCGAGGAGAATCCTCTCGCGCACGCGCAACGGCAACACTGTGAGGCAATCAACGACAAGGGGTCGAATATGAGACTGACGCCAAGGGAAACCGATAAGCTGCTCCTCCATCTGGCGGGGGAGTTGGCCAAGGAGCGAAGGGGCAGGGGGGTGAAGCTCAACTACGCCGAGGCGATAGCGCTCATCAGTTCGGAGGTGATGGAACGCGCCCGCGAAGGCAGGACCGTGGCGGAGCTCATGCACTATGGGCGCACCATCGTATCCGCGGATGACGTCATGCCCGGTGTCGCCGAGATGATCTCCGAAGTGGAGGTGGAGGTCACCTTCCCGGACGGCACCAAACTGGTCTCCATCCATGACCCCATCGAGACGACCGAGGAGCTCAAGCCGGGTGAATATATTCTCGCCGATGACGATATCGAGCTCAATCCAGACAGCGAGTCCATCGCGCTTGATGTGACCAATACCGCGGATCGCCCGATTCAGGTCGGTTCCCATTTCCACTTCTTCGAGGTCAACAAGTATTTGAGATTCGATCGCAAGGCCGCATACGGGAAGCATCTTGACATCGCGGCCGGCACCGCCGTGCGCTTCGAACCCGGTGAATCCCACAGGGTCGAACTCGTCGATTTCAGGGGCAGCCGTGAAATGCACGGCTTCAACGCGCTGACCGAAGGAAGGCTCGACGATCCCAAGGTGCGCGAGGCGGCGTTCGCCAGAGCCAAGGAGCAGGGCTTCCTCGGCTTCGATGAGGAAACGGAGGACTGAACATGAGAACCATCACCAGAAGCGACTATGCGGGCATGTTCGGGCCGACCACCGGCGATCGGGTGCGCTTGGGGGATACGGGTCTGCTGATCGAGGTCGAGAAGGATTACGCGCGTTATGGCGATGAATTGAAATTCGGCGGCGGAAAATCCTTCCGGGACGGCATGGGGCAGTCATCCGTCCAGAAGGACTCCGAATCGCCGGACACGGTCATCACCAACGCGCTCGTCGTCGATTACACCGGCATCTACAAAGCGGATATCGGCATCAAGGATGGGAAGATCAGCGCGATCGGCAAGGCCGGCAACCCGCAGACCATGGACGGGGTGACCCCGGGTCTTGCAGTCGGCGCGTGCACGGAGGCAATCGCCGGTGAAGGGCTCATCCTCACCGCCGGCGGCATCGACACCCATATTCATTTCATCGCGCCGCAGCAAGTCCGCACGGCTCTTGCCGGTGGCGTCACCACCATGGTCGGCGGCGGCACCGGGCCGGCTGACGGCACCAACGCCACCACATGCTCGCCGGGCGCGTTCCACATCGCCCGCATGATCGAAGCCGCCGAAGCCATGCCGGTGAACATCGCGTATCTGGGCAAAGGCAACGGATCATCGCCGGAACCATTGCGCGAGCAGATTCGTGCGGGAGCGGCCGGATTGAAGATCCACGAGGATTGGGGCGCGACCCCGGCCGTCATCGACACGTGCCTCGGTGTCGCCGACGACATGGACGTGCAGGTGGCCATCCATACGGACACCCTGAATGAGGGAGGATGCGTCGAAGACACCATCGCCGCATTCAAGGGCCGGACCATCCACACCTATCACACCGAAGGGGCGGGCGGCGGCCACGCGCCCGACATCATCCGCGCGGCCAGTTTCCCCAACGTGCTCCCGAGCTCCACGAACCCGACCATGCCGTTCACCCGTAACACCATCGATGAACATCTCGACATGATGATGGTCACGCATCATCTTGACCGCAATGTGCCGGAAGACATCGCCTTCGCCGATTCGCGTATTCGCCCCGAGACCATCGGGGCCGAGGATGTGCTTCATGACCTTGGGCTGATCTCCATGATGAGTTCGGACTCGCAGGCCATGGGACGGGTCGGAGAGGTCATCACCCGTACCTGGCAGACGGCCGACAAGATGAAAAAGCAACGCGGCCCGCTCCCCGAGGATGCGCACGACGACAACCGCAACGACAATTTCCGTGTGAAGCGGTACGTGTCGAAATACACCATCAATCCGGCCATCACGCACGGCATCTCCGACTACGTCGGTTCCGTCGAAGTCGGGAAAATGGCCGATCTGGTGCTTTGGCAGCCGGCGCTGTTCGGCGCCAAACCGGAGATGATCATCAAGGGAGGATCGATCCTCCATGCGCGTATGGGCGACGCGAATGCGTCCATACCTACTCCCGAGCCGGTGCTGTACCGCGACATGTTCGGCGCGATGGGCAAAGCCTTGGGCTCCTCATGCGCCACATTCGTCTCGCAGGCCGCCCATGACGACGACATCGCCGGCCGGCTCGGTCTCGAACGGCAGGTGCTTCCGGTGCGCCACTGCCGTGGCATCGGTAAGAAGGATCTGAAGTTCAATGACACCATCGCGGATATTCAGGTCAACCCCGAGACGTTCCAAGTGAGCGTCGACGGCGAGCCGATTCACAGCGAACCGGTGGCGGAACTGCCGTTGGCGCAGCGGTACTTCCTGTTCTAGGCGTCGAAGAACGGGTGCCCGCGCCGCCATGCGTGAGGACGCGGGCACCCGCACACCGGAAAGGAGGGCCTCGTTGCCGAATCGTTTCCCCGTGTTTACATGCCCGCCCTTTTCGGCGTCTAGCGTTCTGCGTGACCATCACAGGCAATGCAAACGAAAGGCGGCAGCAGGCTCATGATCGCCAACCGCATCTCCGGCAACATCATTTCGGACACATTCTCCGACGGCAAGCTGAACGTTCCGATCGAATTCGAATGGTTCGAGGCCGATAAGAAGCGCATGCGCAAAGTCGCCGCCGACGGCACCGAGTTCGGCGTCGCGGTCGGCGCCACCATCGCAGACGGCGATGTGCTCGCCGAAACCGCCGACAAACGATATTTCGCCCGTATCCGCACCGCGCAGCTCATCGAGATTCCGGTGCATTCCATGAAGGAGATGGGGCGTCTGTGCTTCGAACTGGGCAACCGCCATCTCAGCCTGAAGGTGGAGGACGACCGCGTGCTGGTGCCATACGACCATCCGACCATGGAATACACGAAGAAGATCGGATTCGATCCGCGCGTCATCGAGGGCGGATTCGACGGATTCCTCATCGTCAAAGCGCATGCCGGCGCCGGCACCATCGTTCCTGGCACGAACAAAACCACCGGCGATCTGGCCGAAGAAGAGCAGGAGACCGAACGGCATGAGCCCCACGCCCATGCCATCGGCGAACATCACCACGAGAAAAGCGAATACGAAGTTAACGGCGTATTGCATCGCGCCGACGGCATGCATTCGCACGATCACGGCCAAACCTGGCATATGCACTGATGCCGTCCGTACACATGAAGGAACACACGATGCCCCATGCCGGCTCCCCGGCGGATGAATGCGCCCTGCGTCATCTTGCGATGCTGCAGGTGTGCGACAGTGTTTTTCCCGTCGGCGCATTCGCCTTGTCGAACGGCATGGAGACCTTCGTGCAACGCGACCTGCTGCGGTCCTCGGCTGATTTCGAGCAATATCTGAAAGACTATGTGGAGGTTGCCGCATACCGCGAAATCGGGCAGATGGTGATTGCGGGCAAGATGGCCGCGGGCCGCGACCCCGATGACGCCGGTTTCGTGAACGGACTCGCCGAGCTCGACGCATTGTGCGTGGCCTTGCAGTCGGCGAGGGAGATTCGTGAGGGGCAGAACCGCATGTGCATGCGCATGATCAAACTCGTCGATCAGATGGAGGCCCAACCGTTGCAGCCCGTCGATTCAAGGCGCGGGCATGGCGTCGACCGCGGGGAGGCGTCCAAACGGGGAGGCGCCGCCCGTCCGCGCACCATTCCACATGTCGACCGGTACAAGCGACTCGTGGATTCGGGAACCTGCTTCGGCATGCACTCGATAGTCATGGGTCTGTATGCCGCCGACAAGGCGACATCGCTGCGGGACGCGGCCGTCACCTATTGCTACTCGCTGCTCAGCGCACTCACCGTCTGCGCGGTCAAAGCCGTGCCGATCAGCCAGTATGCAGGGCAGGTGGCGCTCAGTCGTGCGTTTCCCGAAATCGTCGCCGCGGTCGATCTGGCGCTCACGCTCACTCCCGATGACCTGGGTGTATCCGGGGCGTACATCGACATCGCGGCCATGCAGCACGAAACGTTGTACTCACGGTTGTACATGAGCTGAGCAGACGGAACACGATACCACAGTGTTGAAAGAAAGGAACATCATGAGTTATGTGAGAATCGGCGTGGCGGGACCCGTTGGCTCCGGCAAGACCGCTCTGATCGAGCGGCTGACCCGCAAGATGGCCGACGATTATTCGATATGCGTCGTGACGAACGACATCTACACGAAGGAAGACGCCGAATTCCTGATCGCCAATTCGCGCCTGCCCGAGGACCGGATCGTGGGTGTGGAGACCGGAGGATGCCCGCACACCGCCATTCGCGAGGACTGCTCGATGAATCTGGAGGCGTGCGAGGCGATGGCCGCGTCTCACCCGGACGTGGACATCATCTTCGTGGAATCCGGCGGGGACAATCTGTCCGCGACGTTCAGCCCCGATCTGGCGGATGCGACGATCTATGTGATCGCCACCGATGAGGGAGACAAGATTCCCCGCAAGGGAGGGCCGGGCGTGACGCGTTCCGATCTGCTGGTCATCAACAAGACCGATATCGCGGATCTGGTGCACGCCGATCTGAATGTGATGGCGCGCGATTCCGAGAGGATGCGTAACGGACGCCCGTACCTCTTCACCGATCTGATGAACGACAAAGGCGTGGACGACGTCATCGCATGGATCAGGAAATCGGTCTTGTTCGAGGACATGCGGTGACGGCATGAATCACGCCATCGCACGACCACGCACCGCACGACCGTAAGAGGGGCGTATGCCGGAAAGCACATTCCGCATGTCCACGGCGTTCCGTCATGGGCGCACCAAAGTGGACGACCTGTATTTCGAGGCGCCATTCAAGCTGATGACGCCGTTTCATGACGGCGCGCACACGGATTGCATGGTCATGCTCGCATCCCCCGGTTTCCTTGGCGGCGATGTGGCGCATATCGATTGCACGTTCGGAGCCGATACCGATACGACGATGCGCACGCAGAGCTACGAGAAAGTACTCGACACGGCTGACGGCGAGGCGAAACGAACCATCGACCTGACGGTGCTGGACAACGCGAAAGCCGTGTTCCTGCCGTTCCCGGTCATCCCGTTCGCGCACTCGGTGTTCTCGAACGTCACGAACGCCCATATCGGTGCGCAATCGTCATTCATGTATGCGGATGTGGTCACCTGTGGTCGCGTGGGCATGGGGGAGCGGTGGAAGATGCGGCGGTTCAGCAGCTCCACTCGCGTCTATGTGGACGAGACGAGCGAGGAGGGCGGTCCCCGGTCTCGCCCCCGTGGCGACGGGGAGGAATCCGCCCCGCGTCTGGTCTTCGCCGACCGCCTGCTGCTTGAACCGGACCGCTTCACGTATACGGATACGGCCATGTGGCGGGAGTTCACCCACTGCGGCATGGCCTATCTGCACGTTCCCCGCCGGGAATCAAGGCGGACGCAGATGACGGCGGAGGACGAGCTCGTCGAACGGATTCGTGCACTGGCGCACGATCGTGGGCCGAGAGGCGAGATCGGCGTGAGCCGCCAGAACGAGGGGATCGCGGTGCGTCTGCTCACCGACCGTGGGGACGACGCCTTCGGGTTCCTTGCCGAAGTCGCGCAATTGCTGCGGTAGATAACCGAACACTCGCGCACGGCGTGTCGACATGCTCCTTGACGAGACCCGGAAACTGGTCGATGACCTCTCCGCCGCACTGTTGCGCGTCGAACGCATCATCGACATGCTCAAGCGCGAACACGACCAAGAGGCGAACCGGCCGGGCGCGAGATGCGCCCGCACCCCCACGAATGACCCCTATCGCAACGGAAGGCTTTGCGCTAGGGTAGAGCGTGTGACTGAATCCGTGAATACTGAACTCCGCATTGCTGTAATCGGCGCCGGGCCGGCCGGCGTCTATTCCTCCGACATCTTCCTGCGCCAGCTCAAGAAGTTGGGTGAGGGACTCGGCCTTGGCGCCGAAGCGCGCATCGACCTGTTCGAAAAACTGCCGGTACCTTTCGGGCTGGTGCGTTACGGCGTGGCCCCGGACCACCCGTCCATCAAGTTCATCGCCTCCGCGCTTGAGAAGACGCTCGACAACCCGAACATCCACCTGTACTGCGATGTGGAATTCGGCAAGGACGTGACCCTCGACGAACTGCTGGCCCGCTATGACGCCGTGCTGTTCGCCACCGGCGCGGTCAAGGACAAGCCGCTGAACCTGCCCGGCGCCGACCTTGAAGGCGTGTACGGCGCCGCCAAGTTCGTCGAATGGTACGACGGTTACCCCACCGGTGCCCGCGAATGGCCGCTTACGGCCGAGAACGTCGCCGTGATCGGCGGCGGCAACGTGGCCATGGATGTGGCCCGCGAGCTCATGCGTAACGCCGACGACCTCAAGGCCAAGACCGACATTCCGGATAACGTGTACGAGGGCATCGGCCGCAACAAGGCCAAGGTGCTGCACCTGTTCATCCGTCGTGGCGTGGCCCAGGCCAAGTTCAGCGTGCAGGAACTGCGCGAGATGGAGAAGCTGCCCGGCGTGCAGCTCATCATCAACGAGGACGACTTCGAGCTGGACGACGACACCATCGAGGTGGCCGGCAAGGACAAGCTCACCCGTCAGATGGTCGAGGAACTGTTCGCCATCCGCGAGATGGCCGAAGACATGCAAGACGATGGCGACGTCGACTTCGAAGGCAATCCGGCCGACCGCAGGTATTACGTGCACTTCAACTCCGCCCCCACCGAGATTCTCGGCGAGGACGGCAAGGTCAAGGCCATCCGCGTGGAACGTACCGAGACCGGCGCCGATGGCAGGATGCGCCGCACCGGCGAGTTCACGGACTACCCGGTCGAGGCCGTCTACCATGCCATCGGCTACCGGCCCGCCGAAGCCCCCGGCATCGCCTACGACGAGCATGGCGCCCACCTGGCCAACGCCAACGGCGACGGCCGCATCACCGCCGATGCCGACGGCGGCGACGTGCGCGAACGGCTGTACGCCACCGGTTGGGCCAAGCGCGGCCCGGTGGGTCTGATCGGTTCCACCAAATCCGATGCGCTGGCCATCGTGACCAACATGCTTGAAGATCTGGCAAGTGCCGCCGAGGGCGGCCGTGTGGCGCAAGACCGTGACCCCGACTCCATCGACCGACTGCTGGCCGAGCGCGGCATTCGCCCGATCGACTTCGCCGGCTGGAAAAAGGTCGATGCCTTCGAGCGTGCCGAGGGCGCCAAGGAAGGCCGCGAACACAAGAAGGTCATCGATCCCGAGCAGATGCGCGAGCTCGCCCACGCCTGACGGTTCGCCCGCGCCGTCCGGCACCCGTCCGTACCCGCGCCCCGTGTGGGCGCGGCCGGGCGGACCGGGCGAATATTCGACATTGCGCTTGGCGCATATCCAGCAATCATTCAGCCTGCGACTTTAGTGTGTGCAATATGGATGCCAAAGTACGGGTGCACGGCCACTTCAACGGCCTGAAAACGACGTTGCTCTTTACCCTGATGTGGGCCGTCATCATGCTCATCTGGTGGGCCACGGGCGGCAGCAGGCAGACGTTGGGCGTCTATATCGTCATCGGACTGGTCACCACGTTCGGCACCTACTGGTTTTCCGACAAACTTGCCATCGCCTCCATGGGCGCGCGGGAGGTCAGCGAACGGGAAGCCCCGGAAATCTACCAGATCGTGCGTGAACTGAGCGCCAAGGCCGGCAAGCCCATGCCGCGCATCTACATCGCCCCCACCATGAGCCCGAACGCCTTCGCCACCGGACGCAACGAACGGCACGCGGCCGTATGCTGCACCCAAGGAATCCTCCAGATACTCAACGCCCGTGAGCTGCGCGGCGTGCTGGGTCATGAACTCATGCACGTGTACAACCGTGACATCCTGACCTCCGCCATCGCCTCCGCCATGGCCACCGTCATCTCCTACCTGGGCTACTCCCTGATGTACTTCGGCGACGACCGCAGCGACGACCGTAACGATTCCGGCGGACTCGGCCTGATCGGCGCGCTGCTGAGCATGATTCTCGCGCCGATCGCCGCCTCCCTGATTCAGATGGCCATCTCCCGCACGCGCGAATACGACGCCGACGAGGACGGAAGTCTGCTGACCGGAGACCCCGAAGCCCTCGCCTCGGCGCTGAACAAGATCTCCTATGGCGCGCAGTCCGAGCCGATGCGCAAGACCGCGGGCACCCAGTCCGTTTCCGCGATGATGATCGCCAATCCGTTCTCCATGGCCGGCTTCTCACGCCTGTTCTCCACGCATCCACCGACCGAGGACCGCATCGCGCGTCTCATGCAGATGGCCAACGAAATGAACGGCACGCCGATCGCTCCGCCCATCTATGCCGCGCGAGTCGGCAGATGACGGTATAATGGTTCCCTGTGCCTCGTTGCGCCGACATGTTCGGAGTGTGGGGCGCGGCCATACGGCATGCGGACATAGTTCATCGGTAGAATGAAAGCTTCCCAAGCTTTAGAGGCGGGTTCGACTCCCGTTGTCCGCTCCACTTGTCTCAAATGGTGAGACCATCCAATCATTCCAACGTTTTTTTTTAATCTTGTAGACACCTGCTCAATCACTTGGTCTTTTGATGAGATAGTGATTCCTGCGGACATGAGGGGAGGCTTCTGATGCGTGGTCAACAGCGCGCCATTAGGGTTTTGTTTGTCGCGCAGGGACTGAGTCTCGCTGCGATGAGCGTTGACCTAACGGTCACTGCGCTCGTGGGCAGTGAGCTGGCCCCGTTCGCGTGGATGGCGACGATACCGATCGCCCTGATCGCGTTGGGGACGGTGTTCGCCAATACCTTCGTCAATCGCCTCATCGCCAGCATCGGGCACAAGCATGTGTTCGAGGCCGGGGCGGTCATCGCCATATGCGGCGGAATCAGCTCGTTCTGCGCGGTATGGTTCCACAATTTCCCGCTTCTGTGCGTCGGCACGTTCGCGGTCGGCATCTATCAGGCGGCCTCCAACTACTACCGTTACGCGGCGGCCGATCTCAACCCCGGCAAAAAGGACCGGGCCGTGTCCGTGGTGCTGTCCGCCGGCGTCATCGCCGCGATCGTCGGCCCGTTGCTGGCGACGTGGGCCGAGGGACTGTTCCCCGTCCACTACGCAGGCTCCTATCTCATCGTAAGCGTCCTCGGCATACTCGCTCTGGCGACGGTGGCGATGTTCCCAGCAGACCAGCAGATCGGAAACACGCGGCAGCCCGTTGGTTCGGCGCAGAAGGTCGGCCTGCTTGAGCTTCTGCGCCGCCCGCGCTTTCTGCTCGGTATCGCCCTGGGATTCACCGTGTGCTGCGCCATGACCATGATCATGGCAGGCGCCCCGCTGGTGATGGAACATGTGCTGCACGAATCCGACGGCACGCGCATGCAGGCCATGCAACTGCACATGCTCGGCATGTATCTGCCTATGGCATTGATTCCACTGCTCAACTCCAAGAAACGCTCTCACACGGTCTTTGTATCTCTTGCTCTAGGGCTAGGTCTTGCCAGTTGTGTGCTGGGGCTTGGTCAGAACGCTCCGCTCGTCGCGATGGCATTGCTGGGCATCGCCGTCGCCTGGGCACTCGGCTACAACGAGGGCACGGTGTTGCTGGTGAGCTCGTATTCCGCCGACGAAGTGGCGTCGGCCAGAGGCAAGGGCGAGTTCTTCCTCGTATGCGGACAGGTCATCGGCAGTCTGTTGGCCGGCTCCGTCATCGAATTCCTCGGATGGCGGACCATGCTGGCGATCCTGACGCTGCTGTTTGTGCTGACATCCGGTATCGCCGTCAACAGTCGAAAGGCTATCGCCTAGCTTTAATTCGTTAACAATGTCTGGCTCCCCTCTCTGAGGGGAGCCAGAATTAACAAACGAATCAACGGCGTAGGATACTAGCGCGCGGCGGCGAGATCCAGACCGGCCGCGTCGGCGACCCTGCGCCACCAGTCGACCAGCACCGGCATGGTGGCGTGCGCGTTCAACCCGCTGGGCTGGGGAATCACCCACAGCTGCGCGCCTCCGAACCGGTCGGTCTCTTCCGCGGTGAGGTCCTGCAGCCCCAGCGCGGCGGACTTATCGGCGAACGCCTGTCGGTACGCCGTAATGCCCAGTATCGCAATGGCCCGGGGATGGACCCTCGCGCACAGCTCCCGCAGCCGATCGGCGCCATGACGCAGCTCGGCGGTGTTCAGCTCACTCGCTTTCGCGGTGGCGCGATTGACGAGATTGGTAAGCCCGATGCCGCGGTCGATCATCATGCGCTCATCGTGAAGGCGTAGGCCGTAACTGGCGTCCACCTGCCACGGCGTGAGCCCCGAGGCGAAAAGCGACGGCCAGAATCGGTTGCCGGGATAGGCGAAGGGTGCGTTGACCGCGGCCGTCCATAACCCGGGGTTGATGCCCACGATAAGCAGTTTGGGGTGCGGGCAGCGGATGTCGTCGACCGTGCCGTCGACGAAACCGGCGAGCTCGGTGCGCTTCGGCCGCCGGCCTTCCAGCGGAGAATGTCGAATATCGCTCACGGGTTCCATGGTAGTCGCGCCCCGTTCCGACGGCATACCGCCATTCGGTGAGCTCCGCGCCTCGCGGGCAAGGTGATCTTGCGCACATTCGCCGCCGAGGCCTCCCCGACAATGCGATTCGTCACTCGGCGGCGGGATAATGGAAGCCATGACTATCGCAACTGCCGAACGCTATGCCGAAATGCTGGATGCCGCCCGCCACGGCGGATACGCCTATCCCGCGATCAACGTGACCAGCACGCAGACGCTCAACGCCGCGCTGCAGGGATTCGCCGAGGCCGAGTCCGACGGCATCATCCAGGTGTCGGTCGGCGGCTCCTCCTACTTCTCCGGCCAAAGCGTGAACGACCGCGTGGTCGGGTCGCTCGCGTTCGCCGCATTCGCGCACGAGGTGGCGAAGCGCTACCCGAACATCACGGTCGCGCTGCACACCGACCATTGCGCCAAGCAGTACCTGGACGGCTGGGTCCGCCCGCTGCTCGCGCACGAGGCCGAACAGGTCAAGCGCGGCGAAGAGCCGACGTTCCAGTCGCATATGTGGGACGGCTCGACTGTGCCGCTGGAGGAGAACCTGGACATCGCCGCGGAGCTGCTCGAGAAATCCGTCCGCGCGCATACGGTGCTGGAGATCGAGATCGGCGCGGTCGGCGGCGAGGAGGACGGCCATTCCGCGGAGATCAACGAAAAGCTGTATTCCACGCCGACCGACGGCGTGCGCGTGGCGGAGCGGCTCGGCCTCGGCGAGCACGGCCGCTATATGGCCGCTTTCACCTTCGGCAACGTGCATGGCGCATACAAGCCGGGTGTGGTCAAGCTCCGCCCGGAACTGCTGCGCGACATCCAGTCCGAAGTGTGGGACGCGGCCCTCGACGGCCGTCTTGGGTCGCTGGGCGCGTCGGCGGTGTCCACGTGCGCGCTGCCGGACATGCCCGAGCGCAAGCCCTTCGCGCTGGTGTTCCACGGCGGTTCCGGCTCCACGCCCGACGAGATCGCCCGCGCGGTGAGCTACGGCGTGGTCAAGATGAACATCGACACGGACACGCAGTACGCCTTCACGCGCGCGGTCGCCGGCCACATGTTCGCGCATTACGACGCCGTGCTCAAGATCGACGGCGAGGTCGGCAACAAGAAGCTGTACGACCCGCGCTCCTGGGGCCGCGAGGCCGAATCGGCCATGGCCGCCCGCGTGGTCGAGGCGTGCCGGCAGCTCGGCTCGGCCGGCAAGGCATTGAAGTAGCGAAGCGGCGGGCGGCACCGCTGACGGGCTGCGGTCATGTGATGAGATCAGGACATTGATGGATTGTTCGCCAGACGGATGGGGACTGCAATGAGCGCACCGGCGGAGGAAGATCGTATCATGAGGCCGGATGTAATGTGCCTGCGGCAGTTGTCCCTGCATAATTACCGCATGTTCTCCGACCTGTCGATCACCTTCCCGGATATGTCTGACGATTGCGCCGATGGCGATTGCGAGGGCGCCGTCGAGGTAGAAGGCGATCGAGGCGCCGATGGCCGTGGCAATTGGGTGACGGTGATCGTCGGTGAAAACAGCTCGGGCAAAACGTCGATTCTCGATGCCGCCATCATTGCCTTGGGCACGTATCTGGTGAAGATCCCCGACATCGACAAACCGACATTCAACCGTACGGATGCGCGGCTGGCCCGTATCGAAATGCACAATACGTTGACGGTGGATTACCAGCAGCAATTCCCGGTTTCGGTGAGCGCGCACGGCGATGTCATGGGGAATTCGTCGTCTTGGGCTCGTTCGCTGAAAAGCGCGAATGGTCCAAGTGGACCACGCATTCCACTGCTTATTTGCACACGCAGGATCGCCGGGCACATGACGGAGCGGTTCCCACTGTCCCGGATTCTGGGCCCCGACGACATGGACCGGCCGGTTGACGCCCATGTGGAGCACTATGTCCCTCGGCACCCCGGACCTTGGTATACCGGCAAGGGCAGGTCCTCCGCCGACGCGCTGTCGACAAGGTGCTGAAACTGAACGTCGAGCGGCTGCGGGCAAGGCGTGCCGGTGTGCAGCAGATGCTGTACGACATGCTTAAGGGTCTTTCCGATGAGGAAACGGAGGAATTCTGCGAGGACATACTGCGTTCCTTGGAGAGTGACGGCCGCCCTCCGTCGTTTGCCCCCATGCTGGTGCAGATGCTGAAAGACGAGATCGCGGCTCTGCGCGGACTGCCGGAGGCTGCCGTGCCGGCGCCGGACGCGTGAGGGCGCGCGGGTAGCTTGGACAGGCCGGCGGCTGCATATGGCGTGGCAGCGGTAGAGGCTGTACGGTAGTCTGTGTTCGGCGGAAAAGGCGATGTTGCGGAGGTGTGTTATGCCTGGAATTGTTCTTATTGGTGCTCAGTGGGGCGACGAGGGTAAAGGCAAGGCTACCGATCTGATCGGCACCAAGGTCGATTACGTCGCGCGCTTCAACGGCGGCAACAACGCGGGCCATAGCGTGGTGGTCGGCGATGAGTCGTACGCCCTGCACCTGCTGCCCTCCGGCATCATCAACCCGAACCTGACCCCGGTGATCGGCAACGGCGTGGTCGTGGACCCGGAAGTGCTCTTCGAGGAGATTGACGGCCTGGAATCCCGCGGCATCGATTGCTCCCACCTCAAGGTGAGCGAGGCCGCGCACATCATCGCGCCCTACCACCGCACACTCGACAAGGTGACTGAACGCTTCCTTGGCAAGCACAAGATCGGCACCACCGGCCGTGGCATCGGCCCAGCCTACGCGGACAAGATCAACCGTGTCGGCATCCGCGTGCATGACCTGTTCAACGCCGACCATCTGCACGACAAGGTGGAGGCCAGCCTGCACCAGAAGAACCAGATGCTGGTCAAGCTCTACAACCGTCGTCCGATCGACGTGGACCAGACCACCGAGGAGCTGCTGAAGCTCGGCGAACGCCTCAAGCCGTACGTGGCCAACACCGGCCTGATTCTCAACAAGGCGCTTGACGAAGGCAAGACCGTACTGTTTGAAGGCGCTCAGGCCACCATGCTTGACGTGGACCACGGCACCTACCCGTTCGTCACCTCTTCCAACCCGACCGCCGGCGGCGCCTGCACCGGCACCGGCGTGGGCCCCACCAAGATCACCCGCGTAATCGGCGTCTCCAAGGCCTACGTCACCCGCGTGGGCGAAGGCCCATTCCCCACCGAACTGCTGGACGAGTCCGGCGAATGGCTGCGTCAGCAGGGCCACGAATTCGGCGTGACCACCGGCCGCCCGCGTCGCTGTGGTTGGTTCGATGCAGTCGTCAACCGGTACGCCTCCCAGGTCAACGGCCTGACCGACATCGTGCTCACCAAGCTCGACGTGCTCACCGGCCTGAAGGAGATTCCGATCTGCGTGGCTTACGACGTGGACGGCGAACGTCACGACGATATGCCGACCGATCAGGCCGCTTTCGCCGCCGCCAAGCCGATTTACGAGACCATGCCCGGCTGGGATGAAGACATCTCCGACTGCCACTCCTTCGACGAGCTGCCCGCCACCTGCCAGGCCTACGTCAAGCGTTTGGAAGAGCTGAGCGGCTGCCGTATCTCCGTGATCGGCACCGGCCCACAGCGCGACCATGTCATCCAGATCAATTCGCTGGTCGACTGACCGTCTGCAACGAATTTCTCGGCTTGACTGGTAACGACGCGGCACATGATATCCGCCGGCTGATTCCGCGATTCGACCACTTGAAGTGGAAGATGGCGGCGGCCGGCATAGTCATTGGTCTGGTTTCAGGATTGCTGGTTGTCGTATACCGTCTCGGCATCGAATACGGCACGGATGCGTCCCGTTGGATATATGCGCGGATTCGCGAGACCCCGTGGCTGATTGCGCCGTGGGTGGTTGCCGCGGTGGCGGCCGCGCTGGCGATCGCGTGGATGGTCGGCAAGGAGCCGATGGCTGGTGGCAGCGGCATCCCGCAGACCAACGGCGTGGTGATATGCGGCTTGAAGATGCGTTGGCAGACGATTCTGCCAGTCCGTTTCGTCGGTGGACTGTTGGGCGCGTTGTTTGGTCTGTCGCTCGGCCGTGAGGGGCCGTCCATTCAGATTGGTGCGTCGGGCGCGCAGTGTGTGTCCCACCGTTTGCGCGGCCGCCGCCGTGAGGACATGCAGGAGCATTATCTGGTCACCGCCGGTGCCGCGGCCGGCTTGTCCGCCGCGTTCAGCGCGCCGCTGTCCGGCATGATGTTCGCTTTGGAAGGGGTGCATCGGAGTTTTTCCCCTGCGATTCTGATGGGCGCCACCGCCGCATCGCTGACCGCCGATTTCGTCTCAAAATACTGTTTCGGTCTGCGTCCGGTTTTGGATTTCGGTGATATCGGTCAGCTGTCGTTGGAAGAGTATGTGTGGCTGATTCCGTTGGGATTGGTGGCCGGTTTGGTTGGTTCGCTGATGAACCGCTCGTTGCTTGGCTTCCAGACGCTGTACGACAAACTGCCGGCATGGAGCCGCCCGATGATTGCGATTGCGATCGCGTTGCCTGTCGGCATCTGGTTGCCCGATGTGCTCGGCGGCGGCTCGAATCTGATTGATACCGCCGAACATGCGCGCGTCGGCTTGGGAATGCTGTGTCTGCTGTTCGTGGCGAAGATGCTGTTCACATCCACGAGTTTCGGCTCAGGCGCGCCTGGCGGTATTTTCATGCCGATTCTTGCGGTCGGTTCGTTGGCCGGCGGCATCTGCGGTGAAGTGTTGCATCGATTCGGTAATCTGCCATCCGACGCAGTGGCGGTGTTTGCGGTGTGCGTGATGACGGGCACGCTCGCCGCGTCCGTGAAAACGCCGATCACGTCGATTCTGTTGGCTGTGGAGATGTCTGGAACGTTGACGCACATGCTGCCGGTCGCGGCCGTCGCTTTCATCGCGCTGTTGGTGTCCGATTTGCTGCGCACCAAACCGATCTATGGGGAGTTGCTGGAGCGGTACATGCGCGCGCAAGGCATGCAGATGGCGATCGCAAGCCATGTGGGCAGCGGCATTATGGAACTGCCATTGGAAATGGGAGCGATTGCGGACGGCAAGCGGGTGCGTGACGTGCGTTGGCCGTCTGGGTGCCTGATCATCGGCCTGCGTCGCGGCGAAAGCGAGATCGTGCCGCGCGGCGATACACGGCTGCGTGCCGGCGACTATCTGGTGGTGCTGTTCAGTGGCGAGGAGGAGCGCGAGGTGCGAACTGCGATGCGGCGGCTGTGTGATGCCCGGCTTGACTGAGCCTGGCTGAATTCGGCTGGACTCTGGATGTCCGAATCTGCGGAATCGGACATCCAGGGTGCATACGTTGGCGCTCCGTGTAAACTCATATGCGTTAGGAAGGCAGCAATCGCGGCCCAGCTCGTTGTTGCACGGCCTATGGGCGGAACAACGCTGTCCGCGGGAGGCCAGTACAGGGGGAGCGCAATGGAATCGCAAGAACAATCGCCGGGAGACGTGGTGACTGCGGGTGAGGACTCGCATCCCATCACGCAGGCAATCGACGCTGTTGAGGTGACGCATGCTGGTGCAACCGCGCCCGCCGCTAACACCATGGATCCGCCTACGATTCCCCTGGCACCGATGAAACGTATGCAGGCGCGGTTCAATCCGCTCGCCGACGGACTGATGTATGTTGTGGTGTTCGTCGGTGGATTTGTTGGAGTCGGCTGTCGGCATGCGTTGGATATGCTTCTGCCGTCGGTTAGCGGGACGCCGTTCGTTGTGGGCACGTTTGTGTCGAATATGGTCGCCTGCTTCCTGTTCGCGATGCTGACCGAATTCATGGCGACCGCTTCGTGGCTGCGTCGCCGGGTGCGGCAGGTTGTCAGCCGTGGCGTTGGGCTCGGCTTGCTCGGCGGGCTTTCGACGATGTCCGGCGTGATGCTGGAAACGATGGAAGGTCTGCACGAGCGGCATATCGCCAGTGCGCTTGGCTATCTTGCGGGAAATTTTGCAGGCGGTTTGCTCACTGCCGCCGCCGGCGTGGTTCTGATGCAGGCACTGCTGTCACGGAGTACTCGAAAGCGGGTTCGGGGTGCGTTTTCAGCTGTTTCCGTGTCCGATTCTGCCGAATCGGACACGCAGGGCGTACGCCATGTGAAAGTGGCCGACGTGGCGCGTTCTGCCGCGCAGGCCGCAATGGAAGCCGCGCAGGCGGCGCAGCAGATTGCACAGACGGGACAGGTTCCGCGAGTCGAAACGCCAACCGTGCCGCCGACTGCCATCCAGCCTATGCAGACAGGCCGCGTTCCGCAGATTCCTCCGCTGGCCGTTCCTCAGCTGACACAGCCATCGCATCCGTTGTTGCGCGAGCCGGATACTCCAGACTTGGGGCAGCTGCCCGAGATTCAGCAGTCGCAGCCAATCCAGCAGCCGGCCAACCCGCTTCCACCCAGCTTCGAGCCCAAACCGATCACTGCGGAGATTTCGCTTGTCGCCGACCCGACTACCGGGGAGGTGCGCTGATGATGTGGATGATCTGTCTGTTCGGCGGTCTGGGAGCCATGGCCCGTTACGTGCTCGACGTGTCAATTCAACAAGGCTGGAACCGCGAGAATCGAAGAACGAACCGCAACTTCCCGCTATCCACGCTCGTCATCAACGGCGTCGCCTCGCTATGCGCGGGCATCGCCATGATGTCCTACTATTCGCAATCGGTGGATATGGACACGGTCATGATGTTCGTTGTCGGATTTCTCGGTGGTTTCTCAACATTCTCCACGGCGCTCAACGAAGTGGTTTCATTGATTCGCCAGCGTCGTTTTACGCTGGCTCTGGGCTATGGAATAGCAACCGTCGCGGTGCCTCTCATTTGTGTGGCCGCCGGTTTCGGCATTGCGCTGATTGCCAATCCGGCGTAATTTTCACGTTACACGGACGGTCGCTGAGTAACGTGAAAGAAATCTGAGCGCAACCGCCATCAAGGCCGCCAGTCCGGATGCAACGCTGGTGATTGCATTCGACCAGACCAAGCCGCTGCCGAAGGCCTTCGCCTCCGCGGGAGTCGACACTAAGAAGCTGTATTTCGTTGCCGGACTGTCGAACAGGTTCGAGAGAATGTAAATGAATGTAATATTTCGTGGTAAGCACGTGAGAATACGGCGATAGAACAGTGATGACGGGGAAGGTGCGATCATGGTCGGCATGCGCGATGTGGCGAAGAAGGCCGGGGTGTCTCTGAGCACCGTCTCGCTGGTGGTGAACGGCAACGGGTACGTGTCTGATGACATGCGCGAACGTGTGCGCAAAGCCATGCAACTGCTCAATTATGTGCCGAACGAGCTTGCCCGCAATCTGTATCATGATCGCACGAATCTGGTCGGCGTCATCGTGCCCACCATCCGCCACCCGTTCTTTGCGACGTTTACCGCACATCTGCAGCATGCGCTCGCCGCGCAAGGATTACGCACTATGTTGTGCTCTACCGCAGATGAGGCGGACGGCGAAATCCAGTATGTCGACATGTTGCGTCGGCACATGATGGACGGCATCGTCATGTGTGCGCACACTTCGCATCCCGGCGATTATTGGACGTCGATTCATCGCCCGATCGTCGCGTTCGACCGTGTGCTTGGAGACGGTATTTCGTCGATTGGATCCGACCACGAGCAGGGTGGGCGATTGATTGCGCAGATGCTGATCCGCAATGGTACCAAACATGTGGTGATGATTGGCGGTCCGCGAGATCAATTCTTCGATTTGGCTGCGCGCGGAGAAGTCGAGGAAGGACCGTTCGATTTGGGAAAGACCACGTTCCCGACGGTGCGCTATTACCTCACGTTGGAACAGGAATTGACCTCCGCAGGCGTGAAATACGAGTACGTTGAAGCTGGCGAAGTGATGGATTTTGCCGGCTATCATCGTGCGGTCAGCAATGCGCTCGACAAGGTGACGACCGACGGCGTCGATGCCGTGGTCAGTTCCGATATTGGCGCGTCGTTCTGCGTGCGCGAAGCGTTGAGCCGCGGAATTCCCATTCCTGACGAGCTGCAGATCGTTGCCTACGATGGTACGTATTTGACTGATTTGGCCGGCATGAAGCTGACCGCGGTCGCGCAGGATTTCTCGGCGATCGCACAGTCGGCGGCCGACCATATCGTGCAGGCTATTGCCAATGAGGAAGTGGCTGCGGCTAACGCTTCACGCAGGAACATCCCCAAGCCGTTCGAGCCGAATGTGCTTATTCCCATGACGCTGGTGCCAGGCGATACCACGCGTTGATGCTGCGCGTTGGAACGCTGAGTGGGGATCGGACAGGCTGGGTTGTGTAGAACACCGCATCAAACCGGTTCGACACGCGCATTTTGCGGTATTACTGGACATCAACGTCCCTTTCGAGATAATATCAAACCGGTTCGATACGTATAAGTATGTAAAAGCACGCATACACTGCGTACACATTGCACCTGCATCCATGAACCAAGGGAGGTCCCATGAAAAACAAAGTGCAGCTCATTGCTTACGCCGATCGTCTCGGCGATGGCACTCTTAGCTCGATGACCGACATCCTGCGCACCCGCTTCGACGGCGTGTATGACGGCGTGCATATCCTGCCGTTCTTCACTCCGTTCGATGGTGCGGATGCAGGCTTCGACCCGATCGACCACACCAAAGTCGACCCGCGTCTCGGCAGCTGGGACGACGTCGCTGAACTTTCCAAGACCCACGGCATCATGGTCGATGCCATCGTCAACCACATGAGCTGGGAATCCAAGCAGTTCCAAGACGTGCTTGAAAAAGGTGAGGAATCCGAGTATTACCCGATGTTTCTGACCATGAGCTCCGTCTTCCCGAACGGCGCCACCGAAGAGGATCTGGCCGGCATTTACCGCCCGCGCCCGGGCCTGCCGTTCACCCACTACAAGTTCGCCGGCAAGACCCGCCTGGTCTGGGTCAGCTTCACCCCGCAGCAGGTGGACATCGACACCGATTCCGACAAGGGCTGGGAATACCTCATGTCCATCTTCGATCAGATGGCCGCATCCCACGTCAGCTACATCCGTCTCGACGCCGTGGGCTACGGCGCCAAGGAGGCCGGCACCAGCTGCTTCATGACCCCCAAGACCTTTAAGCTCATCTCACGCCTACGCGAGGAAGGCGTCAAGCGAGGCCTCGAAATTCTCATTGAGGTGCATAGCTACTACAAGAAGCAGGTTGAAATCGCCTCCAAGGTGGACCGCGTCTACGACTTCGCCCTGCCTCCGCTGCTCCTGCACTCGCTGTTCACCGGTCACGTGGAACCCGTGGTCCACTGGACCGAAATCCGCCCGAACAACGCCGTCACCGTGCTCGATACGCACGACGGCATCGGCGTGATCGACATCGGCTCCGATCAGCTCGACCGCAGCCTCAAGGGCCTCGTGCCCGACGAGGACGTCGATAGTCTGGTCAACACCATCCACGCCAACACCCACGGCGAATCCCAGGCCGCCACCGGTGCCGCCGCCAGCAACCTCGACCTCTATCAGGTCAACAGCACGTACTACTCCGCGCTCGGCTGCAACGACCAGCACTATCTGGCCGCCCGCGCAGTCCAGTTCTTCCTGCCCGGAGTGCCGCAGGTCTACTACGTGGGCGCGCTCGCCGGCCGCAACGACATGGAACTGCTGCGCAAGACCAACAACGGCCGTGACATCAATCGCCATTACTACTCCACCGCCGAAATCGACGAAAACCTCGAGCGCCCGGTGGTGAAGGCCCTGAACGCCCTGGCCAAGTTCCGCAACGAACTGCCTGCATTCAATGGCGAGTTCAGCTACGAAGCCGACGGCGACACATCCATCACCTTCCGCTGGATCGCTGCCGACGGCAAGACCAAGGCCGCCCTCATCTTCGAGCCCGGCCGCGGACTCGGCACGGATAACACCACTCCGGTCGCCAGCCTCGCCTGGACCGATGCCGCCGGTGACCACGAGACTGATGATCTGCTGAGCAACCCGCCGATTGTCGATATCGACTAACCGTTGGCCCATAAACGCCACTCCGCTGTGCGCGCTCCAAGTAGTGCGTCCGGCGTAAGCTGGGTCCATGGAAAACAAACCGCCCGCAGTGCACTGAAGCTAGTGCGCTCGGGCGGTTTTGCATGTGGCGGGGTTGCGGGTCATGCTCAGTCGGAGCTGGCCGGTACCTCCCGCCGGTGATGAGAGCAAAGAAAGAGCAGCAACATGTTGGAACCGTACGTGCGCCCGGGTATTGACGACCGCCCGGATCTCGACAAGGCATTGAGTCCCGAAGACAAGGATGCCGTGGCCCGACTGGCCATCAAAGATCGTCGGCGTCCTCCCGAGGCATCCGCCGATC
The DNA here is from genome assembly GCF_000269965.1 of Bifidobacterium longum subsp. infantis ATCC 15697 = JCM 1222 = DSM 20088. Taxonomy (NCBI): domain Bacteria; kingdom Bacillati; phylum Actinomycetota; class Actinomycetes; order Bifidobacteriales; family Bifidobacteriaceae; genus Bifidobacterium; species Bifidobacterium longum. Next base: position 151,787 of record NC_017219.1, read on the forward strand.
AGCCCGAGGCCCAGGCCGTGCGTCTGGCGGCCGCCGGTTCGTCGGCTGCTGCCGCTGCCGCGGCCAGCGTGGATGCCCCTGCGCCTGATCTGTCGTCTGCATATCTCGATATGCGCGATCCGATGGTCGCCGCCAATGGTCAGCGACCCACCACGGGCCAGGTATCCCGTCTCAACTGGGGGTTCTTCGCCGCTTCCATTCTGGTCGGCGCACCTTGGATAGCATTGAATACCATCGCCATGCCCAACGCGGTGGCTCGTCTGTTCGGCTACGACACCGCTTCTGCCATATCGGTCACCATCAATCCGTCCACCGGCCGTCCGCTGCCCGTCGCCACTGACTTGGTGGTGCCTCTGGCCGTGCTGGTGGTCGTTGGCGTGGTGGCCTCCATGTTCGCGATGCCCTTGGTCTCCGCGCTGTCCGACCGCACACGTATTCCTCTGGGCCGCCGTACCCCGTGGATGGTGGCGGGTGGCGTGCTGTGCGCGCTGATCACGCTGGTTCTGGGGCAGAACACAGGCCTCGTAGTGCTGTGTTTCTTCTGGGCGCTCATGCAGTTTGCCTATGCGATGATTTCCGTGCCGTTGGCCAGCGCCATCAGCGAACGGGTTCCGGACAAATTCCGTCCGCGCATTGAGCGCTGGCACGGTATCGGCGTGATGCTTGGCCAAGCGCTTGGTGTATGCATGGGTGCGCTCGGCGTGATGTTCGACTCCTTCACGCCGTTTGCCTACACCGCCGTGCTGTTTGCGGTTTCCGGCATCCTGACCGTGATCATGCTGCCCAAGGAGCCTTCCAGCCAGGAGCAGCCACATCAACGATTCGAGTCGAGCCAGGTGTTTGACCAGCTGCGTCCGCCGGCACATGCGCCTGCATTCGCCCGTGTGTTCGCCGCTCGCGTGTGCATGATGACGGGCGTTGGACTGACCGGGGTCTTTCTGTGGTATCTCGTGCGCTTTTGGGTGTATGGCAAGGCTGTGGTGTTCACTTCCGCGCCATTGACCATTCCCGCGGGCCTCCTCATCGCCGGCATGGCCGCGGCAACGCTCATCGGTGCTGCGCTCGCGTCCTGGGCCGCTGGGCCGATCTCCGAGAAGATCGAGGAACGGAACATCGCCACCACTGCAGTGGTGGCGGCATCCTGCCTGCTGTATGCCATCGGCGTGGCGGTGGCATGGGGGCTCGGCGTCTGGTCCACCGGCACGGCACGCGAAAACGGCATGCTGCTCTTCGCGCTGATCTCCGGATTCGCCTTCGGCGTCTACGATGCGTTAGGCCTTGAACTGGTAATGAATGCCCTACCCGACCCGCGCAACGCCGGTCATGATCTCGGCATCTATGCACTGTCCAATTCGGTCGGACTGGCGCTCGCCGCCATCATCGGCGCGCTACTGGTGAACGCCTTCGAGCACAGCTTCGGCTATTACCTGCTCTTCCCGTCCGCCATCGTCATGGTGCTGCTGGCCGGAATCGTCACCCTCGCCGCCGAGTCCGCGCAATGACGGGCCGGTCCGGCTCCCCGGCCGCCGGCGGCGTTCCTCCCCGCGGCGGGGGCGTTCGTCTCGGCGACGTGGCGTCCACAATGTGAACCCTTGCTGGATTGGCAAGACAGCCAGACCTATGTTTACATTCCAGTTCAGGTCGAACGGCCTGAGGAAATACCGAAAGGAGGCCACGCGATGACTGGATTCAATGCTTCTGCGTTTGTATCCGCACGAATTATTAGCCCGTCTTCGCTGGCGGACTAATTCGGCATTGATGCTTGAAGCCCCGTCAACGAAGGCAGGGCCAATCAAGCTGACACAATCGGTAAGGCCCTGCAAGATGCGGGGCTTTTTTTGTTGCGCTCACAAGGCTTACGGCAGAATCCCGCAGACGGAAACGGTAGCGGACAGTACACGGCAACAGAACAACAACCTCCCTGTGAGACGAAATAATCGCCCGCCAATGAGAGTGAACGAGAGCAAAACAGGAGTAACAATGACTGCAGCAGTCGAAGAGACTGGCTTAGGGCAGGCGGCAGGTAAAGCCGCTACCTTGGTACGCGATTCGGTCAAGACCGTGATCGCCGCATCGATGGTCGGTACCGCCATCGAATTCTATGACTTCTACGCCTACGGCACCGCCGCGGCAAACTACTTCCCGCACATCTTCTTCTCCGCGAAGGACAACCCCACCGTCGCACTGCTGATGAGCTTGCTGACCTTCGCCATCGCCTTCATCGCCCGCCCGCTGGGCTCGCTGATCTTCGGCCACTTCGGCGATCGCATGGGCCGCAAGACCACGCTGGTCGTGAGCCTCATGACCATGGGTGTCGGCACCTTCCTGATTGGCTGCCTGCCCACCTACGATCAGGTCGGCGTTGGTGCAGTCGCCATCCTCTGCCTCCTGCGCTTCATCCAGGGCATCGGCCTGGGCGGCGAATGGTCCGGCGCGGCACTGGTCGCCACCGAGAACGCGCCTGAAGACAAGCGCGCACTGTACGGCTCCTTCCCGGAGCTGGGCGCGCCGATCGGCTTCTTCCTGTCCAACGGCACCTACTTCGTGCTCGAATCCTTCAACAATCAGGACGCGATGCTGGCTTGGGGCTGGCGTGTGCCGTTCCTGCTGTCCGCCATCCTGGTGATCGTCGGCCTCGTGGTTCGCGTTCACATGGAGGAGACCCCGATCTTCCGTATGGCTCAGGAGCAGAAGAAGGTCGTCAAGTCCCCGCTGACCGAGGTCTTCCGCAAGTCCTGGCGTCAGGTGCTGCAGGCCACCTTCCTCGTGGCCGTGACCTACACGCTGTTCTACACGCTCGCCACCTGGTCCCTCGCTTGGGGCACCAAGGAGCAGGGCGAAGGCGGCGGCGGCCTTGGCTTCACCAACCAGGAATACCTGCTCATGCTCATGATCTCCATCTGCGTGTTCGCCCTGTTCATCGTGCTGTCCTGCCTGTACGCGGACAAGATCGGCCGCAAGCGCGTGCTGACCTTCTCCTCCTGCGCACTCGTCGTGTTCGCCGTGCTCTTCCCGTTCCTGCTGGACGGTGGTCTGGTCGGGCAGAAGAACTTCCTCGCCAACATGGTGTTCCTGTGCGTTGGCTTTGCCCTGATGGGCGTCGCCTTCGGCCCGATCGGCGCGTTCCTGCCTGAACTGTTCGAGGCGAACGTGCGCTACTCCGGCTCCGGCATCGGCTACAATCTGGCCGCCATCGTCGGCGCGGCGTTCGTGCCGACCATCGCCACTTGGCTGAGCTCCCACTGGGGCGTCCACTCCGTGGGCCTCTACCTCGCCGTGATGGCCGTGTGCTGCCTGGTGTCGGTCCTGACCTGCCGTGAGACGAAGGACGCTGACTTTACCAAGTGAAATCCTCCATAACTAAATATCGCCAAGTTCACAACGTGAAAAATCTCAATTCCACTAAGTGAACCTCTGCAGGGCTTTTCCGGGTCAACAGGACTAAACCTGCATATCGGAAAAGCCCACAAGGAAAGCCAAAACTAAAAACAGTTTCTGCAGAACCAGCAGAGCACAATAACAATTAAAGATTTCACCCCCATAAACAAATAAATAAAAGGAGCGCCAAAAATGGCAGCAACTATCTGGTACGAGAAGGACGCCGATCTGTCCGTGTTCGATGGCAAGAAGGTCGCCATCTTGGGCTACGGCTCTCAGGGTCACGCTCACGCACTGAACCTGCGTGACTCCGGTGTCGACGTGGTCGTCGGCCTGCGTCCGACCTCCAAGTCTGTCGAGTTCGCCAAGGAGCAGGGCCTCGAGGTCAAGCCGGTTGGCGAGGCCGTCGCCGAGGCTGACGTTGTGATGATCCTTCTGCCTGACCAGTACCAGGCCAAGGTCTACAAGGAAGAAGTTGAGCCGAACCTGAAGCCGGGCGCTGCCCTGGCGTTCGCCCACGGCTTCAACATCCACTACGGCTACATCAAGCCGTCCGAGGATCACCCGGTGTTCATGGTTGCCCCGAAGGGCCCGGGCCACATCGTTCGTCGTGAGTACGCCGCTGGCCGTGGCGTCCCGGTCGTCGTTGCCGTCGAGCAGGACCCGGACGGCAAGACCTGGCCGTTGTGCCTGGCTTACGCCAAGGCTCTGGGCGCTCTGCGTGCAGGCGCCATCAAGACCACCTTCACCGAGGAGACCGAGACCGATCTGTTCGGTGAGCAGGACGTCCTCATGGGTGGCATCAACCACCTGTGCGATCTCGGCTTCGACGTGCTGACCGAGGCTGGCTACCAGCCGGAGATCGCCTACTTCGAGGTGTTCCACGAGCTGAAGATGCTCGTCGACCTGGCTAACGAGGGTGGCCTGAACAAGGCTCGCTGGTCCTGCTCCGACACCGCTCAGTACGGCGACTACACCTCCACCGTCATCACCGACGAGACCAAGAAGCGCATGCAGTACCAGCTCAAGCGCATTCAGGACGGCTCCTTCGCCAAGGAGTTCATGGACGACCAGGCCGCTGGCGCCCCGAAGTTCAAGAAGCTGCAGGAAGAGTACTCTCACCCGCACCTCGAGACCGTCGGCCCGAAGCTGCGCGCCATGTTCTCCTGGAACAACGCCGAGGCCAAGGACAAGGACGAGGCCGAGTCCTTCAACGGCAAGATCGCCCGTACCCAGGTTCAGTGACCTATGACCTCCTTCTGATGAGGGAGGTGGCATCGCGTAGCGATGGCGGAGGGAGAGATCGTTAGGATTAAATCCCTTTGTACAAGCAAGAAACCGCCGTTCCCGTTCATACGGGAGCGGCGGTTTCTTGTGTTCAGTCGAATCAGCTACAGCCCACGACTATCGAGCGCATCGGCCAGCTCGTCGGACTGCTTCAGGATAAGCACCAGCAGAGGCACCGCCCATGCGGTCACGCCACCGTGACCTCCACGGGCCTGATTCGCTTCCCGCACAATTCGCACATTGCGATTAATCAGTGGAATCGCTGAGATGGTCAATGCGCACAGTAGCCCAATGCGGTCCGGATTGACGCCGAATCGTCGCAATGGCCGCAATGCTGCCAGCACGGTATCCAGCATGTCTTCAGTGCGGGTGGTGAGTGTTACCAGATTTGCGATCATGACCAGTTCAAGTACGCGCACCGCATTGAACGCCGTGGTTTGCCATGGCACAAAGAACACCTGCACCACCACGGTGAATGCCACCACCCACCACGCGCTCCACAATTGACGAGCAAAAACGTGCGGACCAAGGCCGGACATGGCATACCATATTGCGCATAGCGCGCCGCAGACGGCTATCGCCCACCACGATAGGTGCGGAATCACCAATACCGTTGCCATCACCAGTGACACGATGAGTTTCACTGCGGCAGGGCATCGATGCAGCACGCTATCGCCTGCGATATACAGCGAAATCATAGGGATGCCTCGGCTTCTTCGTTGTCCGCGACGCCGCAGTCGGCAAGATATCGCGCGATAACGTGGCGTGGCTCGCCGGTTTCGATAATGTGCCCATCGGCAAAGCGAACTGCCATATCGCAGCGTGCGGCAAGCCGAAGATTATGGGTGGAAACAATCAGCGGGCAGGCGATATCGTGTATCAGCAGGTTTTCGATGCGCGTCGCGTTGGGCAAATCGAGCATGGTGGTCGGCTCGTCGGCAAGCACCAGCCCCGGGTTGCGCACGAGCACGGCGGCAAGGGCCAGCATTTGTTTCTGCCCGCCAGACAGGCTGTGCGCCGGAGTACCAGCGTGAGGCGTTAGGCCGAATGATTGCAGCTGACGGTCAACCAGTGCCGAAGACTCGGATTTGCTCAGCCCCATGCCCCGCAGCGAAAAGGCCACGTCTTCGGCTGGCGTGGGCATGATGATTTGCGTGTCAGGGTCGGTGAACACGAACCCCACTTTGCGGTGCAGCTGCTTGGCTTGCCGTGTGGGGTCGAAGCCCATGACACGTATGGTGCCCGATGTGGGCTTGGCCAGACCGTCGATCAGACGGAGAAAAGTGGATTTACCTGAGCCGTTGACGCCAATGACGGCAATACGACGAGGGCCTGAGCCCCCAGCAAGACCAAGGTCAAGCTGGCAACTCAGGTCATCAATAATACGTTTGCCTTCTGCCTCGACGCTCACATGGTCGAAGACGATCATTTGCTAGCGCGCAACGATTCGGGGAATGCGGCCGGGTATGCGCGCATCAGCGCGGTGGCAATCAACGTGGCAATCACCACTTTGGCGATATCACCGGGAACAAAGATCATGCCGGAGATAATAACACCCTTGAGAGGAGCGCCCATAACCAATGCCTGAACCGGGAATCCGATGGCATACGGAATCAGTACGCCGCCAACCAGGCTGGCCAGCGCACTCTTCCACCACACCAGACGATGGCCCTGATGTGCGATAAGTCCGATCACCAAGGCTCCAAGAATCCAGCCGTACAGATATCCAGCGCTTACACCCACGAAAATCGCTGGACCGCCGTTGCCGCCAAGCAGGGGAATGCCGACGAAGGTGAGTACGAGCATCAGCAACACCGACAGCATTCCATTCACCGGTCCCAGAATCAGACCCGCTAACATCACAGCAAGGGTTTGCAGAGTAATCGGTACCGGACCAACAGGAATGCGGATAAAGCTGAACACACTGAGCAACGCGGCGAACATGGCAATGCGCACCAAGTCGCGGCTCGTGAAATGAACATGCGAAGCCATAATAAATACAGTCCCTTCATAGTAGTTGCCATGTGCTTTCGGCCGAATCTGTCCCTCCGCCCGATGCTCCCCATGGAGCTCGTGCGGCATATTGCTTGCACGAGTGTGGGTCGCAGACCGCTGCACATGACGAGTTGTAATAACGAGCACTCATGCTAACGATGATGAGCGGCGTGCGATTGGTTGGCCTGTACAAAAAATAGTGCATCTACTTGTGCAACACTGAATATTGGTCATAGCCGGAAAGGGGAGGCATGGTGAACGGCGTGCGTGACGGATCGCAGGACAAAGGCTGGAATCCAGCCATTCGCGGGCGTCTCGTGGATGGTCAGGGGCGATGTGTTCACTGGCATTCGCCATTGGATGTTGTTGCGAATCGTTTCGCCTGCTGTGACGAATATTACGCTTGCTACCGGTGCCATGATGAACTGGCTGGACATGATCGCATCGCGTGGCGAGACATGGATTCGCTCGCTGTGATGTGCGGTGTCTGCCGGCACCAGATGACGCCTCGCGAATACGGGCGGGCGATGGAGTCTGTTACTCCGTGCTGCCCTTGCTGCGGCGCACGGTTCAATCCTGGATGTGCCCTTCACCACGATATTTATTTCAGTGATTGATGGAGGCGGACGCTGGCGCAACTCTTGTTTTGGAATTGCTATGCGAGGGTGGTAAGTCTATTTCTCATGCTCTGGCGTGAAATAGCTCACGTTGTGGACTCTGACCGGGCTGTGGCCACGTTGTCGGTAGGATTGAACTCGGTTTGAAGGACACAATCCTCGCAACACAGGACTTATCTGCACACCGTAGATACCCCGGCGCCCGTGGCGCCACACCCCACTACTGAAAAGGAGTGCCAATAATGACAGCACAGATCTGGTATGAGAACGACGGTGATCTTTCTGTTCTCGAAGGCAAGAAGGTCGCAATCATCGGCTACGGCTCCCAGGGCCACGCCCACGCGCTGAACCTGCGCGATTCCGGTGTCGACGTGGTCGTCGGCCTGCGTCCGACCTCCAAGTCGGTCGACTTCGCCAAGGAGCAGGGCCTCGAGGTCAAGTCCGTGGCCGAGGCTTCCGCCGAGGCCGACGTGATCATGATCCTGGCCCCCGACCAGTACCAGCGCACCATCTGGGCCAACGACATCGAGCCCAACATCAAGCCGGGTGCTGCCGTCGCCTTCGCTCATGGCTTCAACATTCACTACGGCTACATCAAGCCGTCTGAGGATCACCCGGTGTTCATGGTTGCCCCGAAGGGCCCGGGTCACATCGTTCGTCGTGAGTACGCCGCTGGCCGTGGCGTGCCGGTCGTCGTGGCCGTCGAGCAGGATCCGCGTGGCGATGGTTGGGCTCTGACCCTGGCCTACGCCAAGGCCCTCGGTGCTCTGCGCGCCGGTGCCATCAAGACCACCTTCAAGGAAGAGACCGAGACCGATCTCTTCGGCGAGCAGAACGTGCTCATGGGTGGCGTGAACAAGCTCGTCGAGATGGGCTTCGAAGTCCTGACCGACGCCGGCTACCAGCCGGAGATCGCCTACTTCGAGGTCTGCCACGAGCTCAAGATGCTCGTCGATCTGATGAACGAGGGCGGCCTGAACAAGGCTCGTTGGTCCTGCTCCGACACCGCCCAGTACGGCGACTACGTCAACACCGTCATCAACGAGGACTGCCGCAAGCGCATGGAATACCACCTGCAGCGCATCCAGGACGGCTCCTTCGCCAAGGAGTTCATCGACGATCAGGATGCCGGCGCCCCGCACTTCAAGGAACTGCAGGAGAAGTACTCCAACGAGCGCATCGAGACCGTCGGCCCGAAGCTGCGCGCCATGTTCTCCTGGAACAAGGATGGCGTCAAGGATGCCGACGAGGCCAACTCCTTCACCGGCAAGATCGCCCGCGCCCAGGTTCAGTGATTGCCGCTGACTAGCGCATACCACAGGCCGCCGCTCCGATACCTTCGAAGCGGCGGCCTTTCCCATGGTCCCACCGCGTAGCCAAACCTCCACTACGTGGTGATTCTCTCATGGGGCGGTGAATCTCTCATGAGGCGGTTAAACCCTCATGGGGCGGTGTTTCAAAATGGCTTAATTCCGCGGTTTCACCAATCCTTCAAACCGCCCCATGGGGAAATTACCGCCCCATGAGAGATTTACCACCCCATGGAAGCGCCTTATTGTGTGATGATCCACGCCGAGGTGTCGGTGGGGAGTTGGCCATCGGGGGTCAGCGGGCCGGACGCCAGCACCACATCGCCCTCGGGTAGCACAACTGGGTCATCGCCGAAATTGGTGATCGATGTGAACGTGCGCCCGCCAACCGCCGCGCGGGTGTACGCCACCACATCGTCGCCCATGTCCACCTGCTCGGCCGTGGTGTCGCGTGTGGCGGTCAGCGACTCCTGGCGAATCGCCAGTGCGGCGCGATACAGCGCGAGCATCGAGTCCGGGTCGGCTTGCTCCACGTCCACCGCGTAATCCTTGAACCACAGCGGTTGCGGCAGGTGCGGGTCGGCGGCCGGCGTCACGCCCTCAGCGCGCGTAGCCGGCGAGAAGCCGAAGGAAGCGCCCGTGCCGAACTGGCCGGCGGCGCACAGCGGCACATGGTTCTCGCCGGTACCGTCATCGGCCGGAGTCGGACGGCTGAAATCGGCCAAGGCCGGCTCATCGGCGGCGGTCCACGGCAGCGGCACGCGGCAGCCGTCGCGGCCCTTGTCCATCGTGGCCTGAGCAGTGTGGAAAGCGGTCGGATCCTCCAAGTGATCCCACGGAATATCGGCCACCTCAAACAGGCCCAGCTCCTCGCCCTGATAGATATAGGCGGCGCCGGGCAGGCCGAGCTCCATCAAAGCGGCGGCGCGGGCGCGGCGAGTGCCAAGCTCGCGATCCTCGGGATAGGTAGTGCCGTTGCGCAGCAGCCAGTCGTGCGGCAGCTGGTGGTAGGGCGCGCCCTTGATCTGCGGCAGGCCGTAACGGGAGGGGCTGCGCGGCACGTCGTGATTGTTCATGACCCACGTGGTGGTGGAACCGCCGGTTTCGGCCGCCGCCTTGAGTCCGGCGGCGATGGCCTCGCGGAACTCGTCGGCATACCAGTTGGCTTGCGCGAAGTCGAAGTTGAAGGACTGGCCCAGCTCGTCCATCGAAGCGTACAGGTGCTGGTGCTCGGGCACCACCCACGCCTCGGCCACGGCAAAGCGCGGCGGGTTGTACTCGTTGAACACCTTGCGCCATTCGCGGTAGATATCGTGCACCTCGCGACGGTCGAACAGCGGGTGGCTGAAGTCATGATTCAGCACGCCGACCACGCTGTATTCGCGGCCGAGCTCTTCCAACGGCTTGGATTCGAGGTCCTTGGCCAGGCCGTGCGCCACGTCGATGCGGAAGCCGTCGGTGCCGTGGTCGGACCAGAAACGCAGGGTCTTCTTGAACTCCTCGTGGATGTCCGGATTCTTCCAGTTGACATCCGGCTGCGCCTTATCGAACAGGTGCAGATACCACTGGCCGTCGGCCACGCGCGCCCAGGCCGGGCCGCCGAAGAAGGATTGCCAGTCGTTCGGGGGCAGTTCGCCATGCTCGCCGCGGCCGTCGCGGAAGATGTAGCGATCGCGTGCGGGGGAGCCGGGCTCGGCGGCGAGGGCCTCCTGGAAGAACACGTGCTTGTCGGCGGTGTGATTGGGTACGATGTCCACGATCACCTTGATGTCGGCCTCGTGCGCGGCCTTGGCCATCGCGTCGAAGTCGTCCATGGTGCCCAGTCGCGGGTCGACGTTGCGGTAGTCGATCACGTCGTAGCCGCCGTCCGCCAGATCGGAGGGGTAGAACGGGGAGAGCCAGATGGCGTCGACGCCGAGGCTCTTCAGGTAGTCCATCTTCTCGGTGACGCCGGCGATGTCGCCGAGTCCGTCGCCGGTGACGTCCTTGAAGCTGCGCGGGTAGATCTGGTAGACGACGGCCTGCTTCCACCAGTCGTCATTGAGATTATTTGCGGTCATGCCGATTCCCTCCTGTTCCGGGTGCGTTGTGGTTGGGTTGTTCCGGTCGCGCCCGAACTGCTGTGTGAAGGCCCAACCGTTGTATTGATGATGACAACGATATCATGTGAATTACGCATGCAACAATCGATTTATCGGCGTTTTGCGGTGGTAACGTGGTCACGCCTGCGCGGGCGCTGCTGTCGCGGCAGGCGGCGTGGTGGTTTCGCGCAGTATTAGCGGAGTGTCCGGCCGTACGAATGCCGGTTCGATTGACTTGCCGGCAATGGCATCCAATACCATGTGCCCGGCAGTCGCGCCCATTGCGAACGGGTCCTGATGCAGCGTGGTCAGTCCCACGGCGGCGGACAGGGTGGAATCGTCGAAGCCGATGATGGAAATGTCCTGAGGTACCCGCCGCCCGTATTGACGCAGGCGATACAGCACGGGCGCGGCCATTTCATCATCCTCAAAACAGAAGGCGGTGATGCTGGGGGAGGCGTTCAGTACGGCGTTCAATGCCGCGTTGCTTTCGCCAAGACCGCGTTGAATGCTCAGGGGCGTTAGCTCGATCCCCGGATGGGCGGCAGCGGCATCAATGACACCCTGCAAACGAGCCTCGGTACTGTAGCGCATATTGGTTTCGGTCGGTGCGCTGCCGACGAACGCGATCTGCCGGTGGCCGAGTGCAATCAGGTGCTCGATAGCCGAACGTGTGGCGGCGTAATCATCAATGCTCACGCCTGCGTCGAACCCATCGGTGGAGGGGATGTTGATGCCGACAATCGGCACGTGCATATGCTTCAGTCGCTCCACCTCAGCCGGTTCGATGTCGAAGGAGCTGACAATCACCGCATCCGCATTGCGCCGCACGGGCAAATCCGCAAAGAAGTCGTGGCGCTCGGCGGCGTTGCGCATGGGGTAGGGCACGGTGTCGTAGCCGGAGGGGCGCAGCGCCGAGTCAAGGCCGGCGAAGATGTTCGAATTGAACCAGCTGGCGATGGTCTCGCTGGCAAGCAATGCGATACGGAACGATTGGCCGGATTTCAGGGCGGCGGCCGAGCGAGAGACTGAGTAGTCGAGCTTTTCGGCCGCGGCCATCACTCGGTCTCGAGTCTCGGGAAGCACCAGATCCGGCTTGGCGAAGGTTCGGGACACCGTGGATACGGAAACGCCGGCCTCGCGGGCCACTGCCTGAATGCTTGCCTTGGTCATATGCCGTCGCTCCTTCGCCGTCGCGAACAATCATTGTCATGACAACGATAACATGCCCATAACAAGTCGTCGTCTTCGGCTATCTCGATTACGAGGGGCTGATTTAGACCAATTTCCCATTGCCGGAATCGATCACCGCTTCTCTCGGCGCATCACGGCGGCTAGGGACTGCACGCGTGGCAGGTCGAAGACCTCGTCGGTATGCACCACGTGGCCTGAGCTGTCCGCCAGCGGCACGCGCCAGTTCGAATACTCGCTGGAAGTGCCCGGCTGATTCTGGGAACGGCATTCGCCCACGCCGTCCACCAACGCTGCCTGCAGCAGCAGCGACGGCGTATCGGTGAGCATGGCGTGCATCGCCTCCACGATCTCCTGCACATGGCCTTCCACATCATCCGCCACGGTCTGCGATATATAGCCGTTCTCCACCAGACGGTTCATCATGGCCGTGCGTTCGGCCATCGCCGAGGCGGCGAACGCCTCCACCGGCTCGCTCAGGAGATGCAGCTCCTCGCGCAGCTTGACGTGTTCGAAGTTCAGGTAGCCGGCGGTGGGTGGCAGATCGTGCGTGGTCACCGAGGCCAATGCCTGCTTGCGGTAGTCCTCGGGTGTGCGGTACGGGTCGCCGGCGTTCGGCGAATCGTCCACGCGGTTGAACCATTCCACGTCAGTGCCGAGTACGCCGTGATCTGCCAGAATGCGGCGCACGTAATCCGGCACGGTGCCCAGATCCTCGCCAACCACCATGCCTCCGGCGCGCGTGGCTTCGATGGCCAGTACTCCCAGCATCGCTTCGTGGTTGTACGTTACGTATGCGCCGTTGAGGGCGCCGAGCCCCTGCGGAATCCACCACAGGCGGAACAGGCCCAGCACATGGTCGATGCGCACCGCGCCCGCGTGCTCGTACATCGAATGCACCATCTCGCGGTACACCTGGTAGCCGGTGGCCTCCAGATAGCGTGGGCTGAACGGCGGCTGGCCCCAATCCTGGCCCTGCTGGTTATAGAAGTCCGGCGGGCAGCCGACCGTGACGCCGCCGGAGGCGAAGCGTTCCGGATTGGCCCAGGCATCCGCGCCGAGCCCGTGCACGCCCACGGCCATGTCTTGCATCAGACCCAGTGTCATGCCGTGGTCCAGCGCCTCCTGCTGCGCGGCGTTCACCTGCTCGGCAGCAATCCACTGCAGCCAACGGTTGAACTCGAACAGGTCGTGGTGCTCCTCGACGAGCTGGCGCACGGCCGGGTCGTCGATGGTCTTCTCGAAGAACCAACGGTTCTCGCCCCACGGCGCGCCCCATACCTCGAAGCACAGGCACCAGGTGGCGAAGGAATCGAGGTCTGGGCCGGCGGTGGTCTTGAAATGCTCGAATTCGAGCTCGCGCTTGTTGTTGCGGCCCGCGTCGAAGATCAGGCGCAGCGCCGGGCGTTTGGCCGCCCACGCCGCGTTGATGTCCATCGGGTTCGATTCGTCGTTGCGTGCGGCCACTGAATCATGCAGCGCATCCACCTGCGCTCGGATATCGGCCGGCAGCGTGCCGTATTCGGGGATGTCCTGCGGGCGGATGTACGTCACGTTGAGGAATCGGCGCGATTCCGGTAAATACGGCGATGGCTCAAGCGGCGGAATCGGCGCGCCGGCGTGAATCGGGTTGATGAGCATGAAGTCGGCTTTGGACTTGTCAGCCGCGTCCGCCAGCAGCAGCTTCAGATCGCCGTAATCGCCGATGCCCCACGATTCGCGAGACCGCACGGAATACATCTGCGTCATCCAGCCCCACCGCTGGTGCTCGGCGACCGCCTCCGGCACGGGAATGCGCGCGGGGGCGGCGATGATGGCCGCCTTGCCCTCTCGCCCGTCCACCGTGACGGTCAGTGTGTGGTAGCCCATCGGCAGATCGGGAGCGATGGTCAAGTCCGGCTTGCCGGAATTGAGGTGCGGCAGCAGGGCAAAGTGGCCGAACGCGGTGCCGTCCTCCAGCTCGATGGAGACGATGATGTCCGCGTCCGACGAACAGTTCAGGGTGATGCCGGTCGGTTTGCCGGTGGTGGCGACGATGGTGGAGGGGAGCAAACGTTTGCTGTTTTCCACCTCAAGTTGGGTCATGGAGCGTGCGATGGCCTCGTCGCTGGATGCGTCCACGTCGAGGGCATTGAGTACGGCGACCAAGGCCGCGTCGCTGATTTCGGTGTAGGTGCCGAGCTGGTCGATGAATGAGGTGGCAAGCCCGCAGGTTTTGGCCAGCTTGACCAGCGGACGGGTGAGTCGTTCAGCGCTTTCCGTACGCTGCGAGGCACCGGAAGCGGCGTCGTTGGTGGCGTCTGCGATGGTGCCGGTGATGGTCGCTGCGTCGTTGCCGTGCGCGTCGGTCATGATGACTCCTTGCTTGCAAATCGGGTACTGCTAGTCGTTTGCATTGCTGTTCGAGGGCCGCTCTGCGTTGAGGTTCCGGCAATCTGGCAGACCAATGTCCGAGCTGTTCTGTCTTTACCGTAACTCATATTGACAACGATTGCAATACATTCGGTGAGTTGGGCAATTAGCGGGCTATCCGAGCACGACGAACGACTGCGGGGAGAGCGTCGGGTGGCCGTCCCAGCGCCAGTCGAGGTAGAAGTCCATGTCGAATCCGGCCTGCATCGATTCGTTCGGTCGGCCAACATTCGGCGACGAACGCCGCCTCGGGGAATTCGGGGCGGATTTTCGAGAACATGTACTGCCAGGTGCGGATCGTGTATGGCTTTGCCGGTTCATGCGGCGATGATGCCTCGGCCGATTCGACGAAGAATGTTCACCCGGCGTTCTTCCGGCGGTATCCGGACGTTGGCTTGTGATGCCTACCGTGGAATCCGGAATCGAAAGATCCAAGCAATGCAGGTGCGGAACGGTTCCGCGAAGCTGGAAGGCGTGACGACGACGGACGTGGCCAAACGGGTGCGGCCGGAGGAGTGCGGGCCGGACGGCGCAGATGACACTGCATGGAAGAAGGAAGAACAATGGGCAATCACAAGGCTTTGACGAGCGCCGTAGCGGCGATCGCCTCCATTGCGACGCTCGGCGCGCTCGCCGCTCCGGCGTTTGCTGTCGATGCCGCGAACGGCACCTACAGCCCCAACGGCAAGTCGGTCGCCGAGCTCGCCAAGCACGGCGCGGCGCAGCGCATCGCCGCCATCGGCAACAAGAGCGCGAAGAACGTCGTGCTGTTCATCGGCGACGGCATGGGCGATTCGGAAATCACCATCGCCCGCGACTATCTGAAAGGCGCCAACGGCCACTTCGATGGTCTGGACGCGGTCGGTCAGCCCGGCGCGCTTGACGACGTGCAGGCGGGCACCGGTCAGTACACGACCTTCTCGCTCGGCGACGGCAGCAAGGACAGCGCCGTCGGCAAGGATGCCGCCGGCAAGCTGGTCGCCAACCCCAACCCGGGCAAGCTCACCCCCGTCACCGATTCCTCCGCGTCCGGTTCCGCATGGGCGACCGGCACCAAGACCTACAACAACGCCGTCGACGTCGACATCTACGGCAACCCGCAGCTGAATCTCTTCGAGCTGGCCAAGGCCGCCGGCAAGGCCACCGGCAACGTGTCCACCGCGGAAATCCAGGACGCCACCCCGGCCGTGCTGGAATCGCACTCCACCGAGCGTGCCTGCTACGGCCCGCAGGGCAAGACCGACGGCACTTCCAACAACGCCTCCAAACAGTGCCTCGCCAACCAGCTCAAGGAGAATGGCGGCATCGGCTCCATCTCCGAGCAGCTGCTCGACACCCGCGCCGATGTGACCATCGGCGGTGGTTCCAAGTACTTCCGCCAGACCGTGCAGGGCGGCGAATACAAGGGCAAGACCGTGTGGGAGCAGGCCAAGGACATGGGCTTCCAGACCGTTGAGAACGACCCGGCCGCGATGAACGCCCTGCAGTACAAGGATGGCCAGCCGGTGCTCGCCCTGATGAGCGACGGCAACATGCCGACCAAGTTCAACCCGTCCAAGGCCACCGCCAAGGATCCGGCCAAGGACGCCAACCCGACCGTGTGCACCCCGAATGACGCCTGGCTCGGCAACCGTGGCGCCTCGCTCAAGGACATGACCAAGAAGGCGCTCGATCTGCTCAACGCCAACCCGAACGGTCAGAAGAACGGCTTCCTCCTGCAGGTCGAAGGCGCTTCGATCGATAAGCAGGACCACGCCGCCAACGCCTGCGGCCAGATCGGCGAGACCGACGACTTCGACCAGGCCATCGCCTACGCCATCAAGAACGTGGACCTCACGAACACGCTGGTGATCGTCACCGCCGATCATGCGCACACCTCCCAGGTCCTCAACGCCCAGCCGGCCTACGCGCTGTCCACCGTGCTCAAGTCCGCCGACGGCAACAACATGGTCGTCTCCTACGGCACCGCCCAGGCAGCCTCCACCGACGCCGAAGGCGGCTACAACGGCGGCGACATGGAGCACACCGGCACCCAGCTGCGCATCGCCGCTTCCGGCCCCGGCGCCCAGCGCGTCATCGGCCTGACCGATCAGACCGACAACTTCTACACCATCGCCGGCGCCCTGGGCCTGGCCACCTCCCCCGACGAGCAGAACGCGCTCTCCAAGGATGGCACCGTGAAGGTCGCCCGCACGCAGGCCGGCAAGTACGTCGCCAATGTCGACGGGTTCAACGGCGACGCGCTGCTCAGCTACGAGCTGAAGGACAAGAACGGCGCCGTGGTGTCCAAGTCCGATTCCAGCACCCCGTTGTCCGGCGTGCGCGTCAAGCCCGCGCAGACCACTTCGATCGCGCTCGACAAGATGTCGGAAGGCGCCGAGTACACGCTCACCGTCACCGGTCGCCAGTCCGGCAAGGTCGCGACCGTCGCCATCCAGGCGCCGGCCGCCGGCTCCGCCGACAAGAAGCCGGGCGCCGACAAGAACGGCGTGATCGCTTCGGGCAAGGTGCCGAACGATTCCGCGGTCTCCGGCCCGCTGGGCGCCACCGGTACCGCCGTCATGGCCATCGCCATCGCGGCTGTGATGCTGGTTGCGATCGCGATGCTCATTAAGGCCGCGCGTAACGCCAGGAACAACTGATTCGGCCTTGGTCGACCGGTAATCCCGAGTCGTCCAGCCGCCGGAAAACCATCGCCCGCCGAGCCGATGCCCGGCGGGCGATCGTTTTCCGGCGGCTTTTGGCTGTGACGCGATACGTGCCGTGTGCCGCGCTTCGCAGAAACCTGAGTGAGAATAGCTCAAGTTTTTTGCCGAATCCGGGAATATGCACTTGCGGTTTAAAGTTGAGTGGTGTAGGCTCAAGTTTCGGAAGCACGGGAATGGGCGGTTGCGAATGCAAACCCCACAACCGAGAGGAACCGCACACGGAACCGACCGAAACCCGGGCGAAGAACGAAAGAACGAACACGTGCGAGACGGCTCGCGCACACCGCGCGTCACAACCCGAACGGGTCGTGGCGAACGGCGGCGCCGGCCGGGCAATCGCAAGTCCCACAAAGGAGCACACATTATGGCACGCGCAGTTGGTATCGATCTGGGAACCACGAATTCCTGCATCGCGACTCTCGAAGGTGGCGAACCCACCGTTATCGTCAACGCTGAAGGCGCGCGCACCACGCCGTCCGTGGTGGCCTTCTCCAAGTCCGGCGAGATCCTCGTCGGCGAAGTGGCCAAGCGTCAGGCCGTGACCAACGTTGACCGCACTATTTCTTCCGTCAAGCGCCACATGGGCACCGACTGGACCGTCGACATCGACGGCAAGAAGTGGACCCCGCAGGAGATTTCCGCGCAGATCCTGATGAAGCTGAAGAGGGACGCCGAGGCATACCTCGGCGAGCCCGTCACCGACGCCGTCATCACCTGCCCGGCATACTTCAACGATGCCCAGCGTCAGGCCACCAAGGACGCCGGCAAGATCGCCGGCCTGAACGTCCTGCGTATCATCAACGAGCCGACCGCAGCCGCTCTAGCCTACGGCCTTGAGAAGGGCAAGGAAGACGAGCGCATCCTGGTCTTCGACCTCGGCGGCGGCACCTTCGATGTCTCCCTGCTGGAGATCGGCAAGGATGACGACGGCTTCTCCACCATTCAGGTTCAGGCCACCAACGGCGACAACCACCTCGGTGGCGATGACTGGGATCAGAAGATCATCGATTGGCTGGTTTCCGAAGTCAAGAACAAGTACGGCGTCGACCTGTCCAAGGACAAGATCGCGCTGCAGCGCCTGAAGGAAGCCGCCGAGCAGGCGAAGAAGGAACTCTCCTCCTCCACCTCCACCAGCATTTCCATGCAGTACCTGGCCATGACCCCCGACGGCACCCCGGTGCACCTGGACGAGACCCTGACCCGTGCGCACTTCGAGGAAATGACCTCCGACCTGCTGGGCCGCTGCCGCACGCCGTTCAACAACGTGCTGCACGACGCCGGCATCTCCGTGAGCGACATCGACCACGTGGTGCTCGTCGGCGGTTCCACCCGTATGCCCGCCGTCAAGGATCTGGTCAAGGAGCTTACCGGCGGTAAGGAAGCGAACCAGTCCGTGAACCCGGATGAGGTCGTGGCGGTCGGCGCCGCCGTGCAGTCCGGCGTCATCAAGGGCGACCGTAAGGACGTTCTGCTTATCGACGTGACCCCGCTGTCCCTCGGTATCGAGACCAAGGGTGGCATCATGACCAAGCTCATCGATCGCAACACGGCCATCCCGACCAAGCGCTCCGAGGTCTTCTCCACCGCTGAAGACAACCAGCCGTCCGTGCTGATCCAGGTCTACCAGGGCGAGCGTGAGTTCGCACGCGACAACAAGCCGCTGGGCACCTTCGAACTGACCGGCATCGCCCCGGCGCCGCGTGGCGTCCCGCAGATCGAGGTCACCTTCGACATCGACGCCAACGGCATCGTGCACGTGTCCGCCAAGGACAAGGGCACCGGCAAGGAGCAGTCCATGACTATCACCGGTGGCTCCGGCCTGCCGAAGGACGAGATCGACCGCATGGTCAAGGAAGCCGAGGCTCACGAGGCTGAGGATAAGCAGCGCAAGGAAGACGCCGAGACCCGCAACCAGGCTGAGGCCTTCGCCTACTCCACCGAGAAGCTCGTCAACGACAACAAGGACAAGCTCTCCGACGACATCGTCAAGGAAGTCACCGACAAGGTCAACGCTCTGAAGGAAGCCCTGAAGGGTGACGACACCGAGAAGGTCAAGACTGCTCAGACTGAGCTGATGACCGCCGCTCAGAAGATCGGCCAGGTCCTCTACGCCCAGCAGGGTGCCGAGGGTGCCGCGGCTGGTGCCGGTGCGGCTGGCGCTGCCGGCGCTGGCGCTTCCGCTGGCTCCGCCTCCGGTTCCGACGACGACACCGTCGAGGCCGAGGTCGTGGACGACGATGACGACAAGGACAACAAGTGATGTCCGAGTTCAACAAGGACGACTACCTGAACGACCTGCCGGATCCCTCAGATGCTGAGGCTGCCGGCCAGGCCGCTCAGGCCTCTTCAGGGGCTGACGCCTCCGCCGAGTCCGACTCTGCGCAGGATTCGGCTGCCCAGGCTCCTTCCAATGAAGGAGCCGACGCGGCTCCTGCCGCAGCTGAGGGAGAGAAGTCGGATGCCGGAGAGAAGACTGGCGAAGGCCAGTCCGATTCCGAAGACACCCTCACCCCCCTCAGCAAGGCCAAGAAGGAAGCCGCAGACTACCTCGAAGCCCTGCAACGCGAACGTGCGGAGTTCATCAACTACCGCAATCGCACGCAGAAGGAGCAGGAGCGCTTCCGCCAGCACGGCATCATCGACGTGCTGACCGCGCTGCTGCCCGCCCTCGACGATATCGACCGCATTCGCGAACACAGCGAGATGGACGACTCGTTCAAGGCCGTTGCCACCAAGATCGACAAAGCCTTCGAGAAGTTCGGCGTCGAGAAGTTCGGCGAAAAGGGCGAGGACTTCGACCCCACCAAGCATGACGCGATCCTGCACAAGCCGGACGCGAATGCCGACAAGGAAACGGTTGACACCGTGGTTGAGGCCGGCTACCGCATCGGCGACCGCGTAATCCGCGCCGCCCGTGTGGTCGTGGCCTCCCCGCAAGACCGATGACATGTTGGCTCCCCTCGATGAGGGGAGCCAACGCGAAGAACGTATACGAAAGGAGACATGAATGGCTGAAAACGAATGGCTCAGCAAAGACTTCTACAAAGTCCTTGGTGTCTCCAAGGACGCTTCGGACGACGACATCAAGAAGGCGTACCGCAAGCTCGCCCGCAAATACCATCCTGACGTCAACAAGACCAAGGAAGCCGAGGAGAAGTTCAAGGACATCTCCGAAGCCTATGACGTGCTGAGCAAGAAGGAAGATCGCCAGAAGTACGACGCGATTCGTCAGTTCGGCATGGGCGGCGCCCGCTTCGCCGGCGGTTCCGGCGCCGGCGGCTTCGATGCTTCCGGTTTCTCCGACATCTTCGGTTCCATGTTCGGCCAGGGTGCCGGCGGCAATGGCTCGCGCATCCGCTTCTCCACTTCGGGCGGCGGCCCCAACAACATCAACGACATCTTCTCGATGTTCGGCGGTGCTGCAGGCCAAGGCGGCTACAGCCAGCAGGCGTACGGCAATGCCGGCGGCTATGGCTATGAGGAGGCCCCGCGCCCCGAAAACGGCGAGGACCGCAACTCCAAGATCAGCCTGACCCTGCGTCAGGCGGTCAAGGGCGCTACCGTGTCCCTGTCCGTGGACGGCAAGAAGTTCAAGGCCCACGTGCCTGCGGGCGTCAAGGACGGCCAGAAAATCAAGCTTGCCGGCAAGGGCAAGCCGGGCATCAATGGCGGCAAGGCAGGTGACCTGTACCTGCACGTCACCGTCAAGCCCGATGCCGCGTTCTCGATGCGCGGCCACGACATCGTCATGGACCTGCCCGTCACCGTGGGCCAGGCCGTGGCCGGTGGCAAGGTCGAGACCAAGGACATCGACGGCAATCCCGTCACCTTCAAGGTGCCGGCCGGTTCCAGCTCCGGCGCGGAGGTCAAGCTCGCGGGACTCGGTGTCCAGCGCGGCAACCAGCCGGGCGACCTGATCGGCCGCGTGCAGATCATGGTCCCCGCCAAGCCGGGTCTGGCGGTCAAGCACGCCGCCAAAGAATTCGACGAAAAAGCCGGCGACTATCTCAGCCTGTAATCAGGAGGTGAACAATGGCGCGGTTAGCCAACCAAATGAAGCAGTTGTACGCAATGTGCGCAACCGCGCTGGTGATGGGCAGGGCCGATCTCGACGGAGCCGATGATGTCGGCTTCGATATCGAACTGCCCATCTTCACCGTCGGCCAGGCCGCCGAACTGGCCAACATCCACCCCCAGACCCTTCGCCAGTACGACCGGCTGGGTCTGGTCCGTCCGCAGCGCACCGATGGCGGCGCACGCCGCTACTGCCTGCGCGACATTGCCCGCCTGACCCGAGCTCAGCGCCTAAGTCAGGATGAGGGCATCAATCTTTCCGGTATCGCGCGCATCCTCGAGCTCGAAGAAGAGAATCGACAGTTGCGCCGTGAAGTCAAGCGCATGCAAACCGGCGACCAGGAAAGCGTCTTCGCCGCTGGCCGAGACGGCAACATCGTGGAGGTGCAACGCTCCAACCGCGCCCGCCTCTGGCGCAACGCCATCCGCCGCGAAACCCGCGAACTGCCCGGTCGCGATACCGCCGCCGATACCGCTGCCTGCACCACCGGCGACTCCAACTTCACTCCCGCCGGCTCCAAGTCCATGGTCCTGTGGGGTTGGTGAGTCTGGCCGCATTGCTTCGATTCCTTCTCCATTCGTAAAACTGTTTGTTATCTCACATCGGGCAGCTGCCGAAAAGAGCACGAATTTTCTTGACGGAGATGTCAAGGTTTGTTACGGTGACGTGCGAAAACCGATTCGTAAGGGGTGCTTTAGGCTGAGACGGTATGTACCGAACCCTTCGAACCTGTGAGCTAACACTCGCGTAGGGAATACGACGGTTGAACTCCTCTGTTCGGCTCGGCATCCCATATGCGCGTTGAGAGAGAGGAAGCGTATGTCAATACGCAAGGAGCTGACCGCCCAGAACGTACTGCTGGGTTTCCAGCATGTGTTCGTTTCCAATGTTTGGCTTGATCCGGTATTCGTGGCCGGAGCAATCGGCTTACCTATTGCCCTGTCGTCGAACATGATTAACGCCATCTTCATCGTCTCCGGCCTGGTTACTCTGATCCAGGCCACTCGGCTGGTTCGCCTGCCGGTGGTGCAGGGGCCGTCAGCCGCGTTTGACGCGTTGATGATCGCGGCAGGTACGGCTGGCATGCTGGGGGCGGCGAGTTCGTCCATTCTCATCGCTTCGCTTGTGTTCCTGTTGCTGTGCCTGACCGGTGTGATAGAGCGGATGAGGTTCCTGTTCTCTCCGATGATCTCGGGCGTGGTCATCTTTATGGTCGGTGTTTCGCTGTCCGGATTCACGCTGAGCGAGTTTCTTGGTGGGGCTCCCGGCGACAAAACGTTTGCCGATCCGCACATCCTGACCGTGTCGATCCTGACCACGGCGATTGTGCTTGTCCTGTCGCTGCTCGGCAAGGGTCTGCTTAAGTCGTTCTCATTCCTCATCGCGCTTGTCGTCGGCACCGTGGTCGCCGCGGCGTTTGGCATGGTGGACTTCTCTCCTGTGGCTTCCAAGGGATGGTTGGGCCTGCCGACCTTCATGCCTTACGGGCCGTTTACGTTTGACTGGAAGATCTTCATTCCGTTCTTCATCGCCTATATGGTTGCCGTCATGGAGGCTCTCGGCGTCTATCAGGCGGCTTCCGAGATTCAAGGCACGACCCTCGAACGCAAGCAGGTGCGCTACGGCCTCGCCGGCGAGGCGGCAGGTTCGGCCATTTCCTCGTTGATTGGTGGATTCACCACCACCGCATACCCGCAAAATGTCGGCCTGCTCAACCTGACCGGCGAAGGCAAGCTGCGCACGCGCACGCCTGTGATCATCGCCGCCATCCTGTTGCTGATTCTGGGCTTCGTGCCAAAGGCAGGCGCGCTGCTGTCCGTCATTCCCTCGGCAGTCGTCGGAGGCATCTTCCTGCCGGCTGCGGCCAGCCTGATCGTGACCGGTCTGCGAGCCTTGCGCAAGGTCGCTGATGACGAGCGCCGTCAAACGGTCATCGGCATGTCTCTGCTGCTCGGCATCGCCCTGCCCAAGGCGCTCTCCGGCCTGACCGGCGGCGCAAGCGTGTTCTTTGGCAACAACATCATGGTCGGTGTATTCAGCGCCATCATTCTCAATGCGCTGTTCATCGCTCTTCCGGATTTGGTGGCGAAGCATCGTGCGCCGGCGTCCATGGATGTTCCAGCAGCCGATTCGGCGGATGGGACTGGCGCCGCGGCGCACGATGAACGATAATGCTGGTTGATATTGGATATTGACAGGAGCGATGCAATGACTGATGTGATGGATGACGCGCGTCGTATCAAGCGCGGGATTCTGGATTTTATCCATACCTATGGCTGTGAGCAGGCCCCGGAAGAGGCGTTTGGTGCGTTGGCGCGCGACGTGTTCATCTATCAGTACACGTATGATCTGCCGTACCGTCGTTACTGCGCGGCTAAACGCGTCACCCCCGCAACGCTCAAGGATTGGCGGGAGATTCCGCCGATGCCGGTGGACGGGTTCAAGCACCTTGACCTTTCGACCATACCGACCGAGCAGTGCAAAGCCGTATTCATGACGAGCGGAACCACGCATGGCGGCAAGATGCGTGGGCGCAACTTCCACCCTGATCTTGAGGTGTGGGATGAATCGATGATTGTGCCGTTCCGTCATTTCATCATGCCGGATCGAGAGCGTATCCGCATCGCCGTGATTTCGCCGGCGTGGGACATGAACCAGAATTCCTCACTGTCGCGGTATCTCACCAAGGCCGTGGAACTCTGTGGCAGCGAAGGCAGCGGCGTGTTCTTCGATGAACATGGACTCAAATTCGATGGCATCATCGATTTCCTCAATCGTGCGGTGTCCGACGGCAAACCGGTGATGCTGATGGGTGTCTCGTCATCCTACCTGTATCTGCTCGATTACCTGCATGAGCATGATCTGACGTTCGCGCTGGCCCCCGATAGCCGCTTGTTCGACACTGGCGGCTTCAAGAGCACCAAGCGCGACATCACCGAAGGCCAGATGCTTGACGAACTGGAACAGACACTGGGGGTGCCGCGCCACCACTGCGTCAACATGTATGGCATGACCGAGTTGAGCTCGCAGATCTATGACCAAAATATTCTGTCGTGGTATACGGATGGCACCGGCAACTATCTCAAGGCGAACCCCGCCTGGGTGCGCACGGTCTTCCTTGATCCGGAGACGCTGACTCCCGTCAAGGATGGTGAGACCGGTGTGATAGCCCATTACGACCTTGCCAATTGGAATTCATGCATCGGTATTCTGACCGAGGATCTTGGCTACCGGACTCCGGGCGGATTCCTGCTGCAGGGCCGGGCGAAGGGAGCCGAGGCCCGTGGTTGCTCAATCGCGGTAGACGAGGTCATCAGTGCCAACCGCTGACGAATCTGTGAGTCAGGCCATTGATGTCTTCCACCTGCCCTCGGGAGCGGATGTTTCGGATTACGAAATCTATGATGTCGCCACATCGGATGGGGTGAAGCGTTTGCGCTATCCGCGACTGGATGGCCCAAAGGTGACTTCCCTTGCCAAGCAGCTTGCCGATGTTCGCAACCGCACGCTTGCCGCGATGAGTGTCAACGATATTCTCGACATCGTGGCCGACGCGGCCCAACTATGGGCCGATCCGGATTTTGAGCTGCGGCGCCAAGCTGAACTGCTGATTCCCGCAATCACCGGATATGAGCCTGACATGGTGCGGATTGAGCTCAAACGGTATATGCGCCAGTTCAGGCGTCGTGAACTGCTCCGTTTCCTGGACTCCGAAATCGGTCAGCCGTCTATGCTCGACGAATTCCGGCCGAACAAGGCGGGGGGATACTCTAAATATGTGGGCCCGGCGCTCACCTATCAGGTGTTCTCCAGCAATGTGCCGGGGATTCCCGTGTGGAGCATGGCGATGACCCTGCTGGTCAAAGGCGCGATTCTTGGCAAATCTTCATTTTCCGAGCCGGTGATGCCTGCGTTCTTTGCTCGCAGCATTGCGATGGTCAATTCCGACCTCGCTGATGCCATTGCGGTGGTTCCATGGAAGGGCGGCTCGCAGCAGCTCGAGGATTCAGCCATCGATGTGGCCGATGCCGTGATTGTTTACGGTTCTTCGCAGACTACCAAATTGATTGCGGGCAAAGTCGCCGGATCCAAGCCCTGTCTAGGTTACGGAGCAAAAGTCGGGTTGGCGTTCATTGGCCGAGAGGCTTTGCGCCCTGATACCTATGCCGATACCGTGCATCGTGTGGCTGTTGACATCGCCACATATGACCAGCAAAGCTGCCTGGCTCCGCAGACCGTGTTCGTGGAGACTGATGGAGCCCTCACCGCTCGTGAAGTGGCTCAGCTGCTCGGTGGCGAGCTTGAGAATCAGCAGCGCAAATATCCGCGCTCCGTATTGAGTGACGCCGAGAACGTGGCCATTCAGCGGGCGCGCGCCGACGCTGAGATGAGAGCTTTGATGGGCGGGAAGGCCGCGGTGTTCGCCAGTGGCCATAGCACGGCATGGTCGGTGCTGTATCGAGAACTTGACGGTAGCGGTGCCGACGAGGATGTTGCTTCGCTGATGTCGCCGTTGAACCGCACCGTCAACGTGGTGGCGGTGCCAGATTTGTTGGACGCTGCCAGAGGATTGACTTCCTGCCGTGGCTGGCTGCAGAGCTGCGGTGTCGCTGTGGATTCGACCAGACTGTTTGGTCTTGCAGATACATTGGCCGAGGTCGGTGTGAATCGCATCTGTCCGCTCGGTGAGATGGATCGGGCGAAATCCGGCTGGCATCATGATGGGGGCTTCAATCTCATCGATCTGTTGCGCGCGGTGGATGTCGAACGCGGCAGCGACGCGTACGGCGATTCGTTCGATATGGATATGGAATAGGCCTGTGCTGTTGCGGGCAGCAGGGGCTGGTAGCGGGGTGAAAGGCAAGGGTAATGACAGAGCAAAGCGATATGGCACGGCGTCCAATGGTGAATCTGGATGGCAGAACAGCGATCATCACCGGTTCCGGCAAGGGCATAGGAGCGGCCGTGGCGAAATGCCTGGCATCGCACGGAGCCGCTGTCGTCGTCAATTACGTACATGACGCCGCCAGCGCGCAGCGCACTGTTGAAGACATCCACTCGCTGGGAGGCTTGGCTATAGCTGTACAGGCGGATGTTTGCGATGAATCGCAATCTTCCAAGCTGGTGGGTGCCGCTGTCGACTCATTCGGCGGCGTGGACATCTTAGTGAATAATGCTTTCGGACACTTCTCCTTTGACCCGCGTCGCCGTTCCACTTTTGCTGGAGGCGATTGGGATGAGTTTAGCGCACAGATCGAGGGATGCCTGCATGGTGCATATCTGATGTGCTCACATGTGGTGCCGCTGATGCGAGCCCAGACCTCCGGGCGTATCATCAACATCTCCAGCAATCTGGTCGATTCGCCCATCGTGCCCTACCATTCGTATATCACTGCCAAAGGCGGCTTGGTCGGCATGACCCGTTCTCTGGCCCAGGAGCTGGGCGGCTTCGGCATTACCGTTAATGCCATTGCCGCAGGTTTGACGGCCGGAACCGCATCCAGCGCAGCCACCACCGAGGATGTTCGTGAACGAATCATTGCCATGACGCCTCTTGGCCGCCTTGCCCGTCCCGATGACATCGCCGGAGGGGTCGCGTTGTTGGCGTCCGACATGGCCGGCTTCATTACCGGGCAATGTCTGCACGTCGATGGTGGTTTGACCATGCGCTGAGGCGCAGGGGCGGTGTGCTGACGCGCTATGGTTGTCGCATCCGGTTGGTGCAATGGAATGCAGCAAGAGTAAAGGCGACAATTGGCGTGCGGGCATGCGAACGGAGGTAACCATGTTGCTCAAGGCCGTGTTTTGGGATTTGGATGGAACGCTTATCGATTCGGAACCGCTTTGGCATGACGGCGAAATCGAAATCGCGCACAACAATGGCGGCGAGTGGAACGAGGACCTCGGTTGGGCGTGCTCCGGTACTCCGGTGACTCACGTGGCAGAGGTCATGATTGCGCATGGCTGCACATTGAGCGTTCCCGAAATCGACAAGCAGCTCAAGGATTATGTGTTCAAGGCGGAGGTCGAACGTCTGCCGTGGATTCCTGGTGTGCAAGACGTGTTGCGCTCGCTCAATGAGGCCGGCATCCCATCCATGCTGGTCACTACTTCGCCGCGCCGTATGGCGGAGAACATCATGAAGCAGTCCGAGGGACTGTTCGCCGGCTACGTCTGTGGCGACGATCCGTACGAGCACAAGCCGAACCCCGCGCCCTACCTGGCCGCAGCCGACAAGCTTGGCATCGCCCGTGAAGACATGGCCAAGTGCGTGGTGCTCGAGGATTCTTCGGTTGGACTTCAGGCCGGTGCGGCATCGGGCGCGACTCTGATTGCGCAGACCGGCTGGATTCGCACGGATACTTCCGGCCTGGGCCAGTTCGCGTCCATCGAATCGTATGACGGTATCGATGCGGCCGCGCTGGATGGTTTCGTGCGCCAGCGTCTTGGTGAGTAATTGATTACATCACCGCGCATGCAGTTCTCCTCATGAGCGGTGGAATGTGTTGACGATATACCAGCGAAGCACGCCATATTTGTAAAGAAGATGGCAGTAATGGCTGCTATGAGGTTCCGGTGGCCCCCTCTTGTATCGGGGCGACTGGTAGAGTGGTTGACGGTTTTCAGACGAATGTCTGGTTATTGGACAGATTGTTCACACATATAGACGTATAGGACTCATAGGAATCACATGGGCTTCGTTAATTTCATCCTCGAACTGCTGAAGGATCCGCGTGCCGCGATTGCCGGTTGGATTGCCATGGGCGTGGCGCCGACCCTCGGATTCATCTTCCTCATCGTATTCATCGAAACGGGCGTGGTGTTCTTCCCGTTCCTGCCCGGTGATTCGCTGTTGTTCGCGGCCGGCGTGTTCGCAGCCCCGGATGCTGCGACCGGCAAGGCCGCGCTGCCGTTGTTCTGGTTGCTGCCGGTGGTTTGGTGCGCGCCGATTATCGGCGACCAGTGCAACTACTTCATCGGTCATTTCTTTGGCCGCCGTATCATCCAGTCCGGCAAGGTGAAGGCCTTGACCCCGGAGCGTTTGGCCAAAACCGAGCACATGATTGAGAAGTGGGGCCCGCTGGCTGTGTTCCTGGGCCGCTTCTTCCCGTTCATTCGTACGTTCATGCCGTTCATTTCCGGTATTTCCGGTATGCGTTGGAGCCGTTTCACGCCGTTCTCAGTGCTCGGTGGCCTGTGCTGGTCCACGCTGTTCACGTTGCTGGGCTACTTCTTCGGCAACATTCCGGCCGTGCAGGATCACTTCGAGCTGGTGATCGTGCTGATTCTGCTGGTCTCGCTCGCCCCGACCATCATCGGTCTGTTCAAGGCCAAGTTCGGCAAGAAGAAGCCGGCCAAGGTGACCGATGCTCAGCTGGACGTCATGGAAGACGGCATCAAGAACCTCGATAAGTGATCAAGAAATGTAGATTACCGCATAAGGAATCGTCGTGAAAAATGAAGGCCCTGACCGTGCATATGAGGTCAGGGCCTTTTGCATGAGATGGGCGTGAAACAGCACCGTGGTTATCCACATTTGTCGTGGACGACATGCCGGGGTGTGGATAACTCGGCAAGCTAGAACCACAATGGTCGATTCGTGTTGAGCATTGAACTCGGACACGTTTCAATCGGCTTATGAATAGCAATACCTCACCCCGCGTGGCGCGTAGGATCACCTCGCCAGCGGTAGCACCTCCGGGCATTCCGCTGCCCACGGACGATGCGCCGATTCCAGCGCATCGCTACTACACTCCGCCGCCCAGGCCGTTGGCTTCATGCGAACGGCAGAGATCGGGCGAGGCTCCGGCACTCGCCCTAACTACAGACACCAGCTTTCATAACATTGTGACGATGACGTCAGGCCATGGAGGCGTGGGGTTGAGTGTCATGGCTTCCATGCTTGCATGGACATTGGCGAGACGTGAACACAGCTGCGTTCTCATAGACGCTGATTTCGTGGCCGGATGCCTTGATCTGCTACTTGGTGTAGAACGAGAGCCGGGCTTACGGTTCAGCCAAGTCGACGCGCCCCTCGGCCGTATCGAGGGTGAGGCGATGAACCATGAGCTGATGACGTGGGAGGGTGTGCGAGTACTTCCCTACGATCCTTGGAGCGCGCGCCAGCCTGACTGGTGGGAAGTTCAAGCGGCCATCCGGGCTTTGGCGGAAGCGAACGACGTCGTCATCGTGGACGCCGGGCAAGGGGGACTCATTGAGACCGTGCCCGATTTACGCAGTGGCATGCAGGTGATTGCCGCGGAATTGTCGGTAATGGGATTGGCTAGGGCCAAAGCGCACCGGTCCAGACTGGATTCTTGGGGCTGTGAAGCGCCACATATCGTCGGCGTGGAACCACGTGGCGCTCCACGTGGGAGAGGGCACGTGGGTATTGGCGAGGCGCAGGACTACTTGACTGCCACGGTATTGGGTCCTGTCAAGCCAAGTGTCAATCTGTGCGGAGACGTACTGGAAGGCCTCGGCATCAGATCGGTGACCAAAGGCAGTCGCAAAGCCATGAACTTGCTTGCCGATCTCGTAGAACAGGCCATTCGCTCGGTTTCGGGAACTTCTCACAAGGACCAGTGATGCTATGGCTGCCGTAATCACTCGGGCTGATGAGCCCGGCGCAGTGCCCAGAACTGTGTTCTTCGGTCTATTGAATGATGTGGCATCCGACCCGCAGGTTACCGATTTGGCGGTGACCTGCGATGGCCGCGTTTGGGCGGACCGCGGCAATGGCATGCGCGAAACAGTATTGCATGTGCCGTTCCGCTCGCCGCAAGTAGTTCGAGAATACGCCGTCCAACTGTGCGCGCAGCTTGGGCGCAGACTGGATGATGCCTGCCCGATAGCGGACGCCGCCAGTCCAGATGGCATCCGCGTGCATGCGGTGATTGCCCCATTGGTGCCACAAGGTGCCGCGATTTCCATACGATTCCCTGACCGAACCATGGCATCGCTACAGCACCTGAGCAAATTAGGCGTATTCCCGGCTGCTTGGCTGCTGACGTTCGTGGGATTGGTGCGCAAACATGCCACAGTGCTAATTACGGGCGGAACAGGCGTGGGCAAGACCACCTTGCTCAAGGCGCTGCTGGCGCAATGCGACGTGAACGAGCGCATCGTCACCGTAGAGGAAGTTCGTGAACTGGGGGAACTGGGACGCGGCGATCATGTCTCGTTGGTAACACGCGAGGCGAATGTGGAGGGCGTCGGAGCCATAAGCCTGGCGGACTTGGTCAAAGCGACATTGCGAATGCGCCCCGACCGCGTGGTGCTGGGCGAATGCCGTGGTGCGGAAATCGTTGACCTACTGCGCGCGTTCAATTCCGGTCACCACGGCGGCATGACCACCGTGCATGCGGACGGCGTGGACCGAGTGCCGTCCAGGTTGATTTCGCTTGGATTGCTTGCCGGAGTCAGTCCACAGGCGTTGGCCATGCTGGCGGCAGGTGCTTTCGACGCGGTGGTGCATTTGGAGCGAGTGAACGGACAGCGGCGTATCACGCAGATCGGCGAACTGCGCGTAGCACATGGTGAACTGGCAGGAACACCGCTGGCGGTATGGAATGGCCGCCATCCTCCTCGGTATGCCGCCGAATGGGGGCACTTCATTGAACGATGGGGCATCGTTCCCGGGCCGAATGGTGGTGGGTGATGATGTGGTGTGCTGTTCTGGCGGCGCTCGCGGTGCTGATATGGCCGGGGAAGAAGTCCGGAAGATTGCGCCAGCTGGCTGGTAAAGAGCGCACGGTCGATTCCGCAGCCATAAACGAACCTCGATATGCCGACTCACCTCGCGTGGGCGTTGCACAGGTGATTACGTCCGCCATCGCGCGATTGCGAGGTGGCGGCACATTGGTTGAAGCATTCGAGGAACAATCCAGCAGACGCTTCGCCACTCATCGCATTACTGTGGAACGGCTCATAGCGATGTTCGAACAGCGGCGTCTGCCCGACGAATCACCAGCGCAGGTACTTGAAGCTGCACGCGGGGTCACCGCCGCAGCGGTTTTGAGCGATGAGCTCGGTTGCCAAGTGGTGCCATGTCTGGAAGCGGTATTGACGGCTTACCGGCAGATGAGGCTGATGCAGAACCTGCGATCGCAAGCATGTGCCGTGCCTAAAGCCACTGTGGGGCTGCTGAGCGCGCTTCCGGCCGTCACTGTGGCATTGGGCGAGCTTCTGGGAGCTGGACCATTGGCGTTCTTGATTGGATCGCCGCGCGGTGTGGTCTGCCTGACATTGGGAGGATGTTGTTATGCTGCCGGCTTGGCATGGATGCGGGCATTGTTGAAAGGCAGCGGATTATGAGTACGGTGTGGGTACGCGCCGCGGCAGGCTGTGCGGCGATTGCTAGTTGGCTGTATAAGGTTCCGGTTCGTCATGACAGCCGCTTGCCGTGTGAGGAGCCGGCTGCAGCGCATGATTGCGGGTCGTCATGGACCATACTCATATTGCGCATGTTGCAGGTGTCATTGCGGCAAGGCTCTTCGATTCCCCGGGCGCTTGACATGGTGGGCAAAGCCGTCGGCGACGACTGCGGTGCTCGCATGAGCGAGGTCGGGAGCTCCCTGACCAGAGGGGTTCCCTGGGCTGATGCGTGGCATGCCGCTATGGCTGTTCAGCATGAGGGTGCGCCAGCTGATAGTCCATCCGGGGAAGATACGAATACCACGCAACGAGATCTTGGCCTGCTGCAATCGGCTTTGGAATCGTCATGGACGCATGGCGATATGCCTGGCGTGCGCCTCGAATCCGCCATTGAACAGCTGGACCGTGACGAGCGTGCTGCCATCGAACGGAATGCCGCGAAGCTGTCGGTAAAGCTACTGATGCCTACAGGGCTATGTTTTCTGCCGGCATTCGTGCTGGTAGGAGTCATTCCGGCGATTGCGTCCTTCATGATGTGAATGTAGGCGTGAACCGAGTGCGCTTGGGCTGAATTTTGTTGTATCGCTCGGTATTGCACTTGGCTGCGTTTGGTTATCCACATTTGTGGTGGACGACACGTCGGGGTGTGGATAACTCGGCAAGCTAGAGCCACATCCCCCGTTTTTCCTGGTGCATGAAGCGTTGATAGTCCACAGTGGTATGCACCCCGCGTCAACCCGGCGCGGGGGCCAACCACTCACACACGCATGGGGAAGGTGCGAAGCCACTGCGCAGCTACCCCTCCTTACCGAAAGGAACGCCAATGAATACCCCTATCCCCGTCATCGTCGACGGGCAGGCCGGCATCTTCGCACACAGCAAGGCTCGTGTGGCCACGCTGAACGCCAAGGCAAAAGAACGGCTATGCCTCATGGACGCACGCTTCCGCACCCTCATGGCTGAGCCCGAAGAAGGCGCAGCCACTGCGGAATACGCAGTCGTGCTCGTTGCGGCTACAGGCTTTGCGGCAGTGCTGGTCGCCATCCTGAAATCGGACGCCATCAAGACGTTGCTGACCAACATCATCAAACAGGCTCTGAAAGTCGGGTGACAGCCATGAAGACCATGACATGCCGATGGCGGCTCGCCAGACTGCCGCCAGACCTATGCACAGGATCGGCCACCGCCGAATTCGCGATCGTATTGCCCAGCGTTATCGCCATCGCCGGGCTGATACTGGCAATAGGACGTGTGGTCATCGTTTCCATGGACTGCCAAAGTGCCGCGGCAGCGGCTGCACGCGAGTTTGTGGTTACCGGTGACGAATCATCCGCGCGCAGCATAGCTGCGGACGTTGCCGGGGGAGATCCCCGCGTCAGCATTGCCCACAACGGCCAATCGACGAGCGTGATGGTCGAATGTTCGGTACTGCCCGGTCCACTGGATGTCACTCCAACGCGGGTTACCGGCAACGCTACGGCGATAAGCCAATAACTGGTCGGCTGCTGGCTGGGCGGCCGCAATAGAAAGGAATTGCGGTGCAGGGAATGCGTTATGAGGAGGGATCGGGCACGATGGCCGGAGCCATGCTGGTTATGGCGGTGAGCATTGCGCTCGCGGTGGCGGCAAGTGTGGGCAACCTCATGATCTGCCAGAATCGAGCGCGTTCCCTCGCCGACCTTATTGCCGTTGACGCCGCGTATGCGCTGTGGCATGTGGATATCGGTGATCCATGCGCGCTTGCCGCAAACATGGCTGAAGCGAATGGCGTCACGCTGGGATCCTGCTCCGTGCGGGATGAAGACGTGTTGGTAACCATCAAGGTGGAAACCATGGTTCCGGTGGCATCATCCGTGGAGCGGACGGCTCGGGCCGGACCGGTGAATTGTACGGAAGGAGACAATTATCACAATAATGGACCGTAAGCACTGATGCTCTGGCGGGCTTCTGGACCTTTGGTTAAGGTGAGAGCATGAGCGAGAGTGAACGCACAGAACGCCGTCGCGTGGTGGCCATGGTGGGCAATCCCACTTCCGATAAGGGTCGTGGTGCCAAGGTGGATGCGCGAGTATTGGGACTGCTGGAGGACGCCGGCCGTGCCCATAACTTCGACGTCATCGACATCACCGGCACGAGTTTCGACGATTCCCTGAACCAGGCGCGTGAACGCGCGCACGAGTACGACTATCTGGTGGTGGTCGGCGGCGACGGCATGATCGCACTCGGCGCCAATGCCGTGGGTTGCGGCGGTAAGCCGTTGGGCATCGTGGCCATGGGCTCGGGCAATGATTTCGCTCGGGGACTTAAGCTGCCGGTCAATCGCATCGAAACCGCAGTGGAAGGTATCGTCGGCGCTATCGTGCGCGGATCACACATTGATGTGGACATGGGACGCGTGACCTCTTTAGACGGTGGCTATGCCGTGAACCCATCCACCGGCGAGGAATACGAGTACCAGGAGAGCAAGTCTGCCGAGCATCCGATTGACCGGTACTATGCGGGCATGCTGTCCTGTGGTCTCGACGCGAGCATCAACGATCGTGCGAATCATTCGCATCTGCCGACCGGCACCATGCGCTACTTCGTGGCGGTGCTGGTGGAGCTGACGCATATGAAGCGTTATGGGTACCACATCAAAGCCACGCTGGCGGACGGTACCACGGATGAGCGGGACATCATCACGCCGTTGCTGACGATTGCGAATTCGCGTCATATCGGTGGCGGCATCGAGGTCTCGCCGTACTCCTGCTTCTCCGACGGGCTGTTGGACCTGGTGTGGATGAATCACGTGCCGAACTTCGGCGAATGTGCGGTGGCCATCTCGAACGCCTATAATGGCAAGCTGCTCGCCTCAAAGGTGTTCGGGTGGAAGCGCATACGCGAGATCGAAGTCACGCGGGCAGCGGAAGGAGACGAGCCACCGGTGCTGATGGCGGACGGCGAATACATCGGGCATCTGCCCTTCAGGGTGGTGGCCGAGGACTGCGCACTGCGCGTGCTGGTGCCGCCGGCCGTAGCCGCCCGTGAGGTGGACTCCCGACAGGAAGTGCTTGACGCCATCGCCCGAGACGGTCGCGACCCCGTAACCGGCCAGTTCGCCTGACCTGATTATATTGGCTCCCCTCATTAGGCTGAGCCGTAAAGCAAACAGCCCAGTGCTGTTTATAGGCGAGGGTTCGACGATAGTCGAACCAGAAGAGAGTCAGCCGTAGGCTGTTCGCAATTGCGGACGAGCTGGCCGCGAAGCGGACTGAGGGGAGTACGGGAGAGCGGTACCAGAGCCAATGGCCGTCAGACTTCAGACGACATAGTTTTCGATATGCAGCGTCTGCGCCATGACCTCTTTGATGGTTCGGTCGCTGATGTTCGGATGCGAGCGAACCAGCGAGATAAGCCCCACGATTAGCGTGAAGAATGTCTCATGGACGTTGGTGATTGGCAGACCATGCATCTGCTCGAAATCACGTACGGTGGTCTGGGCAATGTAGTCGGCAATACGGTCCGCCGCGCGGTCAATGAACTTGATATACAGTTCGGCGTTGCCATCTTGGATCATACGGTTCGAAAAGGGGCTCTCGTCGGCGATCAGGGAACGGAGCACGCGCACGATGTCGTCTAATGCCTTGTTCACGTTGCCTGTTTCGCGCGCTTGGTTCCACTGCTTCAATGTGGTGAGGATTTCGTCGATGACGTCGTCGAGTACTGCGTCTGCTACGGCTTCCTTGTCTTCGAAGTAATGGTAGAACAGTGAACGCGTCATACCGACTTCGCTTGCGATGTCGGAAACGGTGATTTTGGAGAAGCCTTTTTCCAGACACACTTTGCGCGCGGCTTGCACGATGGCGTCGCGCCGGGCATCGCCACGGGTGGGGCGTTTCTCGTCGAGGATATCGCTCATGGGTACCTCCTGACTACAACCGTTATTGACACTATGTTAATACAAAGAAAGCGGTTAATAACAATAAAAATGCGGTAACCGTTGTCAGATGAATGTCGTTGGAATATAAAGAGTTTTCCCGATTCGGCAACTATGAGCCCGGTTTATCTTGACTTTTTATCGGTTAATTCTGAGGGCAAAGGTAGGTTAGTAGCTATGGCACTTGCATTGTATCGTCGCTATCGTCCGGACACCTTCGAAGGGGTCATCGGTCAGGACCAAGTCACGGTCCCGCTGATGCGCGCCTTGGACGAGGGCAAGCTTACGCATGCCTATCTGTTCTCAGGGCCGCGAGGATGCGGTAAAACCAGCTCCGCGCGTATCCTGGCCCGTTGCGTCAACTGTGCCAAAGGGCCGACTTCCCACCCCTGCGGCGAATGCGAAAGCTGCAAGGACCTGGCCACCGGCGGTCCGGGTTCCATCGACGTGGTCGAAATCGATGCGGCCTCGCACAACGGTGTGGATGATGCTCGAGAATTGCGAGAACGCGCTGGGTTCGCCCCTGCGCGCGACCGCTATAAGATTTTCATTCTCGATGAGGCCCATATGGTCACGCAGCAGGGCTTCAATGCGCTGCTCAAAATCGTTGAAGAGCCGCCTGAACATGTGATGTTCGTCTTCGCCACCACCGAACCAGACAAGGTGATCGGCACCATCCGTTCGCGCACCCACCACTATCCGTTCCGTCTGGTGCCGCAGGAAGTCATGGGTCCCTACCTGGAGACGATCTGCGACAAGGAAGGCATCAAGCCCGAGCCCGGTGTGCTGAAACTGGCGATGCGCGCCGGTGGCGGCTCCATGCGAGATACCCTGTCTGTGCTTGACCAGCTGATGGTTGGTTCGGTCGAAGGCGTTATCACCCATGATGCCGCTGTAGCCCTGCTCGGCTTCACGCCGGAGGCGCTGATCGGTGAGGCCGTGGATGCGGTAATCAATCACAACGGCGAAGCCCTGTACGGCGTTATCCAGAAAGTCGTGGTCGGCGGATTCGATCCGAGACGATTCGTCGAAGACCTGTTGGCTCGTGTGCGTGATCTGCTGGTGCTTACGTTGGCTGGGGACCGTGCGGAATCCGTGCTGTCTGACACGGCCGAGGCCGAGGATATGGACGACTTGCACCGTCAGGCCAAGGCGTTGGGCCTGGGAGCCCTGACCGCCATGGCAGACATCATCAACACTACGTTGGGTGCCATGACCGGAGCCATTTCTCCGCGTATGCGCTTGGAACTGCTGGCCGCACGATTGTTGGCCGGCAGTGAATCAGGCTTTGCGACAGCCGCTCCCGCGCCAGTCGCTTCTGGTATGCCGCCTGCGGCTGCTTCTTCGACTACGTCAGCCGCTTCCGGTGCGGGTGCCAGTGGTTTTGCCGGCTCATCGCGAGGCGGGTTTGCCGGAGCCTCACATGGCGGATTCTCCGGTGCTGCACGCAACCAGCAAGTAGCCGCGCCTCAGAGCACCGCTTCCCATGAATCTGTTGGAGGCAATGGCCCTGTCAACGGCCTGGTCAGCGACCGACCCGCGGGCTCTCCGTCTGTGCAACCTGCTGTAGCAACTGCTGCTGCCAATGCCGGGTGGGGCGCTCCCGCCGCGTCGCCGGCCGCCCCGGCCCAACCGGTGGCCTCGCCTGCGGCATCGGATAATCGGTCCATCGACGAGAAGTGGGATGCAGCCGTCGCCGCTTTGCCGGAAACCATTCGTGAATATGTGTCACGAGACAAGGTGCCGACCGTAAAATTCGGTCCCAACCGTAAGGGTCTGCCTTGCCTGTCGATGACGTTCGACAAGTCGCTGAGCCAGCACGCTTTCGCCTTGGCCGTGGATAACAGCGGTAAGAAGGCGGCGGCCGTGGTGATGGATGCCGTGCGCAACGAGTTCGGTGCCAATGCAGTTATTGCACCTTCTGCGGTCGCGGCGAATGGCGAGCGAGTCGAATCCGTCAAACGTATGAGCCCGGAGCAATTGGCCAAGGTCAAGCAGCAGATTGCCATGGCCAAGGCCGGATTGGCCGCGTCGAGTTTGGGCGCGGGCCTGGGCATTCATATGGGGAGCGAGCCGAAAGCTCCGAAGCTGGCTGCAACAGGCCAAGCCGAGGATACGGACGACAGCCATCGAGCCGATCAATCCGGTGCATCCACGGCGGCGAAGAGCTGGAGTAACGATGACCCTTGGGCCAAGCCGGCTGTAAGCAACGCTTCGCCGCAATCTGCAGACGGGTTCGCACCTAACGAGCCCGCTACTACGCCTGCGCCCGAAGAACATCACAAGAAGCATGTTGCGGTTCCGGACATCAGTGATGGTGTTGATCCGTGGGCCGCTCCGGCCGCTCCTGTTGCACCCGCTGCGTCCGTTGCGTCCGCTGGGCCCACTGAACAGTCCACGGGGCAGCCAGCCGCCGCATCTTCCGCTACGACAGCTGCCGGCGCGAGCGATGATCCGTGGAATCAGATGCAGTCTCAGGCTACGGCCTCACTGGCACTGCAACCGGTCGAAGCCGACCCGTGGAACCAGCCATATCAGCAGTCTCCTCACGATGATCCGTGGAATCAGCCGCAGTCCCAGACTCCGGCTTCTTCGGTTCCTCAGACAGTGTCGGGCAATATGTCGGGCGATGACCCGTGGAACCAGCCCCAATCGGTTCCACAGCCGGCTGCCGGCGATGACCCGTGGAATCAACCGCAACCCGCACAGCCGACCCCGAATGCCGACCCGTGGAATAGCCGGCCCCAGCCCCAGCCGAAACCGCAACCGCAAGTCGCGGCCGAGGATGACGAATACTCGATGAGCGACCAGTCGCTCGGCGAGGCGACGGCCATGAATCTCGACGATCTGAAAAAGCTATTCGAGGTCAAAAAAGTCGAGCAATTCGCGGCAGATGATCCGAAGAACCCCAAGAACATCCAGCCTGCCAAGAAGCACTCGGATGAATAATGAGGACGAATAACGAGGAATACCCATGGCACTTGCTTATGACGGCGCAATACAGCGACTGATCGACGCTTTCGGGCGGCTGCCCGGCATCGGGCCGAAGGGCGCGCAGCGTATCGCCTTCTACATGCTGTCCGCGCCCGAAGATGAAGCGCGCGATCTGGCCGAGGCCATCGAGGAGGTCAAGGCCAAGATCCGCTTCTGTGATATTTGCGGCAACGTGTGCGAATCCAGCCCCTGCCCGGTATGCGCCGACCCGAGACGCGACCGTTCGGTGATCTGCGTGGTCGAAGAGCCCAAGGACGTGATGAGCATCGAGCGCACGCGCGAATACCGCGGCCTATACCATGTGCTCGGCGGCGCAATCAACCCAATGGCCAACGTTG
The DNA here is from genome assembly GCF_000269965.1 of Bifidobacterium longum subsp. infantis ATCC 15697 = JCM 1222 = DSM 20088. Classification (NCBI taxonomy): domain Bacteria; kingdom Bacillati; phylum Actinomycetota; class Actinomycetes; order Bifidobacteriales; family Bifidobacteriaceae; genus Bifidobacterium; species Bifidobacterium longum. The sequence continues at coordinate 190,466 of NC_017219.1, forward strand.
GCCCTGCCGACCTGCGTATTCCCAGTCTGCTCAAACGCTTAGAAGGCGATGAGGTCAAGGAAGTGATTATGGCGCTCGACCCGAATATTGAAGGCGAGGCCACCACCAGCTACTTGACCCAGCTATTGCGACCCGTAGGTGTCAAGGTCACCCGACTTGCCAGCGGCCTGCCGGTGGGCTCCGACTTGGAGTACGCCGACGAAATCACGCTAGGCAGGGCACTGGCCGGTCGGCGCGAGGCCTAGGCCAGCGTATCATTGGCGCTCTCGCCCTTGCGGCGCATCCACGGCCAGAATGCGCCATGGCGGATGATGCACGCGGCCCTTGTGTCGTCTGCCAACCAGATGATGAACAGTCCTGCCGCCAGTATGCCTAGACCAACACCAAGGGCGATATTGCGCGCGTCAAGCACGTCATTCGGCTCGGGGGCCGGCATCGGAATCGCCACTCGGTGCCCGGAGATAAGCAGTCGGTGCGTGTTCACGCCGTATGGCGTACAGGTCATCAAGGTGACACGGTCCTCACCCGGCGCAATCTTGAGCTTCGACGTGTCATCCGGCAAAATCACTGAAATGCGGTCCACTTTGTAGCCCAAAGTTTCGCCCATGACTTCGATGTAGAAGAAGTCGCCCTCTTTCACCTCGTCCAAACGGGTGAACATCAGCGCTTCAACCAACCCGCGGTGCCCGGTAATGACCGAATGGGTGGACTTACCTCCCACCGGCAGCGACGTGCCGTACAAGTGGCCGGCGCCAGAAGCCAGTGCTTCCTCGGAAGTGCCGTGATAAATCGGCAGATTGATGGACTGTTTGGGCACCCTGATTGTGCCCATCACGCCGTTTCCGGTACTAAGCAGTGACTGGTATTCCTTGTCTTTCTTTGAGACGGAATCCTCGCCGCTGGCTTGGGATCCTCCTTGGGCGGCGGAGAACGGATCGACGGCTTCACCCAAGATGGGCTGGCCGGATTCAGCGAGTTTCTTGTTGTATGTGCGGGCCTCCGTGAGCTTGTCTTCCGCCTGCGGATAAGGCCAGCCGGCTACTTCTTTGGCTGTGGTGGCTGTGGTGGCGGCCAAGTTGCGGTCGGACTCGAATTGCAACGCTAGCGGGAAGCAGGCCACGGCGATTGCGGCGATCAGCAACACAATGGTGATGATGCGCATCGCCCACAGGTTGCGTTGCAGGCGTCGGCGCTCGGCCACGAGATCGCTGATATCGATGACTTCGTCAAATGGTGTTGGAGCGAATGCTGCGGGCTCGGGACACGCTGAGGAAACGTTGTCATTTGCAGATGTGGCATCCGGCATGGCCGCGTTGTTTTCCCGCATTTCCTGTGAGGCACGCTTACTTGTCGAACGTCGATGCAGCAATGCCATAGTCGCCTGTTCCTTCGCTTGATCTGCTCATGATTTGCTTATACAAGACGGCCGGCCCGTCTTAGTCGTGGTTGGCATAGGTGCTGCCGCAAATGGCAACGCCGCACGTGCCACACTGCGAGACGTTACTCCGCACCAAGCCTTTCATGCAACATGCCGACGAGGGCCATAGGGGGCAATGTAGGGGGCATAAGAAGTCCGAAAAATGCGATATGAACAACGTTGCTACGGCTGTAAGTGATGTGACTTACTTTGGGCAAGCCGTTGAGATGCAAGGGACTGCAAAGGATTGCAAAGTATGGCAACATGATAAGCCGCGGTGCCGGCAATATTTGACAGAGCTTTCAAATAGGGGGGTATGAATGCATAAAGAGGGAATATATTGCCCCGATAAAAATCAGTTCATATCATTACGTTCTAAGACTGCAGTGAGAACGAGCCCAACCAGACACTTCAGCGACCCGTCGATAGCTTGTGCGGTACTGCACGCGACCCCGGAGAAACTCCTTAATGATTTCGAGACCTTTGGCTTGCTGTTTGAGTCCATGTGTATTCGCGACCTGCGTGTGTATGCTGATGCGCTTGGCGGAGATGTGTTCCATTATCGGGATAAGACGGGATTGGAATCTGATGCGGTCATTGGCCTGCATGATGGACGATGGGCTCTCATTGAGGTCAAGCTCGGAGAAAAGCAGGTTGATATTGCGGCGGCCCATTTGAAAAAGTTGGCTGACAGAATTGATCAAGATCACGAAGGCCGTCCGTCATTCTTGATGGTGCTGACCGCTACGGCTGCCGCTTATCGCCGGGATGATGGGGTATTGGTAGTGCCGTTGGCCACGCTTGCTCCGTGAGCTCGTATCGCGCGTTTGACCTATCGTTCTCAACCCAAAAGGAAAAGGCCCGGGCTGCGGAACCGGGCCTTGAAAAGGAGAGAGGAAGAAGAAGGTATTCAGTTATGGGGGTTCTGCGGAAACCTCGCCGGTTTGCTTTCGTTTGCCGGTAATTGATAGTTAACCGCTCGAATCTCAAAGGATGGATGCGGCTGCCTTAAAAAACCACCGGTGAAAACTTGAATATTTGCTGAACAACGTAGGCCATGCCCGTGTCCACATGCCGGCGCGGGGTCGCGGGGTGAACGCGGCAACCTTTATAATCGTTGCGTTTGCGTAAAATATCGACCAAACAAATCTCTAAGAGAAGAACAAAAGGACAGCAGTGGCTCTCATCGTGCAGAAGTACGGCGGCTCGTCGGTCGCCGATACCGAATCGATCAAACGTGTGGCCAAGCGCGTTGTTGAGACGGAAAAGAAGGGCAACAAGGTGGCCGTGGTGGTCTCCGCCATGGGCGACACCACCGATGACCTTATCGATCAGGCGCTGAGCATCGACTCCAACCCGCCCGAGCGCGAGATGGACATGCTGATGACCGCAGGCGAGCGAATTTCCATGAGCCTGCTGGCCGTGGCCATTCACGCCGAAGGCAGCCGCGCCCACTCCTTCACCGGTCAGCAGGCCGGCTTCTTCACCGACGCCCGTTACGGCGCGGCCCACATCAAGGCCGTGAGACCGGACCGCGTGAAAAACGCGCTCTCATTGGGGGACATCGCCATCGTTGCCGGCTTCCAGGGCATCAACGCCAAGGGTGACGCCACCACGCTCGGTCGCGGTGGTTCGGACACGTCCGCCGTGGCACTCGCTGTGGCCCTTGGTGCCGACATCTGCGAGATTTACACCGACGTGGACGGCATCTTTACCGCTGATCCGCGCATCGTGCCTTCTGCCCGCCGCATTCCGTCCATCGATTATGAGTCGATTCTGGAGATGGCCTCCTGCGGCTCCAAGGTGCTGGCACTGCGCTGCGTAGAGTACGCTCAGCGTTTCAACATGCCGTTGCACGTGCGCTCTTCGTTCTCCCGTCGCCCCGGCACGCTGGTTGTGCCTGACGGCATTGACCCGCGCACGCTGCCGAACCTCGACTGAGCGCGGCTACAGCGAACAATAATCGTAAGTAATTTCAACCAAGACAAGGCAAGACATGACTGAAGAAGAAGCGAAATCCATGGGCGACCTGTTCCCTGACCTAGGCCCCGAGGCGCCGGTGATTTCCGGCATTGCCCACGACCGTTCCGAGGCGCTGGCCACCGTGCGTGGCGTGCCGAACGAGCCGGGTATGGCCGCCAAGGTGTTCACCGAGCTGGCCACCGCCGGCGTGAACGTGGACATGATCGTGCAGGCCGGCGCATCCGTTGGCACTGCGGACATCTCCTTCACCGTGCCCGAATCGGCCGTCAAGCAGGTGCAGAACACGCTGCTCGACAAGCAGGAAGTGCTGGGTTACCACTCCTTTGATGTGAACACCAACGTCGGCAAGGTAGCCGTGGTGGGTGTTGGCATGAAGACCCACGCCGGTCTGGCTGCCAAGTTCTTCCAGGCCCTGAGCGATGAGGGCATCAACGTGCTGATGATTTCCACTTCCGAGATTCGCATCGCCGCACTCGTGCCGCTCGATCAGCTCAACGATGCCGTCAAGGCGCTGCACACCGCATACGGTCTCGATGCCGATCAGATCGAAGCCGTGGTGTACGGCGGTACTGGCCGCTGAGCCACTGAGCCGCGTTTTTGCGGTATATACGACGAAAGCCCTCCTCACGGAGGGCTTTTGCGATTTTAACGAGTTTCAACTACTTCTTGGTGATGTAGCCGAGAGCCTTAAGCATTTCGGCGCATTCAAGGGCACCGCCGGCTGCACCGCGCAGAGTGTTGTGGGCCAGACCCACGAACTTCCAGTCAAAGATGGAGTCCTCGCGCAGACGGCCGATGGAGACGCCCATGCCACCCTCGTAATCCACATCGAGCTTGACCTGCGGGCGGTCATCCTCGGTGAGGTACTGGATGAAGTGCTTTGGTGCGTGCGGCAGCTCCAGCTCGGAAGCCTTGGACGTGTAGTTCACCAGACGGTCGATAAGCTCTTCCTTGGTGGCCTTCTTGCCGAAGTTCAGGAACACGGTGGCGGTGTGGCCGTTGAGCACGGGCACGCGGATGCACTGGGAAGTGATCTTGAGGTCGCCGTCGAACGGCACGATCTCGCCCTTCTCGGCGTCCACATGACCGAACACCTTGAGCGGTTCCTTCTCGGACTTCGCTTCTTCACCGGAGATGAACGGGATGATGTTGCCCACCATCTCAGGCCAATCCTTGAAGGTCTTGCCTGCGCCGGAAATCGCCTGATAGGTGCTCACAACCACCTCACGCGGTTCAAATTCCTTCCACGCGGCCAGTGCCGGTGTGTAGGCCTGAATCGAGCAGTTCGGCTTGACGGCGATGAAACCACGAGTAGTGCCCAGGCGCTTGCGCTGGTGCTCGATCACCTCGAAGTGCTCCGGGTTGATCTCCGGCACCACCATCGGCACGTCCGGGGTCCAGCGGTGGGCGCTGTTGTTGGAGACCACCGGGGTCTCGGTCTTGGCATAACGCTCTTCAATGGCGCGAATCTGGTCCTTCGGCATGTTCACCGCGGAGAACATGAAGTCCACGTTCGCGGCCACGGACTCGGCGTCGTCGCCGTCCGCGACCACCATGTGCTTGGCGTATTCGGGCATCGGGGTTTCCATCTTCCAACGGTCTCCGACCGCCTCGGCATACGTCTTGCCGGCGCTGTGCGCGGAAGCGGCAAGGGTGACCACCTCGAACCACGGGTGATTCTCAAGCAGCGTGATAAAACGCTGACCGACCATACCGGTGGCACCAAGGATGCCGACCTTTATCTTTTCGGGCATGATGACCTCTATGACCTTCGGGTTTCGATGGGCTGATACGTTCAAGCGACCGTCTTGCAATGGCCGCAAACACACGGTAATTGTACGAAACATGCAGAACAACAGTGGCCGTCTTCCCATATGGTGGCTCGGCGGCGCACCCCATGGCGTACCCCGCGCCGCGCAGTCCGATATCCTCTCCATAACTGGCAAAGTGACTAGCGAAGAGACGGCAGTGTTCTACACTGGTAGCCATGTCTATCGCATCAGTAGAGGCGCAAAAGCAACTCGATCGTATCGTGGCTCTCGGCTACCCGGACGTGGCGGATATGAGTGCCGCCGCATTCCGCGCGCTTGCCGAGCCGCTCATCGGCGCGCTCGAGCATTCCGATCTCGGCTCGAACATCCTACTGGTGCCTACGCGCGAGCTAGTCTCGCCCGAATCGCTGATTGCGCGAACCTCCATCAACCGCATGGCCGGCTTTACCACCATGCCTCCGCGAGACATCGCCAGCTTCCTGCCGCAGGACGGATTCATGCCGCCCGAAGGCCCGTTCTATCTGGTGGTCGATCCGCATACCGGCACCTGCTACATCAACCGCGAGCCCGACGTGGCCCGCAAGCTGATTGATTCCGACGAGCGTCTGCCGCTCACCCTCGAAGAAGGCTTGGCCATCGCCACCCAGCACCCTGAATGGCTGTTGGAAAAGAACGGTTTCAACCTGCTCGGCTCACGCTCCACAGACGGCCGTGTGCCGAGCATCTGGATGAGCCAGAACGCACCGCGACTGGGAGCCGTCTGGCCCAATTCCCGCCATACCTGGCTGGGCAACGCGTATTGCACGGCCCGTCGCGGGGTGAGCCTGTTTAAGTAGGTTTAGCGCGCGGCCTTGATCAGCGAACGGATGATGGCTATAAAGCCAAGGCTCATCGCGCCGGCCACCACGGCGAACACCTGCGGGCGGCGCAGCTCGTTGCGTGCGCTGACCGCTCCGGTAACGCAATGATCCTCGAACCAGACGCGCAGCTCGTTGCTGGAGTAGCGGCCGACCAGATTACCCCATGTGAGCATGCGGGTCACATAGCCCGCCGGATTGCTCTCATGGAATTCAAACAGGCGAATGCCGCGGTACCGCGACTTGGGACCATAGCATTCGAACCCGCACGTGGGCGCATAGCCCAGATCGATATCATGCACATGACCAACGAAAGAGTTCTTATGGTCATGCCCGCAGAACAGCGCGAAATAGCCGCCAGCCTCGCGCAAGGCATCCACCTCGCCCACATTCTCGTCCGCGCAGCCGATCGCCTCGCCGAGCCGCGAGCCGGGGCGGCAGACCTCATGGTTGAGCACATAGCAACGCCCGGCGTGCGTGCGCGCGCCTTCCACGGCGTTCGGCGTCCATGTGGGCACTTCCTTCAGACAATCGTAGAATTCCTGCGGCGGAATGTGCTGGAAGGCGATGGCCGGCACGGGCTTGCCGTCGCCATTGCGCTCGCCCAACTCGGTTTGTACGGACCCCAGCCATTCGATGGCCTTGGGGGTGGGGGTGCCGTACCCGTCGGCGTCGGCCAGGTCGAGTCCTCGCGGATTGACCACATACGCCGGGTATTGGGCGTCGTTTTCTTCGGGTTTGCCGGCATAATCGCCTGAATTGACCATCATAACGGACATGGCCACGCGGCCGGAACCATCGGAGGACTCGACGGGCAGCGCGAACGTGCCGGGCTCGAGACTGTCGTCGGGGTTCAGGCAGCCGGGGTATTCGCGGTAGATGTCATCCTGTTCGTCGGCCAGAATGCCGCATTGGAAGTCGTGGTTGCCGTAGGTGGCGGCAAAGGGCACGCCGGCCTCGACGACCGGACCAAGGAAACCGGAGAACGTGCGGCGGACCTTTTCGCGGGTCTCATTCATGAGTTCGTCGAGGGTCGCCGGCGTCTCGTGTGCGGGGCTGGCCTTGCCGGATTGCGTTGAATATACGAGGGTGGAAACCGTCTCGGGTGTGGGGCTGGTCTCAACGGAATCGCCTACTTCGGAAGTCGTGATCACGTCGGTCGAATCGGCGCCGGCAGCGGCGACGGCGTTCGTCACGGTATCGGGGTCAAGCAGCGCGGCTGGTACAGGCTTGCCGGCTTCGGTGAGACGATCGGCCACGCGATCGGATACTTTGCGAATTACGGGGTGACGCTTGATCCCGCGGATTTTGGCCTCGATCTCGGTGACCGCGCGCACGCGAGCGCCCGGCTCCTCGCCGCGGCGGCGCAGGAACGTGTCGATGTAGGCGGGATCATAGCCGCGGATCTGGTCGCCGGTGAACACCACAAGATCCGGATCGGCTTCGCGGATGGCTTCGCGGATGAGGCGGATGGTGTCGGGCAACACATCGGGGCCGTCCTGTACGTCGGCCATTTGCAGCACGCGGAAGCTGCCGTCTTCGCGGAATCGCAAGCTCGTCATAGCTCTTCAGTCTATGTTGCCGGGCGGCGGATCGCCCGCGCGTTCACAGGACTGGCACAGCAAGGGACGGGGCAGGGCGGGGTGCCGCAGCCGTGTTGTTGCTTGATGGTGCCGCGATTTTGTCATGCAGCGTCGGTGGAGGTCCAGACAGCGTCCCTATGCTGACGTTCTGAGACCATTGGCGTCGTTACTGATTCATGGAATGGCCCGGCGCCGACGCTCAAAGAGGCTAACGTCGGCGGTGGGCCAATATTTGTCGCGTTGCCGATGGTTGTGGGCCTCGTAGCGTCGGTAGTGTGCCATAGCCTGGCAATTTGCCGACGATAAGCTTTCCCAGAGTCGGTATTTCGCCATAAGTTGGTCCGCTGACGACGCTGAGCAGTTTGGCTGTCGGTGCAGTACCAATATTTGGCCCGCCGCCGACGTATGGAGGGCCATCTGGTGGGGTATCGCAGGCGGGGTGTTGTGCCGGAGTCAAAGCGTGGCCCGGCGCCGACGCTGAGTGCCCTCATATCAGCCAGGTGCATAAGCAAATGCCACGATACGGCATTTCCCGCGGGTTTGCCCGAACCGGCCTGTAGGATGTTACGTGCGTATTGACAAATCCGCGTGGCCCGGCGCCGCCCTGGCACAACGCCGCAGTCGCGTCCGCAAGAGGGCCCGCGCAATAACCAGTAAAGGAGGAACAATGGGTCAGGATCAATCATCCGTTTTTGATCTCGCAGCGGTAGCCGCAGCGTCCAATGGGGGGAACAACGACCCGCTGCTGCCTCCGGCGCGATTCATCGGCGATCCGCAGAAGCCGAGTCGTATGCCGTACAACAAGTACGCCTCATACAGCGAGCAGATCCCGTTTGATTACCCGGAGCGCACGTGGCCGGGCAAGCGACTGCAGCGCGCGCCGCGCTGGTGCTCCGTCGATCTTCGCGACGGCAATCAGGCCCTCGTCAATCCGATGGATTCCGAGCGCAAGCTGCGGTTCTGGAATCTGCTTGTCTCCATGGGATTCAAGGAGATCGAGGTGGGCTTCCCGTCCGCTTCCGAGACCGATTTCGACTTCATCCGTATGCTCATCGAGCGTGAGCTTATCCCGGACGACGTGACCATCGTGGTGCTCACCCAATGCCGCGAGCACCTCATCCGCCGCACATACGAGGCGCTGAAGGGTGCCAAGCGCGCCATCGTGCACTTCTACAACTCCGTGTCTGTGCTGCAGCGCGAGGTCGTGTTCCGCAAGAACAAGGAAGAGATCAAGAAGCTCGCCACCGACGCCGCCGAACTGTGCAAGGACCTCGAGAACGAGGCCAAGGGCATCGACCTGTACTACGAGTACTCGCCGGAATCCTTCACCGGAACCGAGCCGGAGTACGCCGTCGAGGTGTGCAACGCCGTGATCGGTGTTATCAAGCCGACTCCCGAGCACCCGATGATCATCAATCTGCCCGCCACCGTGGAAATGACCACGCCGAACGTGTTCGCCGACGAAGTGGAGTACGTCTCCACCCACCTCGACGACCGCGATTCCGTGGTGCTCTCCCTGCACCCGCACAACGACGAAGGCATGGGCGTGGCTGCCACCGAGCTGGCCGTGTTGGCCGGCGCCGACCGCGTGGAAGGCTGCCTGCTGGGCAACGGCGAGCGTACCGGCAACGTCGACTTGGTCACGCTGGGCCTCAACTGGCTCACCCAAGGCATCGACCCGCAGCTTGACCTGTCCAACGTGCCCGAGATCCGCAAGACGGTCGAATACTGCAACCAGATCAAGATCTCCGAGCGTCACCCGTACGCCGGCAACTTCGTGTTCACCGCGTTCTCCGGCTCGCATCAGGACGCCATCAAGAAGGGTCTCGAGGCTCGTCAGGTGGCCGCCGAGCGCGCTGGCGCTGATCTTGACAGCTTCGTGTGGCTCGTGCCGTACCTGCCGATCGACCCGAAGGACATCGGCCGCACGTACGAGGCCATCATCCGCGTCAACTCGCAGTCCGGCAAGGGCGGCATGGCCTACCTGCTCAAGACCAACCACAATCTTGACCTGCCCAAGCGTCTTCAGATCGAATTCGACAAGATCGTGCAGAACTACGCTGACACGACCAAGAAGGAAGTCAAGGACGGGGATATCTGGCGTCTGTTCAAGGACGAGTATCTGCCGGTCGAACAGTCCGGCATGACCGCGGCCGGTGTGGTTGTGGGCGATACGCATGACGCCTCGCTTGAGCCGTGGGGTCGGCTGAAGCTGCTCAAGGTGGCCGTCAGCTCCGGGGAGGATGGTTCCGATACCGTGCTCAAGGCCCGCCTGCTCGACCGCGGCGTGAACGTCGGGGACGATGAGCCCGTGGAGCGCGAGGCGTCCGGCATAGGCAACGGTCCGATCGCCGCCTTCCTGAACGCCATTTCCAACTTTGGCGTGGAAGCCTCGATTATGGATTACGTGGAGCACACCATGTCCGTCGGTACCGACGCCATGGCCGCCTCGTATGTGGAATGCCAGATCGGCGAGGCCGATGACGCGCAGATCGTGTGGGGCGTAGGCATCGACTCGTCGATTACCACCAGCGCCCTGAAGGCGATCATCTCCGCCATCAACCGTTCTCAGCGTCAGCGCTGAGCGCTAACAGAGCAAAACGAAGCTCCCTCTGATTGCGTCAGAGGGAGCTTCGTTGTCTGTGTCTACTTACTACTTGACGCCGTTGGTGTCGGTGTTCCCGCCGGTGCCTCCGGAATTACCCATTATCGTTACCGTTTGTTCTCGTTGTCAGCGCCGGTATTGCCGGGATAATTCGGGCACTCGGTGGAATAGCTCGGATTGGCGAGGCACTGCTGGGCGAACTCCTGGGCCTGCTGTCGCTTCTTGGCTTCCTCTTCGGCCGCCTTCTGCTGTGCGTCCTGCTCAGCCTGCTTCTGCGCATCTTCGGTGGACTGCCTGTTGGCGTTGGACTGGTTGTTGACGTAGGGTTGGACGCCGCTCTGCCCCCTGGCCAGGCCCCAAGTGCCATCGGGGCCGCCGATCTTGCCGTTGTCTTTGGCCGTCGGGAACTGCTCCACCGCCGTGCCCTGCAGGGCCTGGGCCATGAATTCCTGGAACAGGTGCGCCGGATATCCGGTGGAGGAGATGCCATATCCCGAGAAAGCCGGCACCACTTGAGGATTGCCGTTGCCATCCGGGTTCCAGATGGCCCAGACATTCATCATGCTTGGGGCGTACCCCACGAACGATGATGCCAGTTCGTCGTTGGCGGTGCCGGACTTGCCGGCGATGGGACGGCCCAGCTTGGCCGATGTGCCGGCCGCGGTGCCGTAGGTGGTCGTGCCCTGCATGGCTTTCTGCACCAGGGCGCAATCATTGGCGTCGAACACCTTGGTGCCTTCGCTGGGCGCGTTGTACATGTCCTTGTTGTGGGAGTCGAGCACTTTGGACACCATATGCAAGGTGTTCCTCACGCCATTGTTGGCGATGGTCGAATGGCCCTGCGCCAGATCCCACACGGTCAGGGCGTTGATGCCCAGCACGTTGTACATGGAGGCCTCGTCGATGTCGCCCTGGATGCCAGCCTCATGGGCGATATCGGCCGTGCGTTTCGGCGTCAGATGCTCATTGACGTTCATGAACACCGTGTTCACCGAGTTCGCGGTGGCCTGATACAGATTGATGCTGCCCCAGTTGTTCTCCAGAGCGTTATTCACCTCTTGATCCAAGCCGGTGAAGTGCTGGTGGGAATTGCCGTTGAACAACGTATCGAAGCTGACGCCGGATTGCGCGGCCCCCAGCAAAGCGAACGGCTTCATAGTCGAACCCGGTTCGAACAGGGCCTGATCGGCGTTGTTGAGCTGCTTGGACAGATAATCCGAACCGGCGTATACGGACAATACTTCGCCGTTCTTGGGGTTGAGCGCTATGCCGCCGATCTGCAGGGATTCGGGCATGTCGTTGAGGCGGGTGTCGCCGATGGACTGCATGAGATCCTGCTTGCCCTTGTCGATGGTGCTGATGATCTTGTATCCGCCGGTATCCAAATCCTCTTTGGTAAAGGCCTTGGACTGCACCAGCTCACGGCACACCATATCCAGCAGATAACCGTTCGGCCCCGCGTACTCGTTCTGCTGCGCCACCGCGGCGGTCTGCGGGAACTTGGCATCAGTGTGCTGCCTGGCGGTGATGTAACCATCCTCCTGCATGATGTTCAGCACACGCTTGAAGCGCGATTTGGCCATATCGGCGTTATCGGCTGGATCCCACGTGGACGGTGACGGAATAATGCCGGCGATCATCGCCGCCTCAGACAGCGTCAGATCCTTGGCGTCCTTATTGAAGTATGCCTTGGCTGCTTCCTGGATACCGTAGGAGTTGCGGCCCAGATAGATGGTGTTCATGTAGTTGCACAGCACCTCGTCCTTGGACTCGGTCTGCGCGATCTTGAGGGCCATGATGGCCTCGCGCGCCTTGCCCACATAGGATGTGGTTTCGCCCATGTAATACCGCTCGGCGTACTGCTGGGTGATGGTGGAACCACCTTGGCGCGTGCCCTTGGTCACATTATTAATGAATGCGCGGGCGATGCCCTTCAGATCAAGACCTTTATCCGTGTAGAACGTACGGTTTTCAGACGCCACAATCGCGTTGCCGATGTAGTCCGGCAGCCCCTCGCAAGAAATGATTGAACGATTCTGCTCCGCGTAGGAGCCGATCGCGGTGGTGCCGTCCGCGTAATACACGGTGGTTTTCTCGGCCAACGCGAACTTCTCGGGTTGCGGGACCTCAGTGGTGGTGTACAGATATGCGAATACTGCGATACCGGCCAGCACGCCCAGTCCAATCAGGGAGAAGAAGATGCCCAGCACCCATTTCAGTACACGGTGCTTGCCTTTTCCCGTGTTCTTCTTCCTGTTCGGAGCTCGATGGCTATTGGAAGCCTTGTGGCTTGCGTGGCGGGAACGGCTCTCCTGGGGCGTATAGGGGCCCTCCTGTGCGGAGTGGTCGGCTCTGCTTTGCGCGGTGCGCGGTTGCCTCAGAGCGGGGCCATTGCCTCCCGAATGTGCACGACGAGTATAAGAAGCCATGGTGTCCACCGTAACTGTTGGCCTTGAACAATCGTTTGACGTGAGCGTAACCACACGCGTTGATACCGGTATTTTTCCGGAATTCTTACAATTGGGAACGCTTCTTGATGCGGCGTGAATATTGCCTGAATGCGCTGGTTGGCCTGCCGCGCGACCCGGCACGCACGTTTCGTGTCGTTGCGCTGGTCCATACGTCTCCATAGACTTATCCCCAGCCTCCACGCGGCGCTATGTCACCCAACTCCCCCAGGGCAGGAATGCAGCAAGGGTAAGTGGCCTCTGGCGGGTGCGTGGAGGTTTTCTTTATGTGCGGATTTGGCTGTGAGCTGGCACTAGCGTGGTCCCCTGTCCGGGGCGCGGCCGTACAGTCGAACGTATGAATGACGCACAGACCCCTAGAATTCGTGACCCGCATGCGGCGGTCAATCTGGTCGGCTCAGGCGCAGCGCAGCCTGACTCGTCGTCGAACGTTGTTGACCCATTGGCTGCGCTCGGCCCGGTCTCCGGTTCAGATGCATCGGCATCCACATCAGGCTCCTTACGGGATTTCAGGCCGCTGGACATGAACGATGCGGATGGGGCATCTGATATCGACCGTGGCTTGGCCCGGCTTGACCCGCTCACCGTGCGCCCGCGAATCTCCAGCCGCGTATTGTGCGTGGTATTCGGTCTGCTCCTGATCGCTGTCGGCTTCGGCGTGTGGTGGGGGTGCGTGTTTACCGAAAACGGACAATCGTATGACGAACTGGTTTGGAAAAACCTGCACAACGATGTACCGTCCTGGACCACCGGCGTGATGAACGCCGTCGCACAATCCTGGCTGGTTATCGCTGTCAGCTGCACAATTGCCGCAATCGGCATTATTACGGCGCTGATTCGACGCCGCTGGTGGTTGGCCGGGCAAATCGCCGTGTTCGCCGTGGTCTGCTTGGCCGTCACCCGTATCAAGGGTCTGTTGCCGCGTCCGTTCATCATCAACACTGAATCGCCTGCCGCTAATTCCGCGCCTTCCGGGCATGCGATGCTGGCCGCAGCCTGTGCTGTGATTCTGCTGCTTGCCGTGCCTCGTGCGGTTCGAGCTTTGTCGGGCGTCATCGGCGTGGTTTGGGCGGTGACCGTGGGCGTTTCCGTGATATACGGACAATGGCATCGCCCTTCGGATGTGGCGATGTCCATCCTGCTGGTGGCGGGATTGGCCCTGCTCGCTCTGGCAGTTACACGCAAGTCCGGCATGGACGAGCCGGGCCACCGCGTCTCCTCAGTGAGCGTGCAAATCGTCGGCAGCGTGCTGATTACCGGGGGCCTGCTGTTGCTCGTCTACAGCGGTTATGTGATCTGGCAGGTGGTGCCGGGGCTCAACGTCAGCGCCAGCTGGGCGGTTCAGGGAGCGAATGTCAGCGCTGTTGTAGGCATTATGGGCGTGGCCATGCTCGCATTCGGACTGTTGCTGGCCCTGCGTCAGATCACCGCAGCGCCCTTAAGCCGGTTGGGGCTGATCGGCGCTCCGCCGGCACCGCCCAAATGATAGAACATGGGGTGCGAACGGCCGAATTTGCCCGGCACAACGGCGGAATTTGGCAGTTGGACATGATTCATGAGTATTATGACGCCAAAAACGTCGTGTGTTTCGCGCAATACATAAGGAGTGGGTATGGCTACCAAACTGGTGATTGTGGAGTCTCCGACCAAGGCCCACAAAATCGGTGACTACCTGGGCAAGGGGTATACCGTCATGGCGTCGGTCGGTCATATCCGCGACCTCGCGCAGCCCAGCCAGGTGCCCGTGGCAGACAAGGCCAAGTTCGGCAAGTTCGGCGTGGACGTCAACGACGGGTTCAAGCCCTACTACATCGTGGACGGCGATAAGAAGCGTACGGTCAGCGAACTCAAATCGGCCCTGAAGAACGCCGACGAACTCTATCTGGCGACTGATGAGGATCGCGAGGGCGAGGCCATCGCGTGGCACTTGGTGCAGACCTTGAAACCCAAGGTGCCGGTCAAGCGCATGGTGTTCCACGAGATCACCAAGAACGCCATCAACGCCTCGCTGGGCAAAACGCGCGATGTCGACAGCCATATGGTCGACGCTCAGGAGACTCGCCGTATTCTCGACCGTCTGTACGGCTATGAGCTGTCGCCGGTGCTGTGGCGCAAGGTGGGACCGGGCCTGTCCGCCGGCCGCGTGCAGTCCGTGGCCACACGACTGATCGTGGAACGCGAGCGCGAGCGTATGGCGTTCAGGCGCGCGCCGTACTGGGATATCGTCGCCACGCTGTCCGCGCCTGACGCGCTGGGGGAGCGTGGCGAATTCTCCGCCCGCATGATCGCGCTCGGCGGCAAGCGACTCGCCGGCTCCAAGGATTTCGGTGCCGACGGCCAGCTGACCCCGGACGGGTTCGCGGCGAACGTTCGCCAGCTTGATGAGGCTGGTGCCACCGCCGTGGCTTCGGCACTGAAGACCGCCGATTTCACTGTGATGTCGATGGAAACCAAGCCGTACCGCCGCCGCCCGCAGCCGCCGTTCACCACCTCGACCCTGCAGCAGACCGCCGGCAATCGCCTCGGCATGGGTGCTCGCGCCGTGATGCGTGCAGCACAGAGCTTGTACGAGAACGGCTACATCACCTATATGCGAACCGATTCGGTGACGCTGTCGCAGGAGGCCATCGCCGCCGCCCGCAACGCCGTCTCCTATCATTTTGGCGACGCATTCCTCTCTGACGAGCCCAAGCAATACGCCACCAAGACCGCCGGCGCGCAGGAAGCCCACGAGTGTATTCGCCCGGCGGGCTCGCGCTTCCACGACCCGGATGAGCTGGCTTCCAAACTTCCCGGCGACCAGCTGCGCCTATACACGCTGATCTGGCAGCGCACGCTTGCCTGCCAGATGGCTGACGCCACCGGTTCCACCGCCACCGTGCGCCTGTCTGCGCCGGCTGGCCCCGCCGAGGGCGAGGCCGTGTTCCAGGCGTCCGGCACCGTCATCGAATTCCCCGGCTTTATGAAGGCCACGGGGGAGGGACGCAAGCCCAAGGCCGCCGTTCCCGGCGCTGGGGCTGGCTCGGACCAGACTGCTGCCGCCGGCAAGACGGACGCCAAGGCCGTCAGGGGTGACGCATCCGAATCCAACACCTCCCTGCCGCCGATGAGCGTCGGCCAGCAGGTCGAGGCAAGCGACGTCGAACCGGACGGCCATGAAACCCAGCCACCGGCCCGCTACACCGAGGCCACGCTGGTCAAGACGCTGGAGGCCAAGGAGATCGGCCGCCCGTCCACCTACGCGAGCATCATCTCCACGATTATGGATCGCGGCTATGTGTATGAGCGTGGCCGTGCGCTGATCCCCAGCTGGCTGGCATTCTCCGTGACCAAGCTGCTGGAAACGAACTTCCCCAAGCTGGTCGACTACCAGTTCACCGCAGAGATGGAAAACGGCCTTGACCGCATCGCCCACGGCGAGGAATCCGGCCGCGACTGGCTCACCCACTTCTACTTCGGCTCCGGCGAGGGCGCCGCCCGCAACGCCGACGAGGCGCACGAAGGCCTGCAGCAGCAGGTCGCGCAGCTCGGCGAGATCGACGCGCGCGCCATCAACACCATCGACATCGGCGACGGCCTGCACGTGCGCGTCGGCCGTTACGGCCCGTATCTGGAAGATATGGAGCATCTGGACGCCGAAGGCAACCCGAAGCGCGCCTCCCTGCCGGACACCATCGCGCCGGATGAGCTGACGGTGGCCGTGGCCCGCGATTTGATCGACAACCACTCCGGTGGACCGCGCGAGCTGGGCGTTGACCCGGTATCCGGCGGTACCGTCGAGGTGCGCAATGGCCGGTTCGGGCCGTATGTGGCGTTGGTGCCGCCGGCTGAGACTTCGGCTGGCGCTGCTGGCGATACTGCTGGTGCTTCTGCGGCCAAGAAGGGTTCGAAGAAGGCCGCGGCCGCCGCCGCGTCGCGCCCGAAGATGGCCTCGTTGTTCAAGACGATGAGCCCTGAATCGCTGTCGCTGGAAGACGCGCTAAAGCTGCTGAGCCTGCCGCGCGAAGTGGGCACATACGAGGAAACCAACGCCGAAACCGGCGAGGTATCCGAATGCACGGTAGCCGCCAACAACGGTCGCTACGGCCCCTACCTGACCAAGACGGGTGCCGACGGCAAGTCGGAGACCCGCTCGCTGGCCTCGGAAGACGAGATCTTCACGGTCGATATCGACAAGGCCAAAGAACTGTTCTCGCAGCCCAAGTACGGCCGCGGGCGTGGCCGTGGTGCCGCCAAGCCGCCGCTGCGTGATTTGGGCAAGGACCCGAACACCGGCAAGAACGTGACCATCAAGGACGGCCGTTTCGGCGCGTACATCACCGATGGCGAGACCAACCGCACGGTGCCGCGTCAGTACACGCCTGAATCCATCACCCCTGATGACGCCTTCCGGCTGCTCGCCGAAAAGCGTGCGGCTGGTCCCTCCACCCGTGGCCGTCGCGGTGCTGGGCGTGCTGGTGGCGCCAAGGCCGTTGCCGGCAAGGGCAAGAAGGGCGCTGCTTCTGTGGTTTCGGCGCAGGAGGCTAGGCGCGCCGAACGCCGTGCCGAGGTGAAGAAGCTGGCGAACAAGGGCTGGTCCAACCAGCGCATCGCCGAAAAGCTCAGCTCCACCGCCGCCACCGTCAAGAAGGATGTCGACTGGCTGACCGCCAACGAGGGCTACGAGCGCCCCGCCGTAATTCCCAAGCGTGGCTGAGCGGAATTATTGCTCTACTTGCGTTTCAAGGGGCTGATTTCTCGTTTTGAGAATATCTACTTCCGCTTCAAGGGGCTGGTCATCTGCTGAACCACGAGTATGAACGGCTCCGCGCCAACGTCATTCCGCCGTTTTGGAACGTTGTCTACTTGGGCAACAGCCCCTCGAAACGGAAGTAGACCTTCAGAAAAGACCAAATCAGCCCCTTGAAACGGAGGTAGAGCTGGTTTAACTGCCTGTTGGGCGCAACTCTGCGCCTAACGCTAAGGTCAATAGCATGAGCGGTCTGTTTGTTTCGTTTGAAGGTGTCGATGGCGTGGGCAAGACCACGCAAGTCGAGCGACTGCGTGCGTATCTTGAGGCTCAGGGGCGTACCGTGGTCGTTACCCGTGAGCCGGGAGGCACTGTGTTAGGCAAGGCCATTCGCCAACTGCTGTTGCACGGTGTGGATGGGGGCGCCGTCGACATCGCACCGCGCGCCGAGGCGTTGCTATTCGCTGCAGACCGAGCCCAGCACGTTGCCGAAACCATCCGCCCGGCATTGGAGCGCGGTGAAGTGGTGATCACCGACCGCTATCTAGACTCTTCCTTGGCCTATCAGGCCGGTGGCCGCGAACTCACGCCAGAAGAGATTCGATCCTTAAGCATGTGGGCCACCAACAACCTGCTGCCCGACCGCACATATCTGCTGGACATGGATCCGGCGCTTTCCCACAATCGTCTTGAGCATGCCGAAGATCGCATGGAGTCGGCCGGCAGCGACTTCCAGTCCCGCACCCGTCAGGCGTTCCTCGACTTGGCCGCGGCCGAGCCGAATCGTTTCCACGTGATCGATGCCAGCCAGTCCATCGAACAGGTGTGGTCCGCCATCGAAGCGGACATTCAGACACTGCTGCGGGACAATGTTGCAGATGTGGATACGGTGATGGCGCGATCCGGGGCGTCTACAGGAGCCGTGACGATGGGCGGTGTCCGATGAGCGTATGGGATTCACTAGTCGGCCAGCAGCCGGTAATCGACATGTTCAGTCGCATCGCGCAGGGCGACCCGGGGCAGATCACCCAGTCGTGGCTGATTTGCGGGCCTCCCGGCTCCGGCCGTTCCAATATGGCCCGAGCATTCGCGGCGGCGCTGGAAAGCCCCGACCGCGGCATGAACGATGAGCCCACGCGCGTCACGCAGCAGGTGCTCGCCGGCACCCACCCGGATGTCACGGTGCTGGCCACCAACAAAGTGACCATCGGCATCGACCAGGTGCGCGAGATCATCACCACCTCCGAGCAAATGCCTGCCACGGCACCATGGCGCATCATCATTATCGAGGATGTGGACCGCATGCTGGAGCGCACCACCAATGTGCTGCTGAAGGAGATCGAGGAGCCGGCCGAACACTGCATCTGGCTGCTATGCGCGCCCAGCGCCCAGGACGTGCTGCCCACCATCCGCTCGCGTACGCGCATTGTGAATCTCGCCGTGCCCTCCGCATCGGCGGTGGCTGAATTCTTGACCTCCACTACCAATGTTGAGCCGAAAATCGCCCAGCGTGCGGCCCGTCTGGCCGAGGGGCACATCGGCATCGCCAAGTTGTACGCCACTGACAAGCAGGTGATGACGGATCGCGATGAATTGGTGGTGGGCGTACTGAACCTCGCTCGCGCCTCGGACGCGGTGCTGCTGGCCGGCAACCTCATCGACAACGCCAAGGCCCAGGCCGAGGTGGACGCAAGCCGCACCGCGGCCGATCAAGAGGCGGAATTCCGCCGTGTCAACGGTCTTGAGCCGGGGGAGCGGATTCCGCCGAAACTGCGCGGCGCGTTCAATCAGATCGCTAAGAAGGACGATCTCAAGCGGCTGACCACACGTCGCGCGCGCGATGTACTTGACCGCGCGCTCAATTCCATCGCCTCCATTTACCGTGACGTGGCGGTATTGCAGAACAACGCGGAAGATTCGGTCGGGCTTATCAACCTGGAGAATCGGTCGGCCATCACCGAGCTATCGGTACGACTGAACCGTGCCGGGGCAGTGGCCCGTCTGGACGAAGTGGCGCACACCCGCAAGCGGCTTGCCGGCAATGGCAACCCGTTGCTGGTGTTTGAATCGCTGTTCTGCGCGCTGATTCCGTAAGGTTCTTCCCGCCGCCCGATTTATTCGGCGTCCTGCGAGTCCGGAGCAATCAGGCGCGAAGGCAAGTTGACATGTACTGGGGTGCTGGATTGATCGGCAAGCAGCCGCAGCAGCTCGTCGGCAATCTGTTGCAGGCCGGGCTGAACCGGCTCGGAGTCAGGCGTGAACGTGGTGTGCTGCAACCCTCCGATTTGCACGGCAGGAATCTCCTGCGCATATTGCGCCAGCAC
Source organism: Bifidobacterium longum subsp. infantis ATCC 15697 = JCM 1222 = DSM 20088 (assembly GCF_000269965.1). Classification (NCBI taxonomy): domain Bacteria; kingdom Bacillati; phylum Actinomycetota; class Actinomycetes; order Bifidobacteriales; family Bifidobacteriaceae; genus Bifidobacterium; species Bifidobacterium longum. The sequence goes on from NC_017219.1 coordinate 210,204, forward strand.
ATCGCCCAAATCAATGCCGGGCAGTGGCACGACAATCAGTCCATCCACATGGCGCGCGGCCATCAACACAATGCGTTCCTTCTGCACTTCCGGCGTTCTGCCGACGCTCAGCGCTAATTGCCGGCCGCTCCTGTTGACCAGCGGCTCAAGCGTATCGATGAGCCGTGCGCTGAACGGATCCTGAACGCTCGGCACAATCAGGCCGATGGTTCTCGTCACAGTGGAACGCAGCGCACTGGCCGCAAAATTCACCGAATAATTGAGGCTGTGAGCCGCGGCTCGCACGCGGCGGGCGATGTCGTCGTCCTTGGTGCGTTTGCCGGAAAGCACACGGGATACCGTGGCCGTGGAAACATTCGCGATGGCGGCAACATTGACGATTGAGGCGGATGATGATTCCGCTGGCTCGTTCGCGGTCATGTGTGCCTCCTCTCCCAGAAAGCAAGCCGGCTCGGTGAAATTACCGGCAATCACTATAGAACAAAAGACGGCCGCCCGGACAGGCGGGGCGGCCGTTTGGCAAGTGAGAGAAGTTTCGCCCGTTTACTCGGCGGCGAGCAGGGTCTCGGTCAGGGAGTCGGCAACGGTCTCGGCGTTGTCTCCCTCAACGGTGATCTGCACGGTGTCGCCCTGCTGAACGCCCAGTCCCATGATGGACAGAATCGAGCCTGCGGGGACGGCCGCGCCGCCTTCCTTGGCGATGGTGACGTTGCAGCCGGAGGCCGCCACGGCCTGAGCAAACTGTGCTGCAGGACGTGCGTGAATGCCGACCGGATCAGTGATGGTGATGTTGCGGGTAACCATAAGGACACTCCTTTGCGTCTGTCTGAAATGGAAGTCATGCGGCCAATTGCGGCAGCTGCTTGATATCGAGTATACCGAGACGTAGAATAAAATCCAGAAAACGATTACCGTTGGCGTGTTGCAGATGATAGACCACCATAATAGGGGAACTAACAAGGAAGAACTTGCCGGCAATGGCTGCGGCTGCATACTCCGAAGTAGGCATCGAGGCCACTGCTCCAAAGAACTACTACCCTACGAACAAAGGAGAACCATTATGGAAATCAAGGGTGTTGGCATTGGCCGCGGCGTGGCGGTCGGCTCGGTTATTCGTATGGCGGCCCCTCTGCCGGAGCCTTCCGACGCGCCCCGTGCCGATACCGTGCCGGCACAGAAAGAGATCGACCGCGTCACTAAGTCGCTGGCCGTGGTGAATGCCGACCTGAGCCGTCGTGCTGAAGAAGCGGCCAACGGCGACGAAGGCGCCAAGCAGGCCGCCCCGATTCTGCAGGCCATCTCCATGTTCGCGTCCGACCCCTCGCTGGCGGCCAGCATCACCTCGCTGATCAACGGCGGCAAAACCGCAGAGCGCGCCGTACTGGAAGGCTTCGCCGCAGTTGAGGATATGTTCCGCGCCATCGGCGGATACCAGGCCGAGCGTGCCGCCGATCTGCACGATGTGGGCCAGCGCGTGATCGCTGACCTGATGGGCGTGCCTGCTCCCGGCATTCCGGAAAGCGAGACCCCGTTCGTGCTGGTGGCCGAGGATCTTTCCCCCGCGGACACCGCCGCAATCGACCTGAACAAGGTGCTGGCCATCGTCACTTCGCAGGGCGGCCCAACCTCGCACACCGCCATTCTGGCCCGCGCTCGCGGCATCGTGGCCGTGGTCTCCGCCGCCGAAGCCGAGAACCTGGCCAATGGTGAGCAAGTCATCGTCAACGCCGCCAAGGGCGTGGTGGTTACCAACCCGACCGCTGCTGAGATCGAGGATGCCGAGGCCGCCAAGGCTCACGCCGCCAAGGCCAAGGAGCTGCGCGGCAAGCCGGGCTCCACCAAGGACGGCCACCACATTCCGCTGCTCGCCAACGTGGGCAAGCCCGCTGATGCCGACCCGGCCCTGGAGTATGGCGCCGAAGGCGTGGGCCTGTTCCGCTCCGAGTTCCTGTTTATCGGCAACTCCGAGCCGCCGAGCGTGGAAGAGCAGACCAAGGCCTACGCCGAGCTGCTGAGCCGCTTCCCCGGCAAGAAGGTCGTGATCCGTATGCTGGACGCCGGCGCAGATAAACCGCTGCCGTTCCTCACCCCGGAAGACGAGCCGAACCCCGCCCTCGGCCTGCGTGGTCTGCGCACGCTGAAGGCTCACATGAACGTGCTCGAAGGCCAGCTCAAGGCGCTCGCCGCCGCCGATGCCCAGACCGAGGCCGACCTGTGGGTCATGGCCCCGATGGTCGCTGACGAGCATGAGGCCGATTACTTCGTCAAGCTCGGCAAGTCCTTCGGGCTGAAGAAGGTCGGTGTGATGGCCGAGGTGCCGTCCATCGCGCTTATGGCAGACAAGGTGGCCGAGGTGGCCGACTTCGTTTCGATCGGCACCAACGATCTGACCCAGTACACGCTGGCCGCCGACCGTACGCTCGGCTCGGTCGCCAACTACCAGACCGCATGGCACCCGGCGGTGCTGCGCGCCATCAAGCTCATCGCCGACGCCGGCAACGCGCACGGCATGCCGGTGGGCGTGTGCGGTGAGGCTGCCGCCGATCCGGATTTGGCCGTGGTGCTTGCAGGCATCGGCGTCAACTCGCTGTCCATGACCCCGGTGGCTCTGGACGATGTGCGCGCCGAGCTGGCCAGCTGGACGCTAGAAGAAGCGCAGGAGAAGGCCGCCAAGGCCCTCAACGGCGACTTCTACACTCCGGCTGAGTGACTGTGGCCGAGCAATCGGCTGAATAATTGGGATGATGCCTTGTTTTCTATCTCTTTGAGAATGGGAAGCAAGGCATTTTCGGTATTCCAGGGCTTCCCTTCCGTCGAGGGGAGGCCCTCAGTCGTGTTTGGCTATCACCATGTATTGTGATGGCGTTTTGAGTTGCCGCAGACTGAAATCTGCAACATGGCTCGCGATACACTGGTGGGTATGAAGATTTCCGCCGATTTCACCGTCATTCCGGACGATTTCGCCAAGGCCGCGGCCCCTGAATATTTCAATGGTGGCGTGCCTGTGGTCTCCTTCCCGTTCTACATCGATGATGTGAGCCCCGAAGCTCGTTACCTGCACTGGGAGTTCGTGGATCCGGATTCGATTCCGGTCTGCGGTTTCGAGTGGATTCACTGGTCCGTGGCCAACCTGCCCATCGGCGCGCTGATGTACGACTTCAACGACTCACATGCGCTGGCCATCCCGCCGGACTTCTCCCGCCAGCTGCCAGCCATGATTCCGGAGACCGTGCAAGGCCGCAATTCTTCGGCCTCCAAGTTCCTTGGTCGTAGCACTGACCCGGCCGTGATTATGCGGTACAACGGACCGCAGCCGCCGGACAAGGATCATGAGTATTACCTGCAGGTGTGGGCCACCAAGAAGCCGCTTCCCGGATTGAACCAGGGATTCTGGCTCAACGAACTGCTGCACGCGCTGCGTGCCAGCGGCGAGACGCCCGACACCGACGGCGTCTTCCTGACCGGCAAGGCGTGAGCCACATGAGCCCCCGCAGGCGGGGGCTGTCAGCATCACTGACTGAGGGGCGGGTCAGTACAGAACCTCCTTCAGTCCGACTTCGTCGTTCAGCTCCCGCCAGCGGGAGCGTGACCACAACAAAGAAAGGACACCATCACACTATGGCCTGCACCACGATTCTGGTAGGCAAAGACGCGAGCTATGACGGCTCGACCATCATCGCCCGCAACGAGGATTCCGCCAACGGCGAGTTCAATCCGAAGCGCTTCATCGTCGTCAAACCAAGCGAGCAGCCGCGTGAGTATAAGTCGGTGATCTCCCACCTGACCATCACCCTGCCGGACGACCCGCTGCAGTACACCGCCGTGCCGAACGCGGACCTCAAGGAAGGTATTTGGGGCGAGGCCGGCGTCAACGAGGCGAACGTGGCGATGAGCGCCACCGAAACCCTGACCACCAACGAGCGCGTGCTCGGCGCCGACCCGTTCGTGGAATACACGCCGGCCAAGGGCGATGAGCCCGAGGTGCCCGGCGGCATCGGCGAAGAGGACTTCCTGACCATTGTGCTGCCGTATGTCAAGACCGCGCGCGAGGGCGTCCAGCGCCTCGGCTCACTGCTCGAGGAGTTCGGCACCTACGAGATGAACGGCGTCGCCTTCTCTGACTCCAACGAAATCTGGTGGCTGGAAACCGTGGGCGGCCATCACTGGATTGCCAAGCGAGTGCCGGACGAGGCCTACGTGACCATGCCGAACCAGCTCGGTATCGACGAATTCGACCTTGAGGACGCCCTGGGTGACCAGGAAGCGCACATTTGTTCCGAAGACCTTGCCGAATTCATCGAAACCAACCATTTGGACCTCGCGGTGGAGAACACCACCCCGTTCAACCCGCGCGACGCCTTCGGCTCCCACTCCGACTCCGACCACGTGTACAACACCCCACGCGCCTGGTACATGCAGCGCTTCCTCAACCCGTACGACGAGGTGTGGGACGGCCCGGACGCCGACCACAAGCCCACCTCCGACGACATCCCGTGGGCCCGCCAGCCGGAGCGCAAGGTGACCATCGAAGACATCAAGTACGTGCTGAGCTCCCACTACCAGGGCACTCCGTTCGATCCGTACGGCCAGCTGGGCGATGAGCGCACCCGCCACATGTACCGCACGATCGGCATCAACCGCCAGAGCCAGCTTGCGGTGATGCAGATTCGCCCGTACCGCCCGCAGGCTTCCCGAGCTATTCAGTGGATGGCATACGGGTCCAACCCGTTCAACACGCTGGTACCGTTCTTCCCGAACGTGGACGCCACGCCCGCCTACCTCGAAGACACCACCACCCGCGTGACTTCCGAGAACTTCTACTGGGCCAACCGCATCATCGCAGCCCTATGCGATGGTGCCTTCCGCTCCACGTCCAACGCCGTCGAGCGCTACCAGGAGAAGACCGGCGCGATGGGTCACCGTTTGGTGTCTGCCACCGATGAGCAGGTGGCACGCCTTGGCTTGACGGCCGCCGAGGAAGCCGCGCAGTCTGCTGCCGAAGAGGAATTCGAGGCGGATAACGTAGACGGTGATGTGCAGCCGATGACCCCGGACGAGACCATCGCTGCGATGCGTAACCCCGAAGTGCGCGAGATTCTCGCCACCGCCAACCAGACCATGGCCGACCAGCTCAAGGAGGAAACCGACAAGCTGCTTGACTCCGTGCTGTACACTCGCAGCATGGAAATGAAGAACGGCTTCCACATGTCCGACTTTTAGTCCGTATTGAGCTCCCCTCCCTGAGGGGAGCTGACCGCGAAGCGGACTGAGGGGCTAAGCTGTTAAGAAACAGCCCAGTGGGCTGTTTCTAGGCGAAGAGGCGGCGGCCGCCCCACCACCCCGCTCCGCCATCATCAACACAGAAAGGCATTAAATGACCACCATCGAAGACTTCACCAGCCAGTACGGCCTGGTCCAGAAGATCGACGCATTCGGCTACATGAAGTACCTGACCGAGAACCCGGACGCCCCGTGCAAGCACGGCAAGGTGGTGCTCGTCACCGCCGATACGCCGCTCAAGGCATCGCGCGGCGAAGGCAAGACCACCACGACCATCGCCTTGATCGACGCCCTGAACAAGCGTGGCATTGATGCGGCCGCCGTGCTGCGTCAGCCGAGCATGGGCATCACCGCAGCCGGTTCCAAGGGCGGTGCCTCCGGCGGCGGCAAGGCATCCCTGACCCACCCCGAGCTCATCGACTGGGGTCTGTGCGGCGAAATGGGCGCCATCGAGGCGGCCCAGAACCTGCTCGTCTCCTTCGCCGAGAAGGCCATCGATGAAGGCAAGCTTGACACGATTCTCGTGCCGCGTGTCTCCGAGGTGCCGAGCCGCTCCCTGCGCTCCACCGCCGTGGACTACGGCAAGGGCAACGTGCCGGAGAAGGTCGTGCTCACGCCGACCTGCGAGCTCATGCAGATCATGGTGCTCTCCCGCTCGATGGACGAGATTTCCGAGCGTGTATCCAAGATGATCGCCGGCACCAAGGACGGCAAGGCCGTGACCTTCGGCGAGTTCGTGGACCTGTGGCGCATCACCGGCATTCTGGCCGACGCGGTCAAGCCGGCCAAGACCGAGACCGTGAACGGCTCCCCGGTCTACGTGCACGGTGGCCCGTTCGCCAACGTGTCCATCGGCATTCCGACGCTGGTTTCCGTGGAAATGGCCTGCGCTCTGCATGATGTGGTTGTCGTCGAAGCCGGTTACGGCACCGACGCCGGTGCCCAGAAGTGGCTGGACATCGCCTGTCGCGAGTATGGCGCGCAGTGGCCGTCCGCCGCCATCGTGGTGACCCGCGCCTCCACCTGGCGCGACGATCCCGAGCTGGCCTGGCGCTACCCGTTCCACGTGCAGCGCCTGGAGAACCTGGACATTCCGACCTTCCCGCTCATCAACCTGTGGGAAGGCGAGGACGATCAGGTCCCGTCCCTGCAGGCCACCGCCGACGAGCTGGGCTTCCGCACGCCGATCGTCGGCAATCTGTTCCGCGACGGCGGCGAGGCGCTGGTCCCGCAGCTTGACGGTTTCGTCGATGCGTTGCAGAACGGCTCCATGCCGGCCGAACCGCATTCGCACAAGGGCATGGCCCTGACCGAGAACGCCAAGTGGGTGGCCGAGAACGCCTACGGCGTACCGGCCGAGCGCGTGATCTACAAGCCGGGCTTCACCGAGTCTGTGTCCAAGGCCATGGAACTGTGCCAGAGCGCAGGCATCTCGCTGGACAATCTGACGTTCGTGGCGGTCAAGTCCCCGGCGACCATGACCGACAACGACCGTGCCCCCGAAGAAGAGCGCACCGTGACCCTGAAGAAGGTCGAGGTGCATGCCGGTGCCGGTCTGGTCCACGTCAACCTGACCACCAGCCTCACCACCCCTATGCCCAAGATTGTGTGATGACAGGCACGAGGTGAGGTAACTCGCTTTCGAGGGGCGGATTTCCGGTTTTCCGGAGGTCCATCTGCGTTTCGAGGGGCTCTTCGATTGCGAAACCCGGAGTATGATCATTGAAACTGCAATGTTTATACTCCGGGTTTCTTGTTTTAAAAGCCCCTTGAAACGCTAGTAGAGCTTCTGAATGTTGGAAATCAGCCCCTTGAAACGTAGAAAGCCCGCCACCGGCGGGCTTTCTATATCTGAGCTTCCCTCTTTGAGGGGAGCTGTCAGCGAAGCTGACTGAGGGGAGCCAGAATACACAAACTAGAAGTTGCCACCATTCCAGCCCCAGTCGGTGGTGGCGGTGTAACGGATGTAGGTGCGGTCCTCGGGAATGCCGAGCGTGGAGTTCAGCGCGGCCATTATGCTCTCGGTCAGCTTTTCCCAAGCAGAGCCCGGCACGGAGCGGCCGAACACGTTGACCTCCACATAGGCGGCGGGCTGGTCATCGCTACCACCGAAGTAGATCGGCATATTGTCTTCGAACGGGCACATCAGCCAGCCCTCGGACTTGCCCGGCACGGCGGTAATCGCCTTGCCATAGGCGGCCTTCAACGCCTCGCGCTGCTCAGGGGTGGTGGACACGGACACATGAGTGTGAATAACGGGCATAATTCCTCCTTGATTCGGTTCGCTTCCAGTCTAGCCTCAGCGGCTGCTGTTGAACAGGGCATGCGGACGTAGGAAGCTGCTCGCAGAACGGACCGGGGCAAGGCCAATTGGGGAGATTATTGGCCTTTTCAGCCAATATATGTTCCGCAGTCAGCCCAATAGTGTTGAATACCCTTGTGAGAAAATTGATTGAACAGCTGATGAAGTTCGGCATTGTGGGCGTCATCGCCTTTGTTATCGACTGGGGTATCCTCAACCTATTGGTTGGCATATTCCACATGCACAACGTGCTGGCTGCCACCATCTCTTTCATCATCTCGCTGATTTTCAACTATCTGGCGAGCATGAAATTCGTATTCAAGCATCGTGATGACATGGCGCGCTGGATGGAGATTCTTATCTTCGTGGTGGGCGCTGTAGTCGGTCTGTTCATGAATGACGCGATTATCTGGATTTCCACCTATGGCATGAACCACGATGCCTATGTGTCGCAGCATGCCGAATATCTGTTGCGTACCAATATCGGCAAGTTGGTGGCCACTGCCGTGGTGATGATCTGGAACTTCTTGATTCGCAAGTGGCTGCTCGACGATACGCACACCAATGCGATGAACCGTCTGAAGTCCGCTGAAAATCGACTGAATGCTGAGGAGCTTGAAGCCAAGTGGCAGAACAGCTTCTCCCACAAGCTCGGCATCTGGTCCCTGGAACACACGCCCAAAGGCTGGTCGAAGTAGCGTTTTGACGTATAGCTAAGCCCCCTCGTCAGAGGGGGCTTAGCTTTTGTCTCACACACTCACTTCAGTCAAGGTCGGCTGCTCGGTGGAGCCCTTGATCTGCTTGAAGCCAGATATGTTGGCATGTTATCGGACATGTCCGATAACATGTCCGATAACATGTCCGATAATGCTGAAGGTGGCAAATATTGACTCCTGACGAATTGAAATCGAAAATCGTCCAAGGCGAAGGTGTCTCTCAGGAATTCAAGCGTTGCGGTTCGTTTCCGGAGTCGGATACTTTTGAGACAATATGTTCGTTCGCGAATCGGCAAGGTGGCAGTATTTTCCTAGGTGTCAGCGATGACGGAGAGATTCGCGGAGTTAATCGTCGAATCGTTCGTGATATCGAACGCAATATTGCAAATGTGACGTGCAATCCGAATGTATTTGATCCAGCACCAGCGTTCGAGTCTGAGCGCATAGATATCGGTGAGGAATTGGTTCTTAGAATCTGGGTACCTGCGGGGCCGTCAGTCTACCGATACAAGAACGTGGTGTATGATCGCCGCGCCGACGCCGATATCCGTGTTCGTGATGATTCTCAGATTTCGCTGATGTATTTGCGTAAGCAGAGCATCTACTCTGAGCGACGCATTTATCCATATGTAACAGTTGAGGATTTGCGCCAGGATCTGATTGAACGAACATACGATCTCATTCGTTTGCGAGACCCGAATCATCCTTGGCTCGCATTGGATTGCGACCACATGCTTCGCGCGGCAAAATTATATAGCCGCGATCGGCAAACAGGCGAGCAGGGCTTAACTCTTGCTTCTGTATTATTGCTGGGAACTGATGAAGTTATTGGCGACGTATGTCCTGCATATAAGACTGATGCGCTAGTTCGCCGGCGCAATGTTGATCGATATGATGACAGGTTGACGGTGTCCACCAATCTGCTTGATGCATACGATCAACTTACAGCCTTCGCCCATGCGCAAATGCCGGATACATTCATATTGGAGAATGACATTCGGGTAAGTGCGCGTAATATTATTTGCCGCGAATTGATTTCCAATCTGTTGATTCATCGAGAATACACGAATCCATTCATCGCTCGTTTGGTAATTGACAATGACGGTATTCGTACTGAAAATGCCAGTCGTGCCTTGTTCGAGGGGCGCGTTACTCTGGACGACTTCAATCCTATGCCGAAAAATCCGATCATTGCGGGGTTCTTCACACAAATAGGTCGTGCGGATGATTTAGGCAGCGGAACACGGAATATATACCGATATTCTCGTTTGTATTCCGGCAAGGAGCCTGTGCTTGAAGATGGTGATGTGTTCAAGGCATTCGTTCCCGTTCCCAATGGAGCATCTGGGATTGGACACACTGAGAGTGTTCTTAGTCGCAGAGTTCAGGTAGACGTTGCGCAGAGTGTCGATACTGTCGATGAAACGATTGCAAGGCTATTGGCGGAGCATGGAACAGTATCAAGTGCTGAGGTTGCTCAAGAGGCACAGGTCACTGTCCGTACTGCTTTGCGTCATTTGACCAAACTGACACAATCCGGACTAATATGCGCAGAAGGAGAAAACCGTAACAGGAGATATCGATTAGCGTAGGTGTTTTTGCAGTGAACATACGTTGATTGCGTGTGAAGCCTCGTGATATGGGCTGTCGAACGAAGTGAGACTGGGGGAGAGATTTCCGTACGTAATCTCTCCCCCAGTCTCACTTCGCTCGACAGACCCCCTCGCCAGAGGGGGCTTAGCTTTTGTCTCACACACTCACTTCAGTCAAGGTCGGCTGCTCGGTGGAGCCCTTGATCTGTTTGAAGCCAATCAGCGCAATCACCAGCGAGGCCAGTGCTAAAGTGGTCACCACCATGAAGCCGCCATGCGAGCCCATGCGGTCAATGAACTGGCCGGCAATCGCCGAACCGGCGGAGGAGCCGATGGAGTTCATCGCACCCATCCACGCCATGCCCTCGGTCAAGCGAGAGGGCGGCACCAGATGCAACATGAGCTGGTTGCCGTTGATCCACGTCGGGGCCTGGCATACGCCAATAATCAAGTAGATGATCATGATTACCCACAGATGCTTGGCGAACAGGAACGTACTGATGCCGATGTTCACCACGGCCAGGCAGAAGTAGAAGCGCTTCCACAGGGCAATCGACCAGTTCTTCGCGCCATACACCAATGCGCCCATCAGCGAGCTGAAGGAGAAGCAGGCAAACACAAAGCCCGTGTACTGCTTCATATTCGCTTCGGTGGCGAACGCAATAATCGAGATGCCCGTGGCCGACTGGAACGCGCCCAAACCGAACCAGGTGACGCACACCGCAATCAGACCCGGACCCCAAATGGACGCCTTCTTGCCCGAACGCGCATCGGCGACCGCCTGCTTAATGGCTGCGTTAATCGTGGCCTCATCGGTCACGCCTTCACGCTCAAGACGGCGGCGGGTCTCCTCGGCGGCGGTTTCCACCTTCAGCGCCTCAGCTTTGGCGGCCTCGCGCTCACGGTATTCCTTGCGGGAGATGCCCTCGGCGCGCGCCAGCGCGGTCTGTGATGGCGGCTCGGTGGTCAGCTCGGTCAGGAACATCAGCGCACCGATCACCACGCACATGCCAGTGAACGAGAACGCCAGCAAACCGGAGATCACGGCCAGCGTGGAGGCCAGCGGATTGCCGATTACCCACATGCATTCGTCGAGCACGCCGCACAGCGACAGCGCGCGGTTCGTGCGCTCCCGGTCACCCTTAAGAATCTTGGTCCAGCGCGCGCGGCTCATCGCGCCCCACGGCGGAATGGCGGCCAGGAACGGCGTCAGACAGTACAGCACCCATTCCGGCGCGCGGTTGGTAATCGCCGTCACCAGCGCGATGGCGGCCACAATCCAAACGATGATCGTCGGAATCGAGACCTGTCTCTGGCCGAACTTGTCGGTCAGCTTGCCTAGCAGCGGCGTGGCCACGGCCAACGCAATCGCCTGAATGGCGGTGAGCATGCCGGCCAGCGAATAGTTGCCGTAATAATGCTGTACGGAAATGGTGATGGTCATGCCGACCATCGGGAATGGCATGCAGGCGATGACCGAGCCGATGGAATAACGGGCGGTATGCGGAATGCGCAGTAGTTCCGCATACCCACCAAAGACTTTGTGGCCTACTTCCTTGATGTCGGCCAGAATGGTGCTCGAGTTCGAGTTGGACGAGTTATTGGACATAACAGCACTACGCTCCTTTCCGCTCCCGATTGGATGTCCCCCGCTGGCGTGGCGTTGCCGGCGCAGCCCTCATCACACAATGCAGGGCTCATGGTCGCGTAAAGCTTACTCCGGATCCCCATTCGCAGACTTCACGCCACGGATACTCTACGGGTGTCCACTCCGCGACACGCGGTAGATTGGAGATATTAAGACAACGTTCTCATGCCCTTCAGGGCGGGAAGCAGAAAGGCGACTCATGAGCGCTACCACCATCCATTTCGTCCGGCATGGCAAGGTATACAACCCCGACCATCTGCTCTATGAGCGACTGCCCGACTTCCATCTTTCCGACCTTGGCCGTCGCATGGCCCAAGCCACCGCCGCGTACTTGGCCAAGAATCCCCAAACCAATACGATTGCAGCCGTCTACTCCTCGCCGCTCGACCGTACGCGCGAGACCGCCGGCGCGATTCTCGATGCGCTGAACCCCGTGCGCGAGTCTCGTGGTGAGGCTCCGCTCACGCTCACCACTGATGAACGGGTGATTGAGGCCGGCAACGAGTTCCGTGGCAAGCGCATCGGCCATGGCGAGGGCGCGCTGTGGAAGAACGGCAACTGGAAGCTCGTCACCAACCTGTACAAGCCGAGCTGGGGCGAGTCCTATCAGCACATCGCGGCTCGTATGGACGACTTCGCCCGCGAGAAGGTGGCCCAGCACCCCGGCGAGCAGATTGTGGTGGTCAGCCACGAATCGCCGATTTTCAGTTATCGACATTATCTGGAGACCGGCCACCCCGAGCACTGGATGTTCCTGCGGCACACGGCGCTCGCCTCCGTGACCTCGGTGACGTACGACAACGAAACCGGCCGTGTGATGTCAATCACGTATGTCGACCCAGCAGCCAATGTCAAGTAACGGCACACTGGTGTTAGGACATTGGCTCCCCTCGGAGAGGGGAGCCAAGACGCACTACAATCGAGTGGTGGACGCGAAGGAGCATAGATGACCATTGAACTCAATCGTGAGGCAATCGCACAGGTCGCGGCATTGCCGGCGGTAACTGAGGCCGCCGAAGCCGGCTCGGCGCTGATCAGCCTGTGGCCGTTGACCGAAGCCATGCAAATGGACAATGACGCCAAGTACGCGGAGAATCTGCAGGTGCGCCTCACCCGCGCGTTCGCCCGCGTGCTGACCGGCGAGGACGTCACCGTGCCCGACGCCGAATTCGTGTATGAGGGCGCCGATGAGATTCCCGGCCGTCCGCAGAACATCGTTGATGCGCTGCTTGCCGCCAATGACGCCTACGATACGATGGCCGGGTATTGCACATCCGGTGATGCGCGGCTGGTCTTCGACGCCGCCGCGACGCTGGGCGTCCATTGGAGCGACTCCGTCGCGCACGCCGTCCGCGCCACGATAGCCGACGTGGAGTCGCAGATCGAGGCCGACGCCGTTCAGGGACGACTGGCCGCGTCCGGCGAGCCTGAGGACGTCGCAGACCGTTTCGCCACCGCGCTCGCCGTATGCGATGCGCTGCTGGGCGTGGTGGCCGAAGACGCCGGCGCCGACGCCCGGGCTCGGGCGACCGCCGTGCTGCCGATTCTGCTGTACGTCAATGAGTTGCGCGAACAGTGCTCGATTCCGCGCATCTGCCTGACCGATCGGCAGATTTCCGGGCTTCTCGATGCCCGTGCCGGGTCCGGGGACGCCGGGACCCTGGCCGCCACCGCCGCATACATCGCCCCTTTGGCCCGCGACGAATGGACCAGGCATCATGACGATGTGCTTTGGGATCCGGGTGAGGCCAAGAGGAGGGCCAAGGAGGAGGACGAGAAGCGCAACAAGGAGGCTCTGGCCGCCAAGTTCGCCCACATCAAGGACGATCCGGGCAAGGAGGCCGTGGAGCTGTAGCCGGTGCCGGGTGTCGCGGGCGGCGTCGCGCGCCGCCGGTTTGCGATCGTCTTGCCATCGTTTTCGCCGCGGCGGTATCCTATGGGGTGAACAGTATCGTCCGTGCAATGGAAGTGGAAGATTTATGGACAACGATGTCAATCTGCGCACGCTTGTCAACGATGGCGGTAGCGCGGTAATCAGCGATTACGGAGCGCATCTGCTGCGCTGGGCCCCGACAGGACAGCCGGATGTGGTGTGGACGCCGAGCACGTGGCGCATCGAACCCGGCAAGCCGCTCGGCGGCGGGGTTCCGATCTGCTTTCCGTGGTTTGGGCCCGGATTCGCGCATGGCCGGCAGCTGGCGATCACGCCATCCCACGGATTCGCAAGGGTGCGCCGGTGGACGCTGGATGAGGAGGGGTTCACCGATGACCGGGTGCGGTATGTGATGGATTCCGAGCGTCTGACGGATGGCGAAGTGCCGTGGCTTGACGACGAGCCGGAGGCGCGCTTCCGCGCCACATACGACGTGCATGCCGCTGACACGCTGACGATGAGCCTGACCGTCGTCAATACCGGTGATGTTCCGATGTCGTATGAGGCCGCGCTGCATTCCTATCTGCATGTGGGAGACGTATCCGACGCTGGTCTGGTGGGTCTGCGGGGGGCGACGTATCTGGACGCCACCGAGACCGGTTTCCCGCCGCGATTGCAGGAGCCGGAGGCGGTGACGTTCGGCGAACGGCCGGTGGATCGCGTGTATTATTCGGATTCGTCCGTGCAGTTGCGCGACGCCGTTCTGGGCCGCGTGGTGCATATCGTCAAATCCGGCTCGCCGCAGACCGTGGTATGGAACCCGGGCAAGGAAGGGGACCATATGCGTTGCGCCAGACCGGGCGAATGGCGTGGTTTCGTGGCGGTGGAGGCGGCGGCATGCCGCGACCGCGGTGTGACGTTGGCGCCGGGGGAGTCGCATACGCTTTCCCAGACGTTGTCGGTGGAGACGCTTGGCGTGTGATGATGCACGGCGGCGCGGCATGCGGCCGACGATGACGGTGAGGCCCCGTTCGTCTCGAGCGGGGCCTCACCGTTGATGCACGTCGCTTCAGCGGGTTTCGCCGGAGTCCGGGCCGGCGTTCTCGTGTTCGGGCGGCACCTGGCCGTATTGCGGGGCCGGTGCGTATTGTGGAGTCTGCCCGTATTGCTGTGGGTTCTGCCCATACTGCTGGTTCTGCCCATACTGCTGGTTCTGCCCGTATTGTGGGTTCTGCCCATACGTGGGGACGGTCTGGCCGAAGTCTTGGGCGGGGGTGCCGGGAGCCGGGAATCCCGGGGCGGCGGAGGCGCCGTACGGCGTACCGTAGGCGTTTTGGGGTGCGACGCCGATCGCCGCGTCGTCGTCGAACCGTGCGCCTTCCGGCTTGGAGGGCAGGGCCATGAACACAATGCCGGTGACCGCGCTGGCCAGCATGATCAATCCGCCGATGGCCAACGCGCCGAAGCCGCCGGTTGCCAGAGCCTCATAGCCGTAGCCATAACCGTAATCGTAGTTGTGGCCGATGGCGCCGATGGCGCCGTACAACGCCGCGCCGCCGCCGACGATCATGATGAGCAGTCCCAAAGTCATCATGCCGCAGAAGACGGCGGCCCACCAGCCGGGCTTGTTCGTATCGTGCAGGCGGCGGACGGCGAGCGCCAGGCCGGGGACGACGATGGCCAGGTTCCACAGGCTGGTGAGGAAGTCCAGCCTGCCGTCCGTGACGTCGCCGAGCAGGGACAGCAGGGCGTTGATGATGACGGCGGCCAGCGTCCACCACCAGAATTCACTGCGGGAGGCGCGTCCCCTGAACACCGTGTATTTCTGCCAGAAGCGGAGGAAGGCTTCGGAGAAGGGGCATCCGTAGTACGGCTTGTTCAGCGGCACCGCGCCGGTGGGGGCCGCGTACTGGTTGTAGGTGGGGGGAACCTGGCCGTAGACGGGGGACGGCTGGGCATAGGGATTGGCGTTCGGAGCGGACTGGCCGTAGGACTGGCCATACTCCTGCTGGCCGTAGATGGGCTGGCCGTAGGGTTGCTGCTGCGCCGCTGACGCCGGGGCGGCGAAACGACCGTGATCCTGCCCCGCAGGCGTCGCGGTGGGGGCTCCATATTCGGGCGTGCCTGAGTGGTGTTGGATAGGGCCGCCGTTAGGCGTGGGCGTGGGTGGTGCGGGCGCGTTGCTGGGATCGGTCATTGATTCCCCTTTCATAAGACGATTGCGTCCCTCCATTCTCTCATTGAGCGGGTGTGGGACTTGCCGCCATCCGGCAGACCCATATCCGACTGCTCCGTCATCATAGGCTTCTTTTTTCATTCGTGTAAGCGTTGCCGTCCAACGCCAGCAGGTACGCAAACCTCGAGCGCAATGCAAGCTCCACCTTCGCGGTTCCCTTGAGGATGATATTGCGCAACTCCTCATCCATCATGTAGGGGATAAGGAAGTCGACGTCGCGAGTGCCCGTCTTGAACCTGTTGCCGCCGTTGGCGGGATTGATCTGGAAGGAACGGAAATAGCCGGAAAGACGGTAATAGTTGCAGTCGAAGAGCGCCCTGCGAAGACGTGGCTCATCCGTGACCGCCAGACCGCGCTTCTTCATCAGGCCGATTATCTGGTCGATGGTTTTCGCGGGCTTCACTTCCGCCCCAGCATGAGAAGAGCCCCCTGGTTTGAGCACTGTGAGTAGGCTTAGGGAGCTGCTGTTGTCTACCATGCTAGTCATGTCCTCGCGTCTTGAAAAGTCTGCGGCGCGTCTCACGCATGCTATATATCCCCATGGTCCGACAGTCGACCATGCGCCAACCTGGCAGTTTCTACGGCGAGGCATCACGCGGCGGGCTCATCGAATGACATGAATAACAAGGAATGCCTCCGCCGTCGCGGGCCGTCGCGTCCGGCGCGCGCGGCACAATAGGGGACTATGACTGATGCTGAAAACACCAAACCCGAACTGCCCAAGAACGTTCGTGTTCGCTTCTGCCCGTCGCCGACCGGTACCCCGCACGTCGGCATGATTCGCACCGCCCTGTTCAACTGGGCGGAGGCCCGCGCCACCGGCGGCAAGCTGGTCTTCCGCATCGAAGACACCGACGCCGTGCGCGACAGCGAGGAAAGCTATAACCAGATTCTCGAATCCCTGCGTTGGCTGGGTATCGACTGGGACGAGGGCATCGATGTGGGTGGCCCTCACGGCCCGTACCGCCAGTCCGAGCGTACCGCCATCTACAAGGATGTTGCCGCCAAGCTGCTCGAAGCCGGCTACGCCTACGAGTCCTTCTCCACCCCCGAGGAGATCAAGGAACGCAATCTCGCCGCGGGTCGTCCGGCTGAGTTTGGCTACGACGGTTACGATCGCAACCTGACCGATGAGCAGAAGGAGGTTTTCCGTGCCGAAGGCCGCAAGCCGGCGCTGCGTTTGCGCATGCCCGATGAGGATATCGCCTTCGACGATCTGATTCGTGGCACCATCGAGTTCAAGGCCGGCTCCGTGCCGGACTATGTGATCGTGCGTCCGAACGGCGACCCGCTGTACACGCTGACCAATCCGGTCGATGACGCGATGATGGAAATCAACGTCGTGCTGCGTGGCGAGGACCTCCTGAGCTCCACCCCGCGCCAGATCGTGCTTTACCGTTACCTTATGGAACTTGGCATCGCCAAGGAGATGCCGCTGTTCGGCCACATGCCGTACGTGATGGGCCAGGGCAACAAGAAGCTCTCCAAGCGCGACCCGGAGTCCAACCTGTTCAACCACCGCGACAACGGCTTCATCCGCGAGGGCCTGCTCAACTACCTGGCCCTGCTCGGCTGGTCTATCGCCCCGGACCGCGACGTGTTCTCCATGGACGAGATGATCGAGAAGTTCGACGTGCGCGACGTCAAGGCCAACCCGGCCCGCTTCGACATCGACAAGGCCATCTCCATCAACGCCGAGCACATCCGTATGCTCGAGCCCGAGGACTTCCTGCGCCGCTCGGTGCCGTACCTGCATCGTGACGGCGTGGTCGGTGCCGACGACTGGGATGCCCTGACCGACCGTGAGCGTGAGGTGCTGACCGCCGCCGCTCCGCTGGTTCAGCCGCGTGTGCGTCTGCTGGGTGAGGTCGCCGGCATGGTCGGCTCCCTGCTGTCCACCGAGGAATATCTGGAGCCTGCGGATGACGCCAAGAAGCAGCTCAAGGATTCCGCCGGCGAAGTGCTGGACGCCGCCATCGCCGCCCTCGAGGGTGTGGATGAGGCCGATTGGAAGACCGACAACCTGCATGAGACCCTGAACAAGGCTCTGGTTGAGGAGGGCGGCTACAAGCCGCGCCTCGCCTTCGGCCCGGTCCGTGTGGCCATGTCCGGCCGCCGCGTCTCCCCGCCGCTGTTCGAGTCCATGGAGATCGTTGGCAAGCCGATCACCGTCGCCCGTCTCAAGGGCCTGCGGGCGCATCTGTGATGCGTCGTCCACCGCACGCCGGCGGATGATGGGAGCGTGACGCATGGCGGGCATCCGTACATACGGATGCCCGCTTTCGCGTTGCATGGGGTGTTCCCGCAGAACGGCGGAAAATGGCGCGACACGCCGGGATTTGCGTGAGAGCAGGGTAGCGCGTAATATATCTACCTGTTGCGCGGTTCGCCTCGCAGCCGGTTGAAAAACTGAATATGCCCCCATCGTCTAGCGGTCTAGGACTACGCCCTCTCACGGCGCCAACACCGGTTCAAATCCGGTTGGGGGTACGACGAACAACTCTTCGGAGTTGCTACGCCAAGCCAAATTGGGGTGTGGTGTAATTGGCAACACAGCTGATTCTGGTTCAGCCATTCTTGGTTCGAGTCCAGGCACCCCAGCCAATAACCCTCGCGGATTAGCGAGGGTTTTTTGTTTTTACACGTCCTGCTCATGAGATACGGCCGAGAGGGTAATCCTGAATAGACAACTCTGGGGCAAAGACTGGGCTATAGTCCCAATCCGTGACTCAAAAACGGCAGAAATCCCGCGTCCGAACGTAAGGGGCGCGGGATTTCTGCCGTTTCGGGCCGTGCAGGACCGGCCGACATCGCGCGTTGCCGCGACTTGAGCGCTGTCCGATCCTGAAAACGTGAGGGAGACCGCCCTCGTCTTACTTCTTGACCGCGTTGACGGCGTCAACAGCCTTCTGCAGCGACGTGGTGTGCTCGTGGTACCACGTGACCTGCTGTTCGAGTTTCTTGGCCGCGGCCTGGTAGCCCTTGGTATCGTCGGCCACGCAGCCTTCGTACGTCGGCAGTTCCACGGTCAGTTCCTTGGACAGCGCGTCGAGAGCGGAGGCGTCCGAGACGTCTGCCTTGGTCAGAGCGGCGGCTTCTGCAGCATCGCCATTGACCAAGTTGTTGTAGTCGTTGGTGGCGTTACGTACGTCTTCCGAGGCGGCGGCGCAGGCGGCCACTGCGCTATCGTACTGAGACGCGCTGTATGCGCGGGTGCCGAACACCGCGACCGCGGCGATAATCGCCACCGCCACGATGGCAATCACTATAGCGACCCACTTCGTCACTCGCTTGTTGTGCGGCTGTGCCGTCGCTTCTGCTTGGTTCTGGGATTCGGACTGGTTGCCGTTCGCCTGCTGTGCGTCAGTCATATTTACCTCTCCTTCTCACTGCCCCTGTTTGTATCTTGCGGAGGGCCTGTTTCAAACAACGGGTATCCAACATATCGAGGAGAGCCGAGATTGCCGGGCGTTTCCTACTGGTTGCGCTGTGGCGTGGCCGTTTTTGTCTCATATGGCGAAAGTATGCGCCAGAGGCTATTGCCGACCGGTGACCCACGGCGCATCCGAATGGACATGCGGAATCATCATCGCGATGACCGCCAGCAGACACCCGAGCATCACCATCAAGATGATGTTCTCGTGTCCGTGCGCCTGCAGAAGCGCGCCGGTCAGCGCGCCAGACGCCAGCGCCAGCATTACGACCGCGCGCCGCCCGAGCTTCGACTGCTGGTGGCCGTGTGCCGAAGCGTCTGCGACGACGCCGGTCAGCGTCATCGTGAGCACGGTGGTGGGCAGGTCCGGCACCGACAGCTTGCGGGCGGTGGAGTTCTGGATGCCCATTGCCGGGGCGAGCAGCACGATCAGCAGGATGATGTGCAGGTCGATGTGCCGTGCGGTGGGGAAGTTCAGGCTCGGCTGTGAGGCCTGTGAGGCCTGGGTGGTCTGTGCAAGCCGTGCAATCGAGGAGACGCCGGACGCATCGTCTGCGGGGCCGGTGATGAGCTGGTTCAAAAGATAGACACCGATTAGCGCGGCGAGTACGAACGACGCCTGCACGCAGGTAGAAACCAACAGATGCTTGGCCCGGTTCTCCTCGAATCGCCGGATGATGCGCCCGCCGATAAGCGCGCCGACCATGAAGGAGACGAGCGTCAGCGCCGACGTCCACCAGACGAAGCCTTGGGCATGGGCGATCGAAAACCCAAGAAACACGATGTTGCCGGTCACGTTGGCCACGAACACATGCCCCAGCGACAGGTAGCTCAGCGCGTCCACCAGCCCGGCGACGAACGTCAGCACCACCAAGGCGGGGGAGAGCAGACCGTATCTGTCTTCCTTGCGGGGAACCAACGTGCGTCCTGCTTCGGCAAGATGTGATGTCATGGTTGCGACGAGGCTCCTTTTCGGGATTGAAATTATGGCGAGAACATGCGTCGGTCGACGCCGCCACTCTACTCCCTACTCCCGTACGGTGACGGTGAACTATCGACGCTTTGGCCAATCAGATGCATCGGCATACCAGTGGTGCACTGGTGATTACGCATTTTTGAACTTCACTAACTGAATGGTCACTCAATCCGGATAATATCTTTCGAAGAGTTCGTTGCAGGTGCGATGGCAATGAGCAAAATGTGCATCCACGGTTTCCCAGTTGTGCTTCCATCCCGTCCCGCCGCGCATTCGGCCAATCGACGCGAGAAGGGAGTCCATGAAGAAAAGTGAGGCTTCTGCTGTCAATCCGGTGATGCATTCAAGCGTCATTGCGGTCTCAGTAGTGGGACGCAACTGCGATATGGCATGATTTGTATCTGCGTCCCACTCTTATGCGGGGTTCTCGGTGCGGCTTTCGCTGAATGTTTCACTGAATACACTGAATTCAGTTATTAAACATTGAATTCAGTGTAAAATTCAGTGTATCAAGAAGAATGCGTTGGGTTGGATCCCTTTATGGCACATGAATATGGCAAGGAAACGTTGTCGCTCGAGTTCAAAAGCGATTTGAAGCGTCTGCCAGATGACGATCTACTTGATGCCGTCGTGGCGTTGGCGAACTCGGATGGCGGTACGGTGTATATGGGCGTCGAGGATGACGGCACGCCGACCGGCATCGACAAAGTACATCAGGATGCGGTCGGTTTGTCGGCGATGATTGCCAACCGTACAGTTCCTCCGGTTTCCGCTCGTGCGCAGATCGTCGGGACGGAGAAGACGCCGGTGATGCAGATCGATGTGCCGAAATCCCGCAGCGTGGTCTCGACCAAGTCGGGCAAGGTGTTGCGACGCCGTATGAAGGTGGATGGTACGCCGGAGAGCGTGCCGATGTACCCGTACGAGATCGCCACGCGCCTGTCCGATTTGGGACGTTTGGACTTTTCCGCACAGCCGGTGCCGGATGCGACCCGTGATGATTTCGATCCCCTTGAACGCGACCGTCTGCGCCGGATTATCGGCACCTACCAATCCAGTGACCGTAATTTGTTGGAACTGACCGATGAGGAGCTGGAGAAATCCCTGCAAGCGGATGTCATGGAACTGCTGCATGTCGATGCGAACCAGGCGTACTACCAGCTGTCCAAGCTCGTTAAGGGTGGGAAGCTGGGGGTCATTGGCCGTGGCAAGGGGGCGCGCTATACGATCGGTGGCTTTACCGGGCGAAAGTGATGTGCTGGCGGATGTGCCTGTATGGATGCTTTGTGCTGGGCATCGTCCGAACTTGGGAAGTCGTTTCGGTACTTAGGAAGGTACCTAGGAACCTAGGAAGTGGTGTGGGTAAGGTTCCTAGGTTCAGGTATGCGTTCGTGTGGCGTTCATCGGAGGGGGTCAGGGGGAACCTTCGCGCTGGGCCGACCGGTATTCGCTGCGATGCGCTTGCGATACGGAGGCTGGGATTGTTGCGAACCAAAACGAAAAAAACTGCGCGGGGGGCATGAGGGGATCCGAATCGGCCCACTGACGGGACACATGGGACGCGGCCGGACTCCGATGACGAACACACGGCGGGCGAAGGCTCGAAGGCGTTTTCGGAATCGTCGGTTCCGATATGTGACACGCGCGGCAGGTCGGGGCCAAAGGTGTCGAAACGGAGGGAACCTGGAGGGAACCGACAATCGGAAGGAACCAAAGCAAAACCCCGGAAACCGAATGATTTCAACGGTTTCCGGGGCTTCAATACGGGCGGAGGATACGAGATTCGAACTCGTGAGGCTGTTACACCAACACGCTTTCCAAGCGTGCGCCATAGACCACTAGGCGAATCCTCCGTGCTTTGCAGCGCGCAGTCGAACTGTGTTCCGCAGGCAACTCGAATAAGTTACCACAGGTTTCGGATAAGTGCACGCTTCGGCGTGGCGCGTGTCGCGACGCGGATGCGAAGAATGATTACTGCGAGTGAAGGACTCACTGGAAAGTCCCGCGCAACACCTGCACAAGGACCGCATACTTGTGCAGGGCCCACACACCCGCGCGCACCTACACAACCACCGGTAAAGAAATCACCGTGTCCAGGTGAATTTTCGATGTTCGCCCGGCGCGCGCCCGCAATCGCGCCTAGGCTGTGGAGTCATGAACGAGGGGACAGCGGCCGACGTAACCGCAGCACATGGCGGCCGGTCGCGCCAATCGAAGAAACACTCAAAGACGTACCGCAGCATATCCGCGATCCTTAGTTGGCTCACGGCCCGCCGCCCGACCACGTTATCCACATCGCTGCGCGCGCGATTCCTCCCTTACCTGCTCACGCTCGCTATCGCCTGGCTGCCGTGGCTCATACTCACCTGGCCGGGCTCGATGCGCGACGATACGCTTGCCCAATATCTGCAATCGTCCGGTCTGCACCACTACTACACCCAGCATCCGCTGTTTGATACTCTCACGTTCGGCTTGTTCTGGCATATCGGCAGCGCACTCGGCTCCCCTCTGATCGGGCAGGCCCTGTACACCGTGACCCAAGCGGTTCTACTCGCCGCCGGGTGCGCGCTTCTGCTGTGCTACATCCGCAAAATCGGCTCGCCGCGCTGGCTCATCGGTCTCGGCCTCGTCTATCTTGCCACCAACTATGTGGTGGTCGGTGCAATCACCACGATGGGTAAGGACTCGTTGCACGCCGTGTTCTATCTGCCGTTGGCCGTGCTGTTCGTGGAGGCTTGTCTGACGCGCGGCTCGGTACTGGCTCGCCGCCCGGTGGCATTCGCGTTCGTCATCCTGTTGTTCGCCACCATCGTCTCCAAGCGGACGGCGCTCATAATCGTGCTATGCGCCGGCTGCTGTTTGCTCGCCGTCTGCACGCCCAAAGGCGCGCGGCGTCGTGCGTTCGCGTGTCTTGCGGTTGCCATCGTTGTGGCGCAGGGTGTGTGGACGCCATTAAGCGCGGCCGCCACGCATGCGAATCGATCGCCCGGACGTGAGGTGTGGGGCCTGGTCACCCAGCCCGTGGCCCGGCTCGCGCACGATGATCCCAGTGCGATAGACAAGGTTCAGCGGCGGCGACTGAACGCAATCATGGATCTCGACTGGGCCGCCGCCGGCATCAACCCGCACCGCACCGATGAGACCTTCCGCACTCTGCGCGAGCACCCTAGGCCAACCGCGGCGCAACAACTCGCGGCCCTGCAGGTCTGGGCGCAGCTCGGCCTCGCGCATCCGACTGAATATGCCACGGCCTATGCCGGGGTGACTCGCGGATGGTGGGACCCGCGCGTCAATTTCGCGTACCCCACTGATTCCGACTACCTGTTCACGCCTGGCTATCTCAGGCAATGGGCATCTTTCCTGACTGAAGGTGCTTGGAAGCATACTTCCGACGGCGATGCCGATACCGTGGCAGCCGAACGGCTTGCCGCCATCGAACATGACCTTGCGCCGCTGAGGGGTACCTCCGATAAGCCGCAATGGCAGAAAAATATATTGCGGGC
The DNA here is from genome assembly GCF_000269965.1 of Bifidobacterium longum subsp. infantis ATCC 15697 = JCM 1222 = DSM 20088. NCBI lineage: Bacteria > Bacillati > Actinomycetota > Actinomycetes > Bifidobacteriales > Bifidobacteriaceae > Bifidobacterium > Bifidobacterium longum. The sequence continues at coordinate 233,763 of NC_017219.1, forward strand.
GATTCATCGGTGGGCGCGTTCGGATGGTCGCGTCGGTGTTCGTAAAGGCAATCTGCTGACTTCGATGGCCCTGTACGTCACGTGGATTCCGCTGGCTGCGGGTCTTGCGCTGGTGGTGCGGCCTGCGCGACGACGCTACGGCCCCGCACTGGCCGCTTACGGTTTGTTGGCATTCACGGTGCTGTCGCTGTATGCCTCACCCATGGCACTATTTTGGTATCCGATTCCGGTATTCCTCGCGTTGCCGCTTTTTGTGGTGTTACCGTTCACATTCCGGGAGAGCCATCCTCTCTGAGCATAGTTATCTCAGATAGTGAAATAATTGCGGGGTTGAAAAGCACTAAAACGCCTTCTATTACCTCGCACCCGTCAAAAAATCAAGACTGTTGTTCAAGAATTTTTTTCTATAGAGTTCATAGTTGTTTTTGGACCATTCGAGTACTTGAAGTGAGAGGAATTCAGCATGGTTCGTCGCGCCTGCGCGCAGTCCGCTGAAATGAACACGATGCGGGAACGTGATACGCGCGTTGCCGTTTCTCGCGTGCGCGCGAAGTCGGGCAGCACCGGTCGTCTGCAGTCGGCCACGGTCTCGGCTCGTGCATTTGCGGTCATCGTTTTTCTGTTTGCGATGATCGCCGCGACCTTCCTCCCCTCCGCCATCATTCCGCAGTCCGCGTTCGCCGTGACGCCGGCAACCACTGCCACTGCTGCCACCGTCAAGAGCGACGACACCACCAGCGTCGATTACGCGACCTGGGCCGACGTTGCCAAGGCCGTCGAAGCGCAGTTGCAGGAAGGCCTTAAGGAATACAAGGACGGCAACCCAATGGGTGCCAAGTCCGATTTCGGGGCTGCATACACCACCGTCTACGTGACGTCCAACTTCAACAAAGTGGTGAGCGACACCATCGGCGCAGACAAGCAGACCGCGCAGCAGCAGGCCTTCCAGGACCTGCAAAGCCAGGTGTTCACGTCAGACCAGGCCGATCAGCTTACCCAGAAGGTCAACGACCTGACCGCCGACCTCGACGCCACGGCCCAGCAGCTCGACGCCAACACCAGCCTCGCCAACCCGAAGCAGTACTCCGAAGACCTCCAGAAGCAGATCGCCAAGGAGCGCAAGGAGCTCGACGCCAAGAAGAAGCGCACCGAGGAAACGGCCAAGACTTGGAAGGAAGTCGCGGATGCGATGCTTCCGATCCTGGACAACGCCTACAAGGCCTATGAGGGTGGCGACGCCGCCAAGGGCGCCACGCTCGTGAACGACGCCTACTACCAGCACTACGAGAAGCTCGGCTTCGAGAAGACCGTGCTGAGCGCCATCAGCGGCAACCGCGTCTCCCAGGTGGAATACCAGTTCAAGCTGTGCCGCTCCTCGATGAACACCGGCAAGCCTGCTTCCGAAGTCAAGAAGTACATCGACGACCTGAAGAACATGCTGGCCACCGATGCCGCCAAGCTCGACGGCGGCGCGGCCGATGAGGAGGGTGGCTTCCTCAAGTTCATCACCAGCTCGGTCGGTCAGGCGTTCCTGATTCTGATCCGCGAGGGTCTCGAGGCCCTGCTCGTGGTCGCCGCTGTGGTGGCCTACCTCGTCAAGTCCGGCAACAAGCGTTTCACCAAGTGGATCTACGTGGGCGTGCTCGCTGGTCTGGCCGGTGCCGGCATCGTGGCGGTCATCTTCATGCTCGCATTCGGCGGCTCCAGCCCGCTGCAGGAGATCATGGAAGGCGTGTGCGCGCTCGTCGCCATGTGCATGCTGTTGTGGACCAGCAACTGGATGCTCAACAAGTCCTCGGTGGAAGCGTGGAACCGCTACATCAGGGAAAAGACCGAAGCCGCGGTGGCCTCTGTCTCCTCGCAGGTCGAATCCGGCGAGAAGGTGGCTTCCCGCACGGTGATTTCGCTCGCCATGCTGAGCTTCCTCGCCGTGTTCCGTGAGGGCGCTGAAACCGTGATCTTCTACCAGTCGATCTACACGATGAGCCAGGATACGCATGGCATGGTGGTCGGCGCACTCGCCGCCGCCGTGGTGCTCGTGATCATCTTCCTGGTGATTCGCTTTACCTCCGTGAAGATTCCGATTGGCCCGTTCTTCCTGGTCACCTCGATCCTCATGTCCGTACTGGTGGTTGTCTTCGCCGGCGGCGGCGTGCACGCGCTCATCGAGGGCGACCTGCTGCCCGCCAACTACCTGCCGGGCGTTCCCACCAACGACTGGCTCGGATTCTACCCGTACGTCGAATGCATCATCGCCCAGGTACTGGCAGCCATCGCCGTCATCGCGCTGTTCGTGGTCGGCTTTGCCAAACAGCGTAAGGCCAAGGCCCGGCTTGCGGCCGGTGCAAGCAAGTCGGACGCGAAGGCTGACGAGGAGAGCGCGCAGGCGTAGCACAACGCCCGGTGCGACCATCTCGCGCAACACAACTTGCGACATGGCAACGGAAGCGATTCCAGCCCACGCCGCCACAACTAAAAACAGATAATAAATAATCCATTCACCACAACAAAAGGAATAAGAGAAATGATGAAGAACAAGAAGCTTGCTGCTCTGCTCGGCGTGCTGCTCGCCGGCTCCATGGCTGTTTCGATGGCTGCTTGCGGTTCCACCAACAACGCTTCCGATACCAAGTCCTCGACCAGCTCCTCCGACACCGCCAAGAAGGACGACTCCAAGAAGGCCGACGCCCCGACTGAGACCTCCGGCTTCGAAGAGGTCCCGGTCGGTCCCTCCGGCACAGCCAAGGAGCAGGACAAGGCCGCTGGCCCGCTGACCGTGGGCGCCGTCTACTTCCAGCCCATCGACATGTACCCTGCGTCCATGGGTCTGAAGGCTGCTGATGCTTCCTTCCACCTGGAAGCCGACATCCACGCCTCTGAGGAAGGCACCGACTACGGCTACGGCAAGGGCGACTTCGTCCCTGACCTGACTGTGAACTACACCATCATCGACAAGTCCACCGGCAAGGAAGTCGAGGGCGGCCAGGCCACCTCCGGTACCTTCATGCAGATGAACGCTTCCGACGGCCCGCACTACGGCGCCAACGTCAAGCTCGACAAGGCCGGCACCTACCAGCTCAAGCTCTCCATCGAGTCCCCTGAGAAGAACGGCTGGATGCTCCACGTTGACCCGGAGACCGGTGTCAAGAACCACAAGTTCTGGACCGAGCCCATCGAGGTCACCTTCGACAACTGGGACTACACCCCGCGTCAGTGGTGATTGACTAAGCAGAAAGCCCCTTCGTCAGAGGGGGCTTTACGCCGCTTTAGGGAGATAATTCTTAGGACGGTCTAAAAACTCCCCTCAGTCCGCTTTGCGGACAGCTCCTCTCAGGGGTGGGGGAGCCTAAGGTGAATAGAGAAAGGACGCGAATGCTTGAACAATTCGTGGCAGTGATGCCGGGCACCTTGGCCCCCACATTGCTGGTGATGAGCCTGAGCGTGATGCTCACGGTCGGCGAGGGGCGAGATAAGCCGATAAGCTCGCATTGGCGTCTCATCGGCCTGACCGTCGGCCTGATCGCCGCTATCACATTCGCCGGCCTGCGCGCCTCGGCCGTGATCAACCAGCGCACGTTCGTCAACTATCCGGTGCTGTGGTGCGCGATCATTGCCGACATCCTGACCATCGTCGTGGTGGTGTTCGCACGCCGCATCACCACCAATTGGCAGCAGCACAAGGTGTTCATGCACATTGCGAACGCCGTGGCCGCCATCGACATCGCGCTCACCCTGTTCTACGCGCTGCCGGACGTGATCCTGCAGCTGACCATCTGGGTGGAGCCCGGCGACCCGATCTTCACGTCCGACATGCTGCTGCGCGCGCTCGGCTTCGCGCTGGGCCTGGCCATGTCGATCATCGTGGCCGTGATCTTCCGCACGATGCGTTCGACCGCGGTGCGTGCCTCGTTCACCGCCGCCGTTCTCGCGGTGCTGGTGATTCTGTTCGTCCGGCACCTGACCGGTGTCATGCAGATCCTGCAGGCACGCGGTTTCCCGATAGGCCACACGGGATTCGTGGCCCTCGCCTGGTTGATCAACCACAACGACTGGATGATCATGGCCCAGGCGTTCGTGTTCCTGATTCCGGCCGTCGCCTCCGTGGTGGCCGGCTTCCGCATGCCGCTGACCGGCGCGAACGAAGCCATCGGCCGCAAGCACAAGGCGTTCCGCCGCCGCGCCGTGGCCTCCGCTGTCTGGAGCCTCGTGGCCATGATCGGCGTCACGCTGACCCTCACCGTCGGCGTCGCCGCGACCCATCAGACCATCACTCTTTCGCCGCCGGAAGCCTACTCGCTCAAGGACGGCGTGGCCACCATTCCCTTCAGCCAGGTCGAGGACGGCCACCTGCACCGTTTCGAATACAAGGCCAAGGACGGCACCGTCATGCGCTTCATCATCATCCGAAAGAACGGTGGCGCGTACGGCATCGGCCTGGACGCCTGCGAGAACTGCGGCGACGCCGGCTACTACGAGAAGGACGGCAAGATCATCTGCAAGAAGTGCGAGGTGGCCATCAACCTGGCGACCATCGGCTTCAAGGGTGGCTGCAACCCGATACCATTCCCGTACAAGACCGGCCACGGCAAGATCACCATTCAGACTACGGATCTGGACGCGCTGAGCGCCCACTTCCAGTGAGTCAGGCAGGAGGCAAGAATCATGTTCTTTCTGCGTATGATTACTCGCTCGTTCACCCGACAGCTGCGCCGGCGCCTGCTTATCGCGCTGACCGTATGCCTGTCGGCGACCGTGTCCGTATCGATGCTGGGCGTCGTGTTCGACGTGGGCGACAAGCTCAACGCCGAGCTGTCCACCTACGGTTCGAACATCACCGTGCAGCCCAAGGCGGACGCGGTCGTTTCCGACCTGTACAACACCGAGTCGGGCGGCGCGGCGTCCACCAGCGACCCGACCGCCTTTCTGAAGGAGTCGGACGCGGCCAAGATCAAGACGATCTTCTGGTCGTTCAACATCACCAACTTCGCGCCGCAGCTCAACATCCACGCCATGGTGAACGGCACCAACGTGCCGGTCGTCGGCACGTGGTTCAACAAGGACCTCAAGATTTCCACCGGCGAGACCACCGTCGTGGGCGTGGAAGGCATGCGCTCGTGGTGGCAGCTGGATGGCAAGTGGCCCAAGGACGATTCCGATCAGGGCGTGATCGGCAAGACGCTGGCCTCCGAACTCGGTGTGACCACCGGCGACACCATCACCCTCAACAAGACCACCGCCTCGGGCAAGAAGAACGAGCAGAAAATCAAGCTCACCGGCGTCTACGATTCCGGCGACGAGGACAACGGCTCGCTCTACATCGCCTCCTCCACGGCCCAGGTGCTCGCCGACCTGCCCGATTCGGTCGACAAAATCGAGGTCAAGGCCCTGACCACGCCGGAGAACGACCTGGCCCGTAAGGCCGCCGCGAATCCGGCCGCGCTGAGCCAGGAGGAATGGGAGACCTGGTACTGCACCGCCTACCCGAGCTCGATCGCCTACCAGATCGAAGAGGTGATTCCGGGCGCGGTGGCCAAGCAGGTGCGCCAGGTGGCCGCGTTGCAGGGCAATGTGCTGCAGAAGACGCAGGCCGTGATGATTCTGATGACCGTGCTGAGCCTGATCGCCGCAGCCGTGGCCGTGGCCAACCTGATGGTCGCCTCGATCGGCGAACGGTCTGGCGAGCTGGCGCTGCTCAAGGCGCTCGGTGCCACCGATGCCGCGGTATCCCGCCTGATGCTGGCCGAAACGGCGGCAATCTCGCTGCTGGGCGCGATTGTGGGCGCGTTGCTTGGTTCCGGCGTGGCCCAGCTGATAGGCCGGGTGGTATTCGGTTCCGGCATCACGATGCGGCCGATGGTGTTCGTGCTGGTGTTCGTGCTGCTGGCTGTCACCGTGCTGCTGGCGTCCGCCTCCTCGATTCGTTCGATTCTGAATCTCAAGCCCGCGGAGGTGCTCCATGGCCGCTGAGTTTATCTACGTAGGTGTGGAAGGAGGAAACCGATGACCAACACCGGTATGTTCTTCAGAATGCTGTTCAGCGCCGTGTTCCGCCGGCGTTCGCGCGCGGTGATGGCCGTGGTGGCGTCGCTGGTCGGCGCGGCCACACTGTTCTGCCTGGCGATGATCTGCCTCGCCGTGCCGCAGCAGATGAACGAGGAGATGCGTGCGTACGGCGCGAACCTGATTGTCACACCCACCGAATCGACCAATGCCGACGGCAAGGCCGGCATCGACAAGGCGATGGTGCAGCACACCACTGAAATGGTCAAGGCCAAGGGTTCCGCGAAATACGCCACTTACCGCTACGAGAACGTGCGCGTCAACGCCTCGCCGTACGTGATGGCCGGCGTGAATGCGGCGCAGGTCAAGAACCTCAACCATCACTGGGTGGTCGACGGCTCGTGGCCGACCGACGGCAAGGTGCTGGTCGGACGTGACATCGCCGACGCCATCGGTCTGAGAATCGGCTCCGCCATCACCATCGGCTACCGTGCATCCGATAACGCCAGCACCAACGGCACTTCGTCGAACTCCTCGATCGACCAGCAAACCAAAGACGGCCGTGTCTCCAGTGACATCATGGACACCTCCGGCACCGAATTCCGCGTGGCCGGCATCGTGGACACCGGCGGCAGCGAAGACTCGATCATCTACGCCACCAACGCCGACGTCAACAAGCTCACCGGCATCACGCGCGGCGTGGACGTCATCGAGTATTCGGCCGGCTCCAGCGACCTCGCAGGCCTGGTGTCCAGCATCAACGACATGACCTCCATGCACGTCAAGGCGCAGCAGGTCACCAAGATCACCGCCTCCGACACCCGCATCATCACCATGCTGCAGACGCTGTTCTGGATCGTCTCGTTGGTGGTGCTGGTGCTGACGCTCGTCGGCGTCGGCACCACAATCAGCTCGATCGTCTCGCAGCGACGCAACGAGATCGGCCTGCGCAAGGCCCTCGGTGCCAGCTCGCGTGCCATCGGCACCGAGTTCTACATCGAATCATCGCTCTACGGCCTGATTGGCGGCCTCGTCGGCACCGCAATCGGCTACGGACTTGCCAGTTGGCTGTGCGTGGCGGTGTTCGAACGCTCCATCGGATTCAACTGGTGGCTGGCGCTGATCTCCGTGCTGTTCAGCGCGCTGGTCGCCATCGTCGCCTCCATCCCGCCCGTCCACCGCGCCACCCGCATCGACCCCGCCGTCGTGCTTCGCGAAGAATAAAGAAAGAGAAACGTCATGCTACTTGAACTCGACCACATCTCGAAGATCTACGGCGACCTGCATGCCGTGGACGACCTCAATTTGACCGTGCCGGAAGGCGAATGGCTCGCCATCGTCGGCTCCTCCGGCTCAGGCAAGACCACGCTGATGAACATGATCGGCTGCATGGACACGCCCTCCAAGGGCTCCGTGAAGCTGGAAGGCCGCAAGCTGGAGGACCTGAACGCCACGCAGCTGGCCGACGTGCGCAAGAACCTCATCGGACTGGTGTTCCAGAAGTTCTATCTGGTGCCGCACCTGACCGCCGTGGAAAACGTGATGGTGGCCCAGTACTACCATTCGGTGGTCGATGAGAAGCAGGCCATGGAGGCGCTGGAAAAGGTCGGCCTGAAGGACCGCGCCCACCACCTGCCCGGCCAGCTCTCCGGCGGCGAGCAGCAGCGCGTGTGCGTGGCCCGCGCGCTGATCAACGACCCGAAGCTGATTCTGGCCGATGAGCCCACCGGCAACCTCGACGAGAAGAACGAGAAAATCGTGCTCGACCTGTTCCGCAAGCTGCACGAGCAGGGCACCACGATTATCGTGGTCACCCACGATGCGCTTGTCGCCAGCTGCGCGCAGCGCGAGATCATGCTCAACCATGGCGTGCTCGTCGGTGAGAAGTGGAATGACGAGGATGCGCGCAAGGCCTACGAGGCGGCCGGCGGCAAGCCCGCCTCCACGGGTGCACAGGTCGAGGGCGCGCAGAACGGCGAGACCGCCATTGGTTTCGCTGACCCCACCAAGGCCGCGAAAACCGGCGGCGAGGAGTAGGGCCGTCAGGGGCATCGAGCAGTATGTGAGGAATACATGGCAAGCTGATGGTCTCTCCCCCCAGTCAGCTTCGCTGACAGCCCCCTCGTCAGAGGGGGCTTAAGGAGCGTGAATATGACCGAAAAGAATACGTTGAAGAAATCTGCGACATTGGCGGCGGCCGGACTGGTCGTGGCTGGCGCGCTGCTGGCCGGGTGCGGCGAATCCAAGGCCACGCCGATGGACGATGCGTACGCCGGCAACTCGGGCGAGACCGAGAAGTCGCAGGAAGAGCAGTCGCAATCCCAGTCGAACGGCTCCGATAGCTCCGACGGCTCCGATTCCGGCTCATCGCACAACGACCCGTCCACCACCACGTCCGACAAGAAGGACACCGGCAACTACAAGGACGGCAACTACTCGATCAACGGCCAGTACGGCCCGGTCGGCGAGGATTCCATCGACGTCCATCTGACCATCAAGGACGGCAACGTCGAGACCGTCAAAATCATTGGGCACCCGTTCACCACGATTTCCAAGAACCATCAGGACGACTTCGCCAAAGCCATCAACGGCGTAGTGGACGGCAAGCCCCTGAAGGGACTCAAAGTGGACAAGGTCGCCGGCGCCAGCTGGACTTCCGACGCCTTCAACAAAGCCCTCGAAGTCGCCCGCCAGGAGGCTTCGATTCAGGAGTAAGACCGCTACTTCAGCAATGCTGGCCACAGCAGATCGGCCATGCGCGAGGCCCAGGCGGTGTCGTCGTCCATCGCTTTGCCCTCGATGGCCTCATACGCCACCAAAGATCCGATAATCGTGGACAACAGCAACTTCTCGTCAACGTCCTCGCGAAACACGCCCTGCGCGACTCCCTGCTTGAGGAACGCCCCCACATGCTCCAGCCACGGGGTCACCACCTGGTCGACGATGTGCTGGAAGAACTCGGCCTCGCTGGACAATACAATGCCCACGCGCTTGACGTCGATGTCGTTGTCGCGCACCCAATCGACCAATCGCTGCAATAGTTGCGTGAAATGCTCACGCGTGGGGCTGGGCACTGGGCCGGAATCTGGGATGGCCAGATACATCGCGCTGATCTCGCGCAGCAGCTCGTCGGCATTATGGTATCGACGGTAAATCGTGGTTTTGGCCACACCGGAGCGCCGGGCCACCTCCTCGATGGTCACGCCGCTGATGCCGCGGTCCACCGCAATCTGCAGCGTGGCTCGCATGAGCTTGCGATCCGTCGCCTCGCGCGTGCGCTCACCGCGCGGTGTCGCCGTCGTACCTGTCATCTCCGTCATCTCTTCTCTTCGAAATATGCTCCCGTACGCTCCAGCTGGCGGGAGCTGGCTGGCAAAGCCAGACTGAGGGTGGTAAGTCCATGCCGTTTGTAGGCAACTCCCGGATAATACCTACTAGCCCAGCACTTTAGTGCTCTCGACTTTGGCTACATACCACTGGTTGAACCGCACCAGTGGCTTCCTGAGCAACAGTCCAAGCAACAGTAGCGGCGGCACGAATGCCAGCAGCATTCCGGCGGCCCGCCAGTAATCCATGTCGTAGATGCCGGCGATGGCCGCACGCATCATCGTCACCGCATGGGTGAGCGGCAAGAACGGACTGACTTTGGCGATGAAGTCGGGCAACATCTGCACCGGGTAGGCAGCGTTCGCACCCGAAATCTGCACGATGAGCATAAGCACGCCGATTGCCTTACCCACATTGCCGAAACTCACCACCATCGTATAGGTGAAGAACGAGAACACCAGCGAGGCCAGCCATCCGGACAACATAAACAGCAGCGGATGCACGGCCTGCACGCGCAGGAACAGCAGATCGCCGCCGAGCGACACCGTGGATTGCAGCAGCGCAATCAGCGCGAACACCCCGTAATGCCCAAGGAAGAGCCGATGCGGCCGCGGATCGCCCAAGGCTTTGCGCGTCCGGCGAGACACGGTGGTTTTCAGCGTCACCACCATCAGCAGCGCGCCCACCCACAGCGGCAGCAGCGTGTAGAACGGCGCCATCGACGAACCGAAATTCGCCACCGGGAATACGGCCTTGCGCCTGAGCTGCACCGGCGCGGCCAACGTACTGGCCAGCGTTTCGGGATCATTGCCCAGCACCTCTTTGACCATGCTCATATCGCCACTGTTTAGTGCGTCGCTCAGTGTGCTGTTGAACGAAGCCAGTTCGGCACCGGCGGAACGCAGTTTGCCGGACACCTTGTCCAACGTGGTGCGAGCGTCGCTGAGCATATCGCTGGCGTCGTCGGAAGTCCTTTTCAGGTCGCCGAGCGTGGAGTCCAACTGGGTGGCGCCGGAACTCAGTATGCCGGAGGCGTCAGAGACGGTGGACGACAGGGAGTCGATCTGCGGTTTCACCGTGGCCGTGAAATCCGACTTGATATTGGCGATACTGTTCTGCGCTTGATCGGCCAGATCCTTGACCTGCGCATGCTGATCCTGCGCGTCCTGATTACCTTGGCGAATATTGGTCGCCGCCGTATTCAGCGCTTGCCGCAGCCTGTTCTGCCGTGCGATTGAACGGTCAATCGCCGTGATGATGGATGAGTCGTTGCCCAGTATGCCGGCCAACGTGTTGCGAATTTCAGTGTATTTCTCCGTCTGCTTGCCAATGGCCGTGGCTTGACGGTCCAATTCGTCGGCGGCCGTGGTGGCACCATCATTCGCGTCGGAATACAGCTTGTCTATGGAATCGGACACCGCGCCGAAACTGGAGGCGCTCGCGTCCAGTGCGCTGCTCATCGCGTCAGCGGTGGTGCCCAGGGCTCCGACCACGTCGGTGACTCCCTGCTTGGCGCTGGCGAGATCCTTGCCTCCTTGTTTGGCGGCAGAGGAAACCTGAGTGATCAGCGAGTTCGAGGTGTCGAGCAAGGCGCCGGCCGTATCGGTCAATGCGCTGTATGTGCCAAGCAAATCCGCCGTATCGTCAAGCCGTGTGGCGAAATCGGCGATATTGGCGTTGAAGGTATTCAGTTGCTCTTTGGCTTCGGGCTTGGACAGCTGATCGGCCAGCGAAGACGCGATTTCCAGCCCTGCCGAAGTGATGGTCTTGGCGAACGTGGTGTTGATTTCCGCCGCCACCTCGTCCGTGCCCTCGTTGAGCAGATTCGGTGCCAGCGCGTTCTTCTTCTCGTTGCGGTAATAGGTCAGTTCGGCATGCTGCACATCGTCGGAGAAGAAGGTCATCATGTCTTTGCTGAACGACTTCGGAATTACGATGGCCGCGTAGTATTTGCCGGATCGTGCGCCCTCGACGGCATCGGCTTTGGACGTGATCGTCCAATCGAGCTGACTGTTGGCGCGCAGCGCGTTCACCACCTGATTGCCGACCGTGACTTTCATCGGGATCAGGTCGGAACGATACCCCTCATCCACGTTCGCCACCGCGAATTTCAGGTTCTTCATATTCGAGAACGGGTCCCAGCATGCGGCCACGTTGAACCAGGTGAACAGGCCGGGAATCATCACCAAGCCGATCACGATGATGATGGAGACCACGTTGCTGGTCAGGCGTTTGATGTCGCCGGTAAACAGTTTCCACATGGTGTTCATCGTGCGTGCCTGCCTTCCTTGGTCGGCGGAATAGTGGGGATGATTGCGGTAACGGCGGCGCTCGGGTCCGCTTCTTCGTGGCGTTCGGCGGAGGTGTCGCGACGCTTGGCCTTATGCCCGTACAGCATGGCGCGGATCGACTCGTCGGAGAGGTTGCCGAGCTCGGTTTGGCGGCGGATGGAATCGCGCATGAATTCCACGACCATCAGGAAGCCCATGATGATGAGCACCCATGCCAGCCATGTGCCCATGACCACGATTTTCTCGCTGGTGGTCAGCGCAAACACGATAATGAGCGCGGCCGGCACCACAAATCCGGCGATAAGCGCACCCAGCAGCAGCCGGGGATACTGGTAGGCGAATTTGGCGGCCCGACGTTCGATGGCATGACGGTATTCGTCGCGGTCGGCCAGTGCCGCAATGGCCTGAGTGACACGGTATTCGCTGCCGGGCAGGTGCACCGGCTCGCCGATAATCATGTCGCTTTCCTTGATTTCCCGCGCGAACAGGCGGTTGAGATTGGCCAGTTTCGGCCGGGCGCCGAGGCCAAGCACAAAGGCCAGAACCGCGAAAACCAGCAATTTGCCGATATAGGCGAACCAGAGGCCGTCGTAGAAGCCGCCGATGGTTTCACGCATTGCGTCAATCGAATAGGTGAACGGCAGCAGCGGATAGATGGCGCGGAAGAACGCGGGCATCATTTCAATCGGGTACAGGCCGGAGGCGCCCGGCACCTGCAGAATGACCAGCGCCACGCACACGCCTTTGCCCACGTGCATGAACGTGGTGGAGAGGGCGAAAATCACCGACATATACACCAGTGAGGTGATGACGCAGGTGAGCAGAAACACCGGGGCGCTCGCGCATTGAATGCCGATGACAAGATCGCCGATGGCTGTGACCAGGCCTTGGACGGCGGCCAGCGTGGCCAGCAACAGGAAACGGCCGAGATAGCCTTGAGTGGGCGTGAGATCGTCGATGCCCTCGTCGTCGGTTTCGAGTTTGGGAATGACCACGAGCACGAACGCGCCCACCCACAAAGACAGGGTGGTGAACAGCGGTGCCATGCCGGAACCATAGGAGGCGACTGGGTAGACGGCCCGTTCGCTGATAACACTGGGGGAGAGCATGAAGTCGGCGATTGTGGCGGCATCCAGCTTGCCGTCGGTGTCGATCAGGGAGCTGAGTGAACTGGAGACGCTCAGGGTTTTGATGTCGGTGGCCAGCGTTTCGAGCTTGGTTTGCATGCCGGCCAGCGCCTTATCGGTGTCGCGTAGCGCGGTCACCGTGGTGGAGGCGGCTTTGTCGAGTTGGTCGAGGGTGTGCTTCGACTGATCGATGAGTGAGCCTTGCGACGTGATGCCGGTCGACAGAGTGTTGGCGGTCGAGCTGAGGGTGTTGAGGCCGGTGTTGAGCTGAGGAATGGTGCCGGAGATGATGGTGCCGCGAGCGGTATTGGCCTCGCGCACCGTGGTTTGGGTGGCGGTATTGAGATGCTGCGCCAATCCGGCGGTGTCTGTGGAGGCGTTGCCGATAGTGGTGTTCAGGCTATCGAGGTTGCCCAGTGCGCCGGCAAGCTCGCTATTGCGGCTTTCCAGTGCGGCAATGGCGGATTGCAGCGGTTCTCGATCGGTGTTCGGCAGCCCTTTGAGTTGGTCGATGATGTCGGCGTTCGCTTGGTTGATGTCTTCCGCCGTATTGATCAGTCCGTCTACCTGCTGATTGGCGGCGCTGATGGTTCCGGCTACCGTGCCCACGCTTTGGTTGGCCTGCGCTGCGGCTTGGCTCAGCAGGCTTGAGCCTTGGTCAAGCGCTTCGGACGTGGAGGTGACGAAGCCGTTCAGGCTGGTCTGGGTAGTGCCGATCAGGGTGGAGACGCCGGCCAGGCCTTTCGCGGTGTCGATGCCAAGTGTGCGCGCGTCGTCCAGCGCCTGACGTGCGGTGCGTGTCTGCTCTGGGGTATCGGTGAGTTTGGTGGTGAGTTTGGCGATGGTGCTGCGTGTGTGCTGCACATCGCCGGAGGCCTCGGCAAGGGCCGTGAGGGCCTTGGCTTTGGTGGTGTCTTCGGTGCTGATGACTTTGTCGCCAACCGTATTGATGACTTCGGTAAGTACTTTGGATACGGTGGAGACGAATGTGGAATTGACCGTGCGGTCCACAGTGGACGCGCCGACGTCGGTGACTTTGGGGGCGATGGCGCTGGCTTTTTCGTTGACGTAATACTCCAGAGTGGGCCGACTCTTGCCGCCGGTCACCACGCCGGCGAGATCGTTGGAAAAGTCTTTGGGGATGATGATGGCTGCGTATGCCTTGCCGGATTCCACCTGGTCCATGGCCTCGGCTTCGGTGACGAAGGTCCAGCCGAGCTGGTCGTTGCTTTTCATCTGCTTGACGATTTGATCGCCGAGGTTTTGCTTGCCGATGAGTGCGTTGTCGGTGCCGTCGTCATTGTTGGCGATGGCGACGGTGATGCCTTTGGTATTGCCGTACGGGTCCCAGAAGCCGACGATGTTGTACCACGAATACAGTGGTGGGATGAACACCATGCCGAACAGGATCACCCATGCGGCCGGCACCTTGAACAGGCGCAGGAAGTCGCGTTTGAGGACCTTGAAGATATTGCCCACTGATACCTCCGGAGCTTGGTGTTGCTTGGTTGCTACGTTTTCCGTAGCGATACGTTAATCGTAGCGCTACGGTTGCCGGAGATCAATGGGGTGATTGATGATGTCTTTGGCGGAATAACGCCGCTGCCCAGCGGCTTATCGTGCGTCGCTGGGCATTGTGCCTAATTTTTGTGGCTGGGGTGCTGTGTGGCTGGGGTGCTGTGGGCTGGGGTGCTGTGTGTGTTGGTGTGAGGCTGCCCTCCATGGGGCGGTAAAACCTTCATCGGGCGGTAAGTGGCCCATGGGGCGGTGAAATCCCCATGGGGCGGTGGCTTAAAATGGCTTTATTCCGCGGAATGCGGTTTTGGGCTAACCGCCCCATGGGGTAATTACCGCCTCATGAGAGAGCTACCGCCCCATGGATAAACCGTTGTATCAGCTTTCGATGGTGCCGGATTGGCCGTCGATGGCCGACTGCTCGTTCTGGCTGGATGACTGGTCGGAGCTGGAGTTGCCGGAAGTGTCAGAACCTGTGCCGGCCGTCCATCAAGTTCGGCAAAACTGCAATCGGGTGATAGTGTAAGGGGACGCTATGTGGGGAGGAAACCATGGTTGAATTCAAGGACGATGGCACGGCCACTACCCTTGGAAAGACGCGAGAGAACCGTGACGCCGAGTCCGCAGTCGTGGCCGATCTGGTGGCCGTTGAATTGGACGACGCCGGCTTGAACCTGAACGCCAAGCGATTACCGATTCTGGCGCGCATCTATGGCGCGGTCGTACTGCTGGACGGACTCGCCACATTGCCGATTATGGTGATTTCCATCCTCTATGCCGTGCGCGAGATTCTGGATGGTCATGTGCACGTCGATGCGATGAGCCTGACCTTCATCCTGTCCGCGGTCCGCGCGGTGGTGCTGGTGGTCAGCGCCGTCTGCCTGATCGTGTTCGGCGTGATGCTGCTGCGCAACCATCGCCGGTATGCCGCGCGCTGGACCTACGTGCTGATGCCGCTGACGCTGGCGGATGGCATGCTGTCACTGGCGTTGACCGGCCTCGGCCCCAACCTGCTGATGCCGCTGGTCCAGATGACCATCCTCATCGTGATCTCGGTGACCGCCGACCCCTCCCTGAGCGAGGAACGGCGCCTGCAGCGCGCGCTCAAACGCATGGACGATCGAGATGACTATGAGTCGGCGGTGGCGGCCGGCATGCTGGGACGCGACCAGTCCGGCAAAGGCTACATCGCACTGGACTTCTTCAACATCTTCTGGCTGTTCACCATCGCCTCGGTATTCGGTCTGATCATGGAGACGATCTATCACATGGCGTTGTACAACGGCGAACTTCAGGACCGTGCGGGCCTGCTGTGGGGGCCGTTCTCGCCTATCTACGGCTGCGGCGCGGTGCTGGTGACCGTATGCCTGAACCGCCTGTGGAAAGCGAACCCGTTCCTGATCTTCTGCGCCTCGGCGGTGATCGGCGGCGCGTTCGAATACTGCACGAGCTGGTTCATGGAGGCGGCCTTCGGCATCACCGCGTGGGACTACACCGGCCGATGGCTGTCGATCGACGGGCGCACCTCGGGCCTGTTCATGTTCTTCTGGGGTCTGATCGGCGTGGCGTGGGTCAAATGGCTGCTGCCGCGACTGCTCGCCCTGATTAACCGCATTCCCTGGAAGGTGCGGTATTCGCTGACCGCCGTATGCGCGGTGCTGATGGTGATCGACATCGCCTTCACGCTGATGGCCTTGGACTGCTGGTACGGGCGCATGGCCGGCCAACCGCAGAATTCACCGGTCGCGGTGTGGTTCAGTGAACGGTATGGCGATGCGTACATGGCCAACCGTTTCCAGACCATGCACATCGACCCTTCCAAGGCCGGGCGTATGTGAATGGCAAGTAATTACGCTTCGCGGGCAGAAGGTGCGTAGAGCCTAAGACAGCCCTCGTGCGTGGGTGATAAGCGGGATACACTTTCAAGCGTTGAAGGAATGATTCCCTCCGCTGATGCGCTGTTTTGTGACGCGCGTGATGACGATGGGACAATCAAACGAAAGGCAAGGCACATGGCCGAAGCTACAGCAAACATTGGTGTGATCGGACTGGCCGCGATGGGCTCCAATCTGGCGCGTAATCTGGCGCACCATGGCAATACGGTGGCGTTGTTCAACCGTCACTACTCGCGTACCGAGAAGCTCATGAACGAGCATGGCGCCGAAGGCAACTTTGTGCCGGCCGAGACGCTCGAGGAATTCGCCGCGTCCCTGAAGCGTCCGCGTACCGCCATCATCATGGTCAAGGCCGGTGCTCCGACCGACGCGACCATCGCGCAGCTAGAAGAGGTGTTCGAACCGGGCGACATCATCGTCGACGGTGGCAACTCCTTCTTCAAGGACACCATCAAGCGTGAGAAGGAAGTACGTGCTAAGGGCTTCCACTTCGTGGGCTGCGGCGTGTCCGGCGGCGAGGAGGGCGCGCTCAACGGCCCGTCCCTGATGCCCGGCGGCACCGTGGAATCCTGGAAGACCCTGGGGCCGATTCTGGAATCCATCGCCGCCAAGGTGAACGGCGAACCGTGCGTGACCCACATCGGCACCGATGGCGCCGGCCACTTTGTCAAGATGGTGCACAACGGCATCGAGTATGCGGATATGCAGGTGATTGGTGAGGCGTATGACATTCTGCGCCGTGGACTCGGCATGGATGCCGAGGAGATCGGCGACGTGTTCGAGGAGTGGAACAAGGGCGATCTCGACTCCTACCTGATCGAGATCACCGCCCAGATCCTGCACCATAAGGATGCCGAGACCGGCAAGCCGTTCGTGGACATGGTCGTGGATCATGCCGGCATGAAGGGTACTGGTACGTGGACCGTGCAGACTGGTCTGGAATTTGGTTCTCCTGTGGCTGCCATCGGTGAAGCCGTGTTCGCTCGTGCACTGTCTTCGCACGGTGAGCTGCGTGAAGACGCTCAGAAGGAAGGTCTGGCTGGCCCGAACAAGACCATCGATCTGGCCGGAGAAGACGAGGCCGCGTTCGTCGATGACGTGCGCAAGGCCCTGTTCGCTTCCAAGGTCGTGGCCTATGCTCAGGGCCTGAACGAGATTCAGGACGGTGCCAAGGAATACGGCTGGGATATCAACCTGTCCGAAGTGGCCCGCATTTGGCGTGGCGGCTGCATTATTCGCGCCCAGTTCCTGCTCGACCGCATCACCGAGGCCTTCAAGGGCGATAACCCGCCGGCTTCCCTGCTGTTCGATCCGTACTTCGAGAAGATCATCGGCGAATCGCAGGACGCATGGCGTCGCGTGATCGTTCGCGCGGTGGAGGCCGGCATACCGACCCCGGTGTTCTCCAGCTCCCTGGCTTACTACGATGGTCTGCGCTCCAAGCGTCTGCCCACCGCTCTGACCCAGTCCCAGCGTGACCTCTTCGGTGCCCACACCTACGGCCGCGTCGACAAGCCCGGCGTGTTCCACACGCTGTGGGCTGAAGAAGGCAAGCCTGAAATCGAGGCGTAGCCTCGTGATTTCAGGCTTAGGACAGCCCTGTGGGCTGTCCGGCCTTCTTCAGGCTCGGCGATAGCCGAGCTGAGAAAACAGCAAGCCTGAGATCGAGGCGTAGCCATAGACGAATTAAGCCCCCTCATCAGAGGGGGCTTAATTCACTCACAATGCGGTGACGGTTTCTTCGGTGGAGAACCAGGTGAACTCGTCCACTCCGTTGGCGTAGGAGGACGGGTAATCCGGGTTGTTGGGCTGCTCGAAGACATGGGCCAGCGATTCGGCTTTGCCGGCACCGGCGGCGAAGAACCACGTATGGCGTGAACGTGCGATGAGCGGCGCGGTCAATGAAACACGCAGCGGCGGCATCTTGGGGGAGTGGTTCACACCCACGGTGAGCCTATCGGTAACCTTGACCTCATCATGACCAGGGAACAGCGACGCATAGTGACCGTCCGGTCCCATGCCGAGAATCATCAGATCGATTACCGGTTCCGGACCAAGCTCACGGATGAGTTCGGCCCCATAATCGCGGGCGGCGGCGTCCAGCAATGCATCATTCGCGGCATCGGCGGCGGCGCGAACGGAATCGTCGGCGCTGTCGGCATCGGACATAACATCGGCGATCTCGTCGGCGGAACGAACGTCGGCCGCCATCTCATGGATATTTGATTCCGGCAGCTTGCCGTTGGCCACGAGCTGGTCAAGCAGCAGGCGACGGGCCTCCAAAGCATTGCGATCGGTGTCGTAAGCCGGCACAAAACGTTCGTCGCTCCACCAGAAATGCACGCGCGACCAATCAATCGCATCAGCCAGCGGATCGCTCAGTACCAAGCCCAACGGCTGCGCGGCCGAACCGCCAGACAGCGCCACATCCACGCGCGTGCGGTGCGTGCCATCCGGCAGTCGCTCGGCGAGCAAATCGAGTAGCGCCAAGACAAAACGTTGCGCGCCAGCCTGAATCATCAGATCTTTATTCGGATACACAATGAGTTTTCGAGTTGCCATGTATGGTCCTTATATGGGGTATGTGTCGTACTTTGCAATGTGGATTGTGTTGTCAGTTGACAACGCATAATACGGGTGGCATGCCGGGAATCCAGCCATTTGCAGCAATGAAATGTGTTGTCAGTTGACAACACAATGTACATTGTGCGACATCGCATATGTCACTTTATTACTCCGCGGTCATGAGCTTCGGCATCGCATGAGGTAGGAAACGATGAGCAACGGCGTTGGCATGGCTCGACCACAATTGCCGAACTCATGCCAACGCCGCTGTGGCAACGGTTCTACCGACTTCAGTGACGAATCAGATCCCAGCCTTCGTTGATGACCTCGGCGTAGATCTCATCGGGATCGATGCGGCGCAGTTCCTCGGTCAGACAGTCCTCGATGGTGCGCATCGGCACGGACACTTCTTGCGGAGTCTGGCCGGGCATCGAGATCAGCGCTTGGTCCTCATACGGGCGTTCCAGCGAGATCACACCGTCCTCACGGGTCAGGTACACGCCGGTCACAGCCTCGGCATCGGGTACGAATTCGGTTTCGACTGGCACTCCGAGCTTGAGGTGCAGCCATGCGCACAGCAGTTCCAGCGGCAGGAAGTCGGCCTTGCCGGTCACCTTCACGGCGGTGATGGGCAGGTGCGGTGGCTGGTCGAGCATCGAGGCAAGCATCGCGCGCCAGACGGTCAGTCTGGTCCACGACAAGTCGATGTCTTCCGGCGTCCAATTGCGGCGCAGACGTTCGATCGTGGCCTCAGGGTTGTTGGAATGCAACGCATCGGTGATGCGGCTTCGGGCCATCGCCCCCATCAGATCCTTGGCTGGGTTCGACGGCGGCGTGGTCGGCCACCACGCCACTACGGGCGCGTCCGGCACGAGCAGCGGGATGACCAGCGTATCCGGATGGTTGATCAGGCCGCCGCGCGGGCGCAGGATGATGATCTCTCCCGCGCCGGCGTCCGCGCCGAACCGCACCTGGGCGTTCAGGTTGGAGCCGCTCGGGGCGTTCGGCCCATCGGTCAGGTCGACGTCCGGATTGTCGCGATCCGCGCTCACCTCGGCGGCCGCTTCGGCCGCGTCCAGCTCGCCATCGGCGGACCGGGCGACGGGATCGGTGTCCGGCACCACGGCGATCACGCGGCACGGATGCTCGCGGCTGGCCGAATTCGCGATCTCCAGCGCATGCTCCAGATCGGCGTCCTCGGTGGCGATCAGCAGCGTCAGTACGCGGCCGGTCGCCGATTCGCCGCGCTCCTCATGCAGTTGTTCGATCTTGTGCGCGATTTCGCGGGTGCGGGTATTCGGCATGTCGATGATCATGGCATCCTCCAATGGCGTCCGTCGCGTGCCAGCATGTCGTCGGCTTGGGTTGGGCCCCATGTGCCGGAGCGATAGGCTTGCGGCTGGCCGAGCGTGGACCAGAATCGTTCAATCGGGTCGAGAATCTCCCAGCTGAGGTTCACCTCTTCGGTGGTGGGGAACAGCGGCGGGTCGCCGAGCAGCACGTCCAGAATCAGTCGTTCGTAGGCTTCCGGCGAGTTCTCGGTGAAGGAGCGACCATAGCTGAAGTCCATGTTCACGTCTCGGACCTCCATGGTGGAGCCGCCCGGCACCTTGGCGCCGAAACGCATGGTGACGCCCTCGTCGGGCTGAACGCGAATCACGATGGCGTTCTTGCCGAGTTCGCGCACGGCGGTCTGTTCGAACGGCAGGTGCGGGGCGCGTTTGAACATCACGGCGATCTCGGTGACACGCTTACCCAGACGCTTGCCGCAACGCAGGTAGAACGGCACGCCGGCCCAGCGGCGGGTGTCGATGTCAAGGCGGATGGCGGCGTACGTTTCAGTGGTGCTCTTGGGGTCGATGCCTTTTTCTTCCAAGTAGCCGACCACTTCGTGCGAGCCCTGCCAGCCCTTGGCGTACTGGCCGCGCGCGGTGTTGGCGGCAAGATCCTTGGGTAGACGCACGGCGGAAAGCACCTTGGTCTTCTCGGCGGTCAGATCCTTGGCGGTGAAGCTCACCGGCTCCTCCATGGCGGTCAGGGCCATGAGCTGCAGCAGGTGGTTCTGGATCACGTCGCGCGCCGCGCCGATGCCGTCATAATATCCGGCGCGTCCTCCGATGCCGATGTCCTCGGCCATCGTGATCTGCACATGATCCACGTAGTTGGCGTTCCAGATCGGCTCGTACATGGCGTTGGCGAAGCGCAGGGCCAGCAGGTTCTGCACGGTCTCCTTGCCGAGGTAGTGGTCGATGCGGAACACGGAACTCGGGTCGAACACCTCGGACACCACGCTGTCGAGTTCCTTGGCGCTGGCCAGATCATGGCCGAACGGCTTCTCGATGATCACGCGGCGCCACGCTCCCTCGGACGAGCGCGACAGGCCGGAGGCGGCCAGCTGCTTGGCAACCTGCGGGAAAGCCCGCGGCGGCACCGACATGTAGAAGGCATGGTTACCCTGCGTGCCACGATCGCGGTCAAGCTCCTGCACGGTGGCGCTCAGACGCTCGAACGCCTCCTGATCGTCGAACGTACCCTGAACGAAGCGGATTCCGGCGGCCAGATTGCGCCAAGTCGACTCCTTGAACGGCGTACGGCAATGCGCCTGGATAGCGGCCTTGACGAATTCGATGAACCGTTCCTGTGTCCAGTCTCGGCGGGCGAAGCCGGTCAGACCGAAGCTCGGCGGCAGCAGGCCACGGTTCGCCAGGTCGTAGACGGCCGGCAGCAGTTTCTTCTGCGCCAAGTCACCCGTGACGCCGAAAATGACAAGGCTGCACGGGCCGGCGATGCGGGGCAGTCTGAGATCGCGCGAGTCGCGCAGTGGATTGCTCCAGTTGGGGGATTCACTCATATGGCCAAGGGTAGTCGTTCATGGCCGTGCATGGCCAGAGGGCGCGTGCGATGTGGGCGTGATATGGGCCATACGCGCGGACGGGCCGACGGTCGTCGCGGCAAATCGCCGATTTGGTTTGTCGGATGAGCGCGTGTATCCTAGTAGAGTTGCCCCTCTAGCTCAACGGTTAGAGCAGCGTCCTTTTAAGTCGTGGGTTGTGGGTTCGAATCCCACGGGGGGCACCGAAAACCCTTGGAAACACTGAGTTCCAAGGGTTTTGTTTTACCCGGCGATATGGTTTCCAGACGCAATTAGACACAATGACCGCACTACCTATGCCCTCCGTTGGGCTGTAGCCGTCAGGCAAAAACCTGTCTAACCGCTAGTATCGAAACCCTTGGCGGATTACATAATCGGAGGGATGGTTCGATGGCCACGGCATGGGGCGACGAGAGCGTTCGCAAGTCGAACGTGCCCGAGTCCATGTATCTCATGGGGGCGTGCGTCTGCGACCTCGACGAGGATTTCACCCGCTCCCGGCTCAATACCGTCAAACCCAGAGACGCAAGCAAGCTCCATTGGCGGGACATGCAGCCCAAGCTGCGATTCAAAGCCATCGACGCCATCTCCGGCCTCGGGCTCACTCACGTCATCGTCGCGGCGATTCCCCTAGGCGATTGGAACACTGCCGAACGTGCGAGAAGGAAGTGCCTGGAAACCCTGCTGCCGGTGCTGGAACGCGAGTATTCGGTTGATCGCCTCGTGCTGGAGCGGCGCGACAAGGCCCAGGACGCCAGGGACATCCGTTTCATCGACGCGTTGAGAAGCCGGCGCTTCATCGACTCCATCCGGGTCGATCTCGTGGCAGGTGCCGCCGACGCCAGGCTGTGGCTGCCCGACCAGCTGCTCGGCTCCTACGGCGACTGGCGGGCCGGCGAGCACCAATATGATGGATTCCTTGCCTCCGTGCGCGCCATCGTTATCAGCGCCGGGTGAACGTCTTTGAAAGGCGTTACACTGTAACCAAGCCAACCCCGCTGGGGAAATGGAAGTGAGAGCCGGACGCCCCGAGTATCTTGGGGGCCGGCTCTTGCGTTACTTGCCGCCGTTCGTTGCCTGTCTCCCGATTCAGCCCACGGGCGCGGCGAGCTTGCGGCGCATGTATTCGCTGCGGCTGATGTGGTAGCATCTGGCCGTTTCGGTCAGCTCGTCGACTTGGGCACGCGGATGCTGACGCTGATCATCTCCTCGTCCGGCTGGTCAAGATGCAGCCCATAGTGGACGCGCCCGGTCAGGCCGTCGGGCTCGGTCTCCGACTCGGCCATCCTCTCGTCACGCTCCACCTGCTCCTCGGTCATGCCGAACTTCGCCAGCAGTTCCCTGTCGCGTTCGACGCCACGCGGATCTCGCGGACCTCAAGGAGGTCATACACCTGGTGCTCGCGGATACGTGCACCGCAAGGGAAATGCTGCGGCGTCGGCATCGGGCTCATATGCTGACCGGCGACCTGGCGGGCGTTATGGAATGCCACATCGGCAACGCCGGTGACTGGCTCGCGATCTGGATGCGCGACGACGGAATTGCCGTGTTCATGCGCACGGGCGGCCACGACGAGCTCTTCGGAAGAAGATAACCAGGCCTTCTGAGCGGACATCAGACTCGAATGAGTTGATCAGGCCTTCACACAGCCGGAACGATTCGATGACTTCATTCCTTGATCCCGTCCTCGCCATACCGGTTTGGACAAATCGACATTGCAAGTCATGACGTCCGGAACGACATTTCTGCCACCGAACAAGGGATTCTTTCAACAATATGTTTGGATTCGCACGTAATTCATCAACGAGATGAATGACGGGTTAACGGACAGCGCCAAAACCATATAAGTGACAACGGCGAGTTACAGCCGGTGGATTTCGTCGTAGCAGACAGTTCACAATTCCTTCTGCCGGCAACACTGCTGACAGAAGGAATTCAACGAAGACAGATGAAATGTCTTTCATCACTGGGAATACGGTTGAGGTCATGTCTTGGAGCAGAGAAGAAGGTGTCCGATGAGCATGGACGAATGCGGTGAGACACCCCTGATGCGTCAACGGGAATACCGGTATTGGTTCCTGTGCGACACCTCGTCGCAAATCGGCGTCGTGGTCGGCGGCTTCGCATTCACACTTCTCGGCTACACGGTCACCCATAATTATGTGCTGAGCGGCCTGGCAGGCACGCTCAATTCGCTGGTGACGGCATTCATGGTCATCCCCGGCGGCATCATCTCCGACTATCACGACCGTAGGCGCCTGATCATTCTATCCGGGGCATTCGCCGCCGCGCTTGACGCCGCGCTGGCACTGACGCTGTTGGCGGGACGCATGTCAGCTCCCCTGCTTTTCGTGTTCGTGACGGCCAACGGCGCGCTGTCGGGGTTGTTCTCCAACACGACCAACGTCGCACTCCCGCAGGTCGTGGAGAAAAACCAGCTGGCCGACGCGACCGCGGCGAACCAGTCGCGCGATGCGGTATTGCAACTCGCCGCTTCACCGTTGGCCGGTCTGCTGTACGGCGTGAGCGCCGCGCTTCCCCTCGCCGTGGCCTGCGCGTCTCGCGCCCTGCAATCCGTATTCGGCATGGCATTGCGCTGCGACCTGCGTCCCCACCCTCGGAACCATGGAGAGGACGGTGGGCCGGCCGTCCTCCGGGACGGTCTCGAGGGGGCGCGCTGGTACGCGCGCAACGGGCGGGCCCGTCTCATACTGCTGCTGATCGTCGTCCAGGTTATGGTACTAAGCATGTGCGGGACGGTCGTGGTCCTGTACCAGCAGTCGCTCGGCACGACGTCTCTGATGCTGGGCGTGATACAGACGTTCCAGGGAGTCGGCATGCTTCTAGGCGGCGTCATCGGCATGAGGCTCGTCCGCGAGCTCGCCGGACGGACGGTGTTCGTATTGACGTCGCTTGCATTCGTCACCAGCTTCTCGCTGATGTCGCTCACCGCGTCACCATGGATACTTGCGCTGCTGGGTTTTTGCGCCTCGGTGCCCCTCATCCCGCTCAATTCCATGATTGAGACCTACCTCATGCTACTGATTCCGATCAGCCTGCGAGGGCGTGTCGGAGCAGTCAACGTGCTGTTCATGTCCGTCGCGCAGAGCGTGTCCTCAGTCGCTGCCGGTACTCTGCTGCATATTGTGGGATACCGGGGCGCCCTGCTGCTCCCGCTGGCGATAATGTTCGTGGTGAGCATGATGGCATGCTCGACGCCTGCGATCGGTGGCATGCCCGGACTGTCGCGTATGGACAGCCTCGAGACGCTGTCGTGATCCCGGCGCATCCCGCGAATCGAGAGGAGATGTGGAATGCCTTCATCCGAGCATGCCGACGGGCCGGCCGCCGTGGTGGTCCTCGACAACGACCCATTCGCGGCCCGCGCCCTTGCGGCCGTCCTGTCCCACGATCCCCGTCATTTCCGTGTGATGTGGTGGTGCTCGTCCGCTCCTGAGGCCATCCAGCGTTGCCTCCATGCCCGTGAGCTTCCCCAGGTGCTGGTCTGCGACATCGCACTGTCCGGGATGACGGGGATGGATGTCTGCGCCACGATCCGGAAGGCGGGGTCCCGCATCGGGGTCGTGTTGGTGACGGCCTACGACCCTAAAGAATACGTGGCGGACGCCGTTTCCGTCGGAGCGCAGGCCGTGCTGGGCAAAGACGAGGCCATGCACGGTTTGATGGAGGCCGTTCAGAAGGCGGCCGCCGGTAGGGGCGTGTGCGGATGCCCCGACGTGTCCGCCGCGGCGGGTCCAGGACGGAATGAAGGCGGTCCGAGGGTCGTTCCGCGTCTGTCGGAAAGAGAGAGGGCCGTCATGAGGTTCTTCGCAAAGGGCATGAAGGCGGACGACATCGCGGAACGTCTGGACCTGAGCCGCAACACCGTGATGACGTACAGCCACCGCGCGCTGCGCAAGCTGCATGCGGAGAATCGGGAGGAGGCGATGGAGAAATGCGGCCGGTACGATCTGTTCAAGTGAGGCAGACGACTCGCTCCCTCCGGTCCGAACCCACGTCCGCAGGGAGTCGCGGAGGGACGATCGATCCCGTGCGCGTCGGCCTGACGGCGCTGTACATGGTGTTGATGTTCGTGACCGTATACGCGGAGACGTCGATAGCGTGCGATGACCGTTTCCTGGTCTGGCACGCGGCGTTCATCGCATACGAGACGCTGGCACTGTGCGCCGCCGCGCTGTGGCCGGATTCCGGTTCCTGGATGGTGGTCGGCATTTGGACGGTCAGCACGCTGACGAGCATGCCCACGACGTTCCCGGTCTCCGCGCCCTTCGCCGTGGCGGTCCTCGGCGGATGCGGGCTCGGACGGGGCCTGCTCGCGGCGAGCGTGTGCGTGCTGTCCCGCATGCTCAGCTTCGCGCTGCGCATCGAACCCTGGCCGGGTATGCCCGGAGCGGCCGTTCTGTGTCTCGTGTTCTTCTTGGCGGCGTTCCTCGGGGCGCTGGCCAACGCGCAATACATACGGATGCGGGAACGGGAACGGGAACGGATGCGGGAACGCGACCAGGCGGTCATCGACAGACTGCATGACCGCGTCTGCAATTCGCTGTCCTTCCTGATTAACGCCTTGGAAGACCGGGCGGCGTCCGGGCTGTCAGGCGGGGACGGATTGCCCGACGACGAGATGCGGCGGATTCTGCAAGAAGCGCTGCGTGACTCGCGCGCGGCCATCACACTGGTCAGGACCCGGGAGGACGCTCCATCGGGCAGCCCCGGACACAGCGAATCGTTCACCTCACTTGCCGAGACGCATGCGAGACGACTGCGCATGGCAGGAATCAGAGGGGACGTCTTCGTCGACCCGTCCGTCGACCTGCTACTCGACGAGGAGACGATGCGAGACGCGGTCTCCTTCCTAACGGAGCTTTTCGGCAACATCGGCAAATACGCCGACCCGGACGCCGGCTATGTGATGAGCGTGGGCGTGCACGCGGACGGATTGCATATCGATGAAAGCAACCTCGTACGGACTGCGGGCCCGGACGATGACGGGCTGCTTTCCAACGGCGACGGGCTGCGCCGGTACCGGAGGATCATCGAGGCCCGCGGGGGACAACTGGCGGCGGGCGCGGACGACGGCATATGGTCCGTGCAGAGCCTATGGCCGCTACGACGGTCCACGTCATGAACGATACGGTGCCGGGACCCGCGACGACGGACAAGCGCCGACGCACGACCGGCGGACGGTGACGAGACCGGACGCCCCGAGTATCTTGGGGGCCGGCTCTTGCGTTACTTGCCGCCGTTCGTTGCCTGTCTCCCGATTCAGCCCACGGGTGCGGCGAGCTTGCGGCGCATGTATTCGCTGCGGCTGATGTGGTAGCGCCTGGCCGTTTCGGTCAGCTCGTCGAGCGTGGACTTGGGCACGCGGATGCTGACGCTGATCATCTCCTCGTCCGTCTGGTCAAGATGCAGCCCATAGTGGACGCGCCCGGTCAGCCCGTCGGGCTCGGTCTCCGACTCGGCCATCTTCTCGTCACGCTCCACCTGCTCCTCGGTCATGCCGAACTTCGCCAGCAGCGCCTTGTCGCGTTCGTTCAAATCGCTCATTGCCGCCTCCTCAAGTGGTCGATTTCGTTCATGAACTTCTTGGTCGGCGGCCAATGGGAGCCGGCAGACCAAGCTCCAAGGGCATCGTCATGAGAGCGGGGCGCGTCGGCCGCGTCGCCTGCCGACCAGTCCGGCTCCTACCATGGTGTTCCATGTCATGCACCACGATCCTTGTCGGCAAAAACGCAAGCTACGACGGCTCCACCATCATCGCCCGCGACGATGATTCCGGTTCCGGTCGTTACGATCCCAAACGATTCATCGCAGTCGCCCCCGCCGATCAGCCGCGCCACTACCGCAGCGTGCTGAGCCATGTCGAAATCGACCTGCCGGACGATCCTTGCCGGTACACCATCGCCCCCAACGTTCTGAACAATCGCGGCATTCTGGCCGAAGCCGGCGCCAACGAACACAACGTGGCGATGAGCGCGACCGAAACCATCGCCGTCAACGAGCGCGTGCTCGGCGCGGATCCGATGGTCGAGCTCAAGCCGGCCCACGGCGAGCCCGGCGACGTCGACCATCGCGACGAACGGCCGGGCGGCATCGGCGAGGAAGACATCATCACCCTCGTGCTGCCATACGTCGCCACCGCGCGCGAGGGCGTCATCCGCCTGGGCGAACTGCTCGAAACCTACGGCACGTACGAGTCGAACGGCGTGATCATCTCCGACGTGGACGAAATCTGGTACGTCGAGACCATCGGCGGGCATCATTGGATCGCCCGCCGGGTTCCCGACGACTGCTACGCCACGATCCCCAACCAGCTCGGCATCGACGATTTCGATCTCGCCGACGCGTTCGGCGAACGGCGCGAATATCTGTGCAGCGCCGATCTGCGCGAGTTCATGGCCGCGCATCATCTCGACCGCACCATGGACGCCGCGCCGGGCCATTTCAACCCGCGCAAGGCGTTCGGCACGGCGACGCCGAAGGATCACATCTACAACACGCCCCGCGCCTGGTACATGCAGCGCCACCTCAACCCCAGCGAGGATTGGGATTCGCCGGCCGCCCGCCACACGCCGGAGTCCGACGACATTCCCTGGTGCCGCGTGCCGGAAGCCAAGATAAGCCTCGAAGACGTCGATTTCCTGCTGTCCTCGCATTTCGAAGGCACGCCATATGATCCGTACGGCACGGCAGGCACGGCGGAAAGCCGTCATCGTTACCGTCCGATCGGCATCAACCGCACCGGGCATATGGTGGCGATTCAGGTGCGCCCGTATGCGCCGGCCGTCAACCGCACGGTGATGTGGGTGTCGTTCGGTTCCGGCCCGTTCACCGCCGCGGCGCCGTTCTACGCGAACGTCAACGATACGCCCGCCTACCTGCGCGACACCACGCCGGAAGTCTCGACCGGCAACCTGTACTGGGCGAACCGTCTGATCGCCGCGCTCGCCGACGCGCATTTCTACGAAACCAGCAATGCGATCGAAGGATTTGCGGAATCGGCCCGCGCGTACGGCCATCGTCTGGTGGAACGTACCGATGCCGAATTGCGTGAGATGACCGCGCAAACGAGCGCGTCTGAATCGCAAGAGAGTGCAGGAGCCGCGGAGATTACGGAAAACGCCAGTATTGCAACCATCGCCAGACTGCAGCAGTCCAACGAGGAAATGGCGGAATACTTGCGCACTCACGTTACGAAACTGCTCAACGACGTGCTCTACACGTCCAGCAACCTCATGCACAACAGTTTCGCCATGTCCGACCGCTGGAACTGAGCATAAAGCCCCGAAATCCGGCAAAACCCGTCCCAATGAGCCAGGTTTCCGCGCTCGGGGAGGTTCCGCATGAACGTAGGCTGTTGGAAGCGTCAGTGCTGCTTCCAACAGCCTCACGACTGCATCCTCACCCCCGTACGTCAGTTCTGCCATATATAAGGCAGATAGTGCCATTCAGACCGTCGATTGACCATCAAATCGTCGGAAATCGCGATCAGTTGAACCCGACGACGTGTTCCGCCACGAAATATCCCTTGCGAATCACGAAACGACCGATCGACCCGCGCAAGTTCAGCGCGCGAGACATGGCTTTCTTGCGCACATCCTTGTAAATAGTGGGGGAGTGCGCCTTGATGTCGTCCCACATATCCTTTTTCTTCTCATAATTTTCCGGATCGCGAGACAAAATCATGAACACACTTGCCACGGAACTTTCAATCGCCAGGAAGTGGATCATATAACGGTACAGGCCGTCCGGCACCGTGTC
Organism: Bifidobacterium longum subsp. infantis ATCC 15697 = JCM 1222 = DSM 20088; assembly: GCF_000269965.1. Lineage (NCBI taxonomy): Bacteria > Bacillati > Actinomycetota > Actinomycetes > Bifidobacteriales > Bifidobacteriaceae > Bifidobacterium > Bifidobacterium longum. The sequence goes on from NC_017219.1 coordinate 263,137, forward strand.
GCGTTCCGGGGTGGCACGCACCATGCACTGGTTGACGAGGCGTAGCTGGTCGACGCGGCGGATCATCACATCGGTCTGCACGCTTTGCCCGTCGCGCCCGATGAAATAGTGGTAGAACGGCGTATCCAAATACTTCATGGTCTTCACCCACGGGAACGGCTGGTACGCGTAAATGAAGTCCACGTAGAACGTGTGCTCCGGCAGCTGCATGCCGGACTCTCGCACCACGGCGGTGCGGTACGTCAGCGCGTGCATGAGAATGTATTCAGCCAAGCCGAAATGCCCAAGATCGTTCCAGGTCAGGCGCGCGCCGGCCTTCATGGCATGGCGGAAGTTCACCACATGCTTGTTGCGTTTGCCAACCTTGTCATACACATAATTGGTGACGAGCATGTCGATCGGCTCGGTGGAATCGGCCTCTTCGCGCAGCACGGCCATGACCTGTTCGAGCGATTCGGGGTCCACCCAATCATCCGCGTCCACAACCTTCACATACATGCCGTTCGCCGCCGCGATGCCGGTGTTGACCGCGCCGCCGTGGCCCTTGTTCTCCTGGTGGATGGCGCGCACGATGCCTGGATAGCGGGCCTCGAATTTCTGTGCCATTTCCAGCGTGCCGTCTTTCGATCCGTCGTCGACGACCAGCACTTCGATGTCGTCGGTGTTCGTCGCCGAAAGCAGCGAGCTTACGCAGCGATCGAGATAGGATTCCATATTGTATGCGGGGATCACAAAGGTGAGCGTCTTTGCCGTGCGGGCCATGAAAGTCTTTCGTCCTCACATATTCAGTCGTTGCGTTCAGTTTCCTGTTCAAACCGTAGCACTTCGTCTCCCGGCCCGGCGGGGCGGTGTGCGGTCTGCGCCGCCGAACCCGTGCCCCGAGATTCCGGATCCTCGCCGGTACCCTGACCGGGATCCGTCCGGACTTCATTCGACCGGCCCTGGTCGGCGCCGTCGGAATCGGCCAGGTGTTTGGCCCGGCGCCTGGCCTCCTTGCGTGCCTTGTCACCTTCGAAGAGCAGTTGGGGTTTGGAGTCGAGCCGGCTCAGCCCATGCCATGCCAGATCCACGATATATGCGGCCAACTGCTCCTTGTTCACCTTCGGGCGGTCCGCCCAGTATTGGCCGGTGAACACGGTCATGCCCACCAGCATCTGCGCATAGTACGGCACGCCTTTGGTGGAGAGTTTCTGCCGTTTGAACGTTTCGGAAAGGATGTCTTCGACGCGCACGGCGATGTCTCCCAGCAGTGAGCTGAACGAGCCGGACGGTTCGGTGCTGGGCGAGTCGCGCGCCAGTACCTGGAATCCCTCGGCGTCCTCTTCGATATAGGTGAGCAGTGCGAGTGCGGTGCGTTCCACGATCTGGCGTGGGTGCACGGTCGGATCATCCAACGCGCTGGTGAGCGTGCCGGTCAACGCGCGCATTTCGCGGTCCACCACCACGGCGTACAGGCCCTCCTTGCCTCCGAAATGCTCGTAGACGATGGGTTTCGACACTTTTGCGGTGGCGGCGATCTCCTCCACGCTCACTGCTTCAAAACCCTTCGACGCGAACAGCGAACGACCGATTTCGATGAGCTGCTCGCGCCGCTGATACGACGTCATTCTGGATGTATTGGCCATGCTGTCCAGTTTTTCACGCCCCGTGGATAGCTCCTTGACCGTCCGCCTCCACGTATCGTCCGATTCTGGTGAATCGGGCATGTGTGTCATATTGACAATGCTTCATTGCAGCTTTAATATATTCAATAAATAATAAATTTTATTAAAGGGGGTGATGTGGACCGTCTACCAGAATGGTTGGCCAACCTTGCGGAGGAGGATTTGGCCTTCATCAAGAACTTCGTGCTATCGTCAGGATCTCTGAAGCAAATGTCCCAGCTGTATCAAGTCTCCTACCCGACCATGAGGATCCGGCTTGACAGGCTTATCGAAAAAATACGGTTGAACGACAACGAGACGGAGGATCCATTCATCCTCTTGGTGAAGAGTCTCGCCATTGACGATAGATACGACGTCGACACGGCTCGAATACTCATAGACGAGTACAGAAAGAGAAAGGATGAATCATGAGCTGGACATGGATCGCAGTATTGATCGTATCATTGATTAAGATCCTAGGCGTAATCGCCGTATTCGTTCTGGTCTTCCTCATCGCGAGGAGTCTGATTCGCTACGCAAATTCCCTAAAGAAAGGAAGCGGTCCTTCAAAGCAGACAGCGGAAGACAAAAGAATCACTCTTCATGATCTATAAAAACGTCACCAGATGTATCGAAGTCAAGATCGCATTATCGATGCCTTGCATGGCAGAGCACCTTATCCCCCTGGCGAATCGGACATTCGTGGTGCGTCCGCGGGGCGGAGCCGGTGTGTCCGTTGCGCTTCTTAGGCTGGAGCCATGGATACGAATGTGATTATTGCGATTGTCGCCGTCGCCGTCATCGCGGCAATTCTGGTGATCGGCGGATGGTGGTTCGGCAAGAGCCGCAAGGCTGCCGTGGCCAAGTCCACCGAAGCCGCGAAAGCCAAGGCCGACGCCCGTCTTGCTGCGGAAGCGGAGTCGGCCGCATCTGATTCTTCCACGGTGAAGCCGTCCGTTGATTCCAATGTTGATGCAGCTGAAAAAGCTCCGGCTGAAAGTCAGCAGAAGTCCTCAGCTCAAGCTTCCTCTTCCGAAACGGCGGCTCCTGCACCAGCCACCGAAGCCAAGCCCGAACCGGTTCATGACACCCCCGAATCCGCCGGCACACGCATGCAGCGTCTTAAGGCGCGGCTGTCGAAATCCGGCAATCCGTTCGGCAAGGCCCTGTTCAACATTCTTGCGAAGGATCAGCTCTCCGAAGCCGATTGGGAAGACGTCGAAGACACCCTTCTGCTCGCCGATGTTGGCGCGGAAGCCAGCGAACAGCTCGTCGAGGAACTACGCAACGACGCCCGAATCGCAGGCCAGTCCGATCCGGCCGAAGTGCGCGCGGCGCTGAAAGACAAACTGCTCAAGCTCGTCGGTACTGACATCGACCGCCGGCTCAACGCCGACAAGGACGGCGCGAACAAGCCGAGCGTTGTCATCATGGTCGGTGTGAACGGCACCGGCAAAACCACCACCGCGGGCAAGCTTTCCCGCCTGCTTGTTTCCGAAGGCAAGCAGGTCATGATGGGCGCGGCCGACACCTTCCGCGCTGCCGCCGCCGACCAGCTCGAAACCTGGGGCGCACGCGTCAACGTGCCCGTCGTCCGCTCCGACAAGGACGGTGCCGACCCGGCATCCGTCGCCTTCGAGGCATCCGCCAAGGCCAAGGAAGCGAACGCGGACGTGCTCATCATCGACACCGCCGGCCGACTGCAGAACAAGTCGAACCTGATGGACGAGCTCGGCAAGATCCGCCGCGTCACCGAAAAGAACCTGCCGGTGGACGAGGTGCTGCTCGTGCTCGACGCCACCACCGGCCAAAACGGCATGGCCCAGGCCAAGGTGTTCGCCGAAGCCATCGGCATTACCGGTGTGGTGCTCTCCAAGCTTGACGGTTCCGCCAAGGGCGGCATCGTGATCAGCGTGCAGAAGGAGCTCGGCGTGCCGGTCAAGCTCGTCGGTCTTGGCGAAGGTCCGGACGATTTGGCACCGTTCGATCCCGAAGGTTTCGTGGACGGCATTCTCGCGTAAGCCAACGTCCACGTTGTGAGAGCGCAAAACGCACGACTTACCTATAAACCAAGCCCCGAATCATGCTCGAAACATGGTCGGGGCTTCGTCATATCCGTTGGAATCGCGCCAAAATTTCCTCGAGCGGTCGCACGTACGCTTCCAGCCACGCTTAACAATCGCGTAACTTGGCGTAACGAAACCAAAACGAGACCGGTTTTAACTGACAAACTGTTAGCCCCCATAAGGGGGACGGTATTGTAGAGACAAATAAGACGCCGGCCGCACAAAGCCCCCGGTGCCATGAACGAAAGAGAGGGAGGTAGACATGGGAGCGATTGATTCCGGTAACACCGCATGGATTCTGACATCCGCGTCCTTGGTTTTCCTCATGACGCCTGGTGTGGCGTTCTTCTACGGTGGTATGGTTCGCGCCAAGGCCGTACTGAACATGCTGATGCTTGAGGCGGCCGCGCTGTCGGTCACTATGATTATCTGGACTTTGTGGGGTTGGTCCATCGCATACGCCGGTTCCGACATCGGAGGCATCTTCGGCGACCCGGCCAGCGGCTTCCTGCTGAAGGACTCCATGGTCGCGCAGGACGGCGTGTTCACCGCCACCGGTCTGAACGGCAACAACTACCCGGTTTCTGTGGACGTCGCCTTCCAGGTCGCCTTCGCGATGATTACCGTAGGCCTGATCTGTGGCGCCATCGCCGAGCGTGTGAAGTACAGCACCTGGATGATCTTCGTGGCGCTGTGGGTTACCTTCGACTACGCTCCTATGGCCCACATGGTCTGGAACGGTGGTCTGCTGTCTGCTGACGGCGCCATCTCCAAGGCCATCGGCGCGGCCGCCCACGATTTCGCAGGTGGTACCGTGGTGCACATCAACGCCGCAGTCGCCGCCCTGATTATCGTGCTCATCATCGGCAAGCGTAAGGGCTTCGGCACTCAGCCGTTCCGCCCGCACAACGTGCCGTTCGTGATGCTCGGCGCCTTCCTGCTGTGGTTCGGCTGGTTCGGCTTCAACGCTGGTTCCGCCTTCGCCGCCAACGGTACCGCTGGTTATGCTTGGGTTTCCACTTCCGCCGCTACCGCCGCCGCAATGCTTTCGTGGGGCTTCACCGAGAAGATTCGCTCCGGCCACTACACCGCAATGGGTGCCGCTTCGGGTATGGTCGCCGGCCTGGTCGCCATCACCCCGGCCGCCGATGTGGTTTCCCCGCTGTGGGCCATCGTGATGGGTGCCATCGCGGGTGTTCTGACCTGCCTGGCTTGCGGTCTCAAGTTCAAGTTCGGTTACGATGACTCCCTCGACGTCGTCGGCGTACATGGCGTGGGTGGTTTCACCGGCACCATTCTCGTTGGCTTCTTCGGCGAAGGCGCCGGTCTGCTGGCTGGTGGCGACTGGCGTCAGCTCGTTGTCCAGCTGGTCATCGCTCTCGTCGCCATCCTCTACTCCGCGGTGATCACCGCGATCATCGCCTTCGCTCTGGAGAAGACCATTGGTTGGCGCGTCACCGAGGCCCAGGAAGTCGGCGGCATCGACCTTGCCGACCAGGGCGAACGTGCTTACGATTTTGCTGGTACTGCCAGCTCCGTCCTCAAGGAGGTGAAGTGAAATGAAGCTGATCACCGCTATCATTCAGCCTCATAAGCTCGACGATGTCAAGGAGGCCCTCGCGGCCGCCGGCGTGCACGGTCTGACCGTGTCCGAGGCCAACGGCTACGGCCGCCAGCGCGGCCACACCGAGGTCTACCGTGGCGCTGAGTACACCGTGGACCTGATTCCGAAGATTCGCGTTGAAGTGCTGTCCGATGACGCGGATGCCGAGACGCTGGTCGGTGTGATCATCAAGTCCGCCGGCACCGGCACCATCGGTGACGGCAAGGTGTGGGTCGCTCCGCTGGACTCCGTGGCCCGCGTGCGTACCGGTGAGACCGGTTCCGCCGCGATCTGATAACACAGACGTCCATGCCTAGAAGGGGATGGACTGCATAGGAAAGGTCCCCGCTCGCCGCGAATTGACGCCGTGCGGGGACCTTTTTGGCAATGAAAGATGAAGCAATGACTTCAGCAGTCGATGGCTTGAAACAACGATTCATGGATATGAGCCAGCCGGATGACGACGGCGTCTACCGGAATGGTGCGACCAAGCGCAAAGCTCGCACGGAACTGGCCATGCAATGCCTCACGGAGCTGTGGAATGCGGCCTGCAAGGATGTCTCTTTCCCTGTGCCCGACTCCGGCATCGGCTTCGCCGCGGTAGGCTCGCTGGCACGTGGCCAACTGGGCCCCAGCTCCGACCTCGACCTGGTCATCATCTACGAGCCTCGCACGTTGAACGACCAGCAGCTCAACGAGTTGGCCAACAAACTCTGGTACCCGCTATGGGACAGCGGTCTGGACCTCGACCACTCCATCCGCACGCGCGCCCAATGCGAGGAAGTCACCGACCATGACCTTCCCGCCGCCATGGGCTGGCTGGACGTGAAGCCCATCGCCGGCGACACCGCTCTGATCACCACCACCGCCACATCCATCCTCGAACGCTGGCGCAAGGCCGCCCGCAAGCGCCTGCCCGAACTGCTCGACTCCGCCAAAGCCCGACTCGACGAATTCGGCCGGCTCCAATACGTCAATCAGCCCGACATCAAGGAGGCCCGTGGGGGTTTGCGCGATGCGGTGCTCGTCTCCGCGCTCGCCGCCTCATGGCTGGCCGACCGCCCGCACGGCATCTACGACGAAGCCGTGGAACGTCTGCTCGACGTACGCGACTGCATCCATCTGGTGGCCGGCAAGGACACCAACCTGATGCTGACGCCCTATCAGGCCAAAGTAGCTGTCATGCTTGGCCTCGCCGATCCGACTTGGCCCGAAAACGAGCGTGCCGCCTACTCGATCGACGATTTGCAGACACTGCTTGCCCGTATCGGCCGGCGCATCTCCTTCTCGCTTGATTCCACCGCATCCCGCGCCGAACATTCGCTGACCCACGAAAAGCCGCGATTCGCGTTCTTCCAGATGTTCTCTCAGCGTTCTGGCGGCAAGCGCGAAGCCCCGCAATTCGACGTGGTGGCTCCCGGCGTGGCCAAGCACGAAGGCGAATTGGTGTTGGCGCCCGGTGCCGAGCCTGCCAAGGATGCCAAGCTGGCATCGCGTATGGCCGTGGCGGCCGGCGAATTCGGTTTGCCCATCAACCCGTCTACCTTGGTTAATCTGAAGCGTTGCCCGATTCACGACAACCAGTGGGATGACGAATCGCGCGAGCTGTTTATTCGTCTGCTTGCATGCGGGCCGAATCTTATGGAAGTGTGGGAGAGCATCGACTTCGTGGACATTCCGGGTCGATGGATGCCGGAATGGCTCGGCGTCCGCAACCGTCCGTCCGCCTCGGCCGCCCACCGATACACCATCGATCGGCATATGGTGGAGGTCACGTCGCGTCTGGGGCGCGAGACACCGTCCGGTGGACGGTACGATGACGATCATTTCAAGGCGTTGCTGTTGGCCGGTATTACCCATGACATCGGCAAGCGCGCGTTCGTGGCCGATCACGCCGCCGAGGGTGCCCGCCATGTGCCGGTGATTCTCAAGCGTATGGGCTACGCGCCGGACATCGTCGACTGGGCCACCGTGCTGGTGCGTGAGCATTTGACGCTATCCGAATTTGCCACGGGTAAGGACCCTTATGATCCGGCCGTGGCGGAGGAGTTGGCCGACCGTTTGCACCACGACAAGATGCTGTTGGATATGCTGTTCGACCTGACCCGGGCCGACGGCTCCTCGCTCGGTGCCACCGCCGGTGAGACCATCACCAAGCAATACGGCTGGTCCAAGTGGCGCGAACAAATCGTGCGCGGCATGTATTCCGCCGCCCGCGCCGCGATGTAAACGGAATCGCCCAGCGCTTTGCGCGGCCGATACCTACTTCATCCATGCGTCCGAACGCATGCGCAGCCCGTTGGACAGGCCGCGCCCGCCCATGAGCACCACGTTGAACGCGGCCCAGAGTACGGCGGTACGCATCAGGTCGCTCGTCAGCGCCGGCGTCACCATATTGGCCAGTATGAGTATGAGCGTCACATACACCACGGCGGTCAGCGTGCATGTGACGGCCAGATAGCGGTAGTCGCGCGCGCCGATAAGAATGCCGTCGATTGCCATCATCCAGCCTTGCAGCGGGAAGAAGATGCCCATCGTCACCATGCCGATGGCAATCAGCGTCTGAATATGTGGCGTAGGGGAGAAGAAGTGCCCGGCGAACAGGCCGACTACCGCAAAAGCCGTGCCGATTACCGCGCCGGTGACCAGTCCCGCACGCCCGGTCGCCCGCGTCAGCCGCCGCGCCTGCTGCACGCTGCCAGCGCCCAGCGTTGTGGCCACCAGCGTCTGGCCGGCGATGCCCACGGAATCCAGCATGTTCATCGCAAAATTCCAAGAGGAGTTCACAGCCTGAAACCCGGCCAACACGGCAGTACCCATGCGCGCGGCACAGGCGACCGTAGTCACCATGGCCGCACGAATCGCCAATGTGCGAATGAACAATGGCAGTCCGTCGCCCCCGGCTGCCGCAATACCGGCCAAACGAGGCCGCAGACTCGCACCATCCGCCCGGGACCACAGAATGGCGGGGATTACCAGGAACAGCCCCATGAACCACTGAGCCACCAGCGTCGCCACTCCGGAGCCGGCAATGCCCCAATTCAGCACAATAACGAACAACACATCAAGCACCGTGTTCACCACCGCGCCGCCCACCGCAGCGATCAGCGTGATACGAACCTTCTGCAAACCTCGGAAAATGCCGTTCGCCGCATATACCATCAGCATGCCTGGCGCGCCCAGCACGATTGCGCGCGTATAGGTCACGGCTTGTTCCAATACTTCGCCCTGACCGCCCAGTGCCCGGCATAATGGCTCGGCAGCCGCGAACAATCCCAATCCCAGCACGGTGCCGATACTCAAGGCCAGCCACAGGCCGTCAATGCCTGCCTGCAGTCCCTCGCGACGACGACCAGCTCCCAGCAGGTGCGCCACCTGCGCAGTGGTCGAGTAGGCCAGGAATATGCATAGTCCGACTGCCGTGAGGATGATGGTGGAGCCGATTGACAGGCCGGCCAACGCCGCATCCCCGATATGGCCGACGATGGCTGTGTCGATAAGGACGAAGGTCGGTTCGGCGATGAGCTGGCCGAAGGTCGGCAGGGCCAGCGCCACGATCCGGCGGTTGGTGGAGCGGGCGTCGGTCGGGCCGTTGCTGGTGTTTGTGTTTGCGCCGGCATGCGGGGTTCCGAAGCCATCGCGGCGTGTGGTATCGCCGGAACTGGTGGCTTTGGCGTCGGAAGAGTCTATATGCACGCTCACACGCATATCACGCCTGACTACATTGCGCAAGCACCTGTTGTGGACGCGGAATGTTATCCCCAGACTATCCACTAAGTTATCCCCAGTATGTGGATAACTTAGTGGATTATCCCCAGAATTATCCCCAAAATGTGGATAACTTATTTTTCTATCCACATTTTGCTTTCTGCGTGTCGCGGCGCTGACTCATAGGTGAATGAGAAATGAACCGATGCGGGCAGCCGTTTCGTTTCCACGCGATATCGTTCACCCGCCACGCCACATCCTATACTTGAAAGCTATGGCAGAAGGAAGTGAACACTCGTATCAGAATGGGTTCGGCGGTGGCTTGGATCGTGGCGATCGTGGCGACCGCGCGGGCCGGGGCGGCGCACAGACGTCGGCGGCGGCCGGCGACCCGATTTTCGACCGTGTGCCCCCGCATGATGACGACGCGGAAATGGCCGTGCTCGGCGGCATGCTGATGAGTAAGGATGCCATCGGCGAGGTCTCGCAGACCATTGACGTCACCGATTTCTACCAGCCCAAGCATCAGACGATCTATAACGCGATCATCGATCTGTTTTCCGCCAGTCAGCCGGTGGACGTGGTGCTCGTGGCCAACCAGCTGTTGGCGGATGGCAACCTCGACAAGGTCGGCGGCGCGGACTATCTGCACAGCCTCGTCGCATCCGTACCGACCGCCGCCAATGCCATGTACTACGCGGAAATCGTCCATCAGCGGGCCATTTTGCGCAATGTGATCGCCGCCGGCACCAAAATCGCCCAGCTCGGTTATTCCGCCGAGGGGTCGCAGGCCGAGGACGTGGTTAACCTCGCCCAGTCCGAGATCTACGAGATGTCGATGGGCAAGGTGCGTCAGGACTATGCCGCCATCGGCCCGGTGGTCCACGACGCGCTCGACCAGCTGGACAAACTGCAGCAGGGTCTCGTCAACAAGGGCGTGCCGACCGGATTCCGCGACATCGACGACGTGACCCAGGGCCTGCAGCCCGGACAGATGGTCGTCGTCGCAGGACGTCCGGCCATGGGTAAGTCCACACTCGGCATCGACTTCGCCCGAGCCGCCGCGTTGCACCACAACATGACTTCCGTGGTCTTCAGCTTGGAGATGAGCAAGGTGGAACTCGCCCAGCGCATCATTTCCGCCGAAACCAATATTCCGATGGCCGCCCTGCGCCGCGCCGACGACATCACCCCCGAACGCTGGAACACCCTGAACCAGTTCTGGACCAAGATGCAGAACGCGCCGCTGTTCATTGACGACAGCCCGAACATGAGCCTCATGGAGATCCGCGCGAAATGCCGTCGCCTGAAGCAGACCAACGATCTGAAGCTCGTGGTCATCGACTACCTGCAGCTCATGACCTCGGGCAAGGCCGTGGAATCCCGCCAGCAAGAGGTATCCGAATTCTCCCGTGCCCTGAAGCTCTTGGCCAAGGAACTCGAAGTGCCGGTTGTGGCCTTGTCCCAGCTGAACCGTGGCCCGGAAATGCGTAACGACAAGAAGCCGCAGCTCTCCGATTTGCGTGAATCCGGCTCAATCGAACAGGACGCCGACGTGGTGTTCCTGGTCCACCGCCCTGACTTCTACGACAAGGAAGACCGCCCCGGCGAGGCCGATATCATCATGGCCAAGCACCGTAACGGCCCGACCGAAACCTTCCACCTCGCCTTCCTCGGTGCCACGTCCAAATTCAAGGACATGCCGCAGGACTACAACAGCAATCAGGGGGTGTGATGATGGCAAGCAACGTTTCACGCGATGTTTCGCAAGACCAATCGTCCGTGGCACAGGCCCGCAAACCGTGGTATGCGTTCGCCACCGTGGCCGCAGGCCGCTTCGTGCGGTTTGCATCCCGCGTCACCAAACATGGCGGTTCGGCTTTGCCCGGCAAAGTCGTAGAAAAGATTGACCCTGGCTTCCTGACCCGTACGCTCGGGCAGTTGCCGCTTGGCGTGGTATTGGTGTCCGGCACGAACGGCAAGACCACCACCACCCGCATGGTCGCCTCGATGCTCTCCGATCTGGGATTGAAGGTGTTCACCAATCCGACCGGCTCGAACTTCGTGCGCGGCGTGGTTTCCGCACTGCTTACCGAGGTCACGCTCGGCGGCAAATTGGACGCGGACATCGCCGTACTTGAGCTCGATGAGGCGTACGCCGTCCACTTCGTCAAGCAGGTCAAGCCCCGTTATGCGTTGCTGCTGAACGTGATGCGCGATCAGCTTGACCGATTCGGTGAAATCGACACCACGGCCAAACTGCTCAGCCATGTGGCTGCGGCGACTACCGGCACTGTGGTACTGAACCGCGAGGACCCGCGTATCGCCGCGCTCGCCGCGAAGGCCCCGGCTGGCACCACAGTGCGATACTTCGGCCTCGCCGACGATTTGCGCCACTATTTCCCGTCCGATGACGACATGGCCACGACCGTGTCGGTGGAAGGTGTGGCCGGGCCGCTCCCTTCAGTCAGTACTCCCCTCAGTCCGCTTCGCGGACAGCTCCCCTCGGAGAGGGAAGCTGCCGCAGGCATGGCAGAACTCCCCGCTGACGTGACACTTACCGCCGTGGGCGACCACAAGGCCACCTTCCAGATGGACGGCCAGGACTACGCCACCGACGTCAAACTTGAAGGCGTCTACAACTTGTACAACGCGGCCGCCGCGCTCGCCGTGGTACGTGCGGTGATGCAAGACAATGCCGCCGCATCCAAGGCCACCGCCGCAGCCAACGCCTGCGCCGTGTCCGCCGACGAGCTCATCGCCGCCGTTTCCCGCGTCACGCCGGCTTTCGGCCGTGGCGAGGTCATCGACATCAACGGTTCCCCGGTCGAACTGCTGCTGGTCAAGAACCCGATGGGCTTCCGCCTCTCGCTCGCCAGCTTCGACCCGGCCAACGCGGACACCATGATCGCCATCAACGACGAATATGCCGACGGCCGCGACATGAGCTGGCTATGGGACGTGGACTTCACCTCTTTGCGCGCGTCCGGTGTCGCCATGGTCTCCGGCGTGCGCGCCTGGGACATGGCACTGCGCTTGGGGTATGACCAAGTGCCAGTCGCCGATACGAACACCGACCTCGAACAGGCCGTCACCGCATTCGTCAACGCCAATCCCGGCACACGCAAGCACATCTACTGCACCTACACCGCCATGCTCAAAACCCGCGCCGTACTGGGCCGCATCACCGAAGTACGGGACGCTGGCGTGGGCAAGTAACCACCCTCTAGCGCCCGCGCGCCACCTCTCGCCTGCGGGAGGACATGGTGAGGAATAAGACTTCCCCTTAGCGGGAAGACATCGACAAGGAGAACGCGACATGGCCAGAACAATTGATGTAGTGTCCCTGTATCCCAAAGACATGAACATCTACGGCGATTCCGGCAACGTGCTGACTATCCGCCGCCGTCTGGAACTGTACGGTTACGAACCGGTCGTTCACCAGTACAATCAAGGCGACGACTGGCCCGACCAGGTGGACCTTATTCTGGGAGGCGGCGGCCAAGACACCGGCCAGAAGAAAATCATCGACGACTTCTACCATCGCGCCGACCTGCTGCGTTCGCTTGCCGCAGACGGTACGCCGATGCTGATGATCTGCGGCCTGTACCAGCTGTTCGGCGAGTATTTCGAGACCGTGGACGGCACCCGTCTGGATGGCATCGGCGTTATCGGTGCTTATACCGTGGGCCAGAACGTGCGTATGATCGGCAATCTTGTTGAGCATTCCGACCAGTTCGGCGATGTGATTGGCTACGAGAACCACTCCGGCCAGACCTTCCTGCGCGAAGGCGTTCAGCCACTCGGCACCGTCGATCAGGACAGCCGAGGCAACAATGGCGAAGATCATACCGAGGGCGCGCGCGTGCACAACGTGATCGGCACCTACATGCACGGCTCGTTGCTGCCTAAAAACCCCGCCATCAGCGATTTCCTTATCGAAACCGCCGTGACTCGTCGTTACGGTACGTTCGATACGTCCGATCAGGCCCCCGAACAAGCCAAGGAGCTCGCCCGGCTCGATCAAGTAGCCACCAACGCGCGCAAGGCTGCCGCCGAACGTCCTCGGTGAATTCTCGGTGAGTCCTCGGTAAGTACCAATCAGCGAAAAATCAGTCGAAATCAGTCTGAGGGTCTAGTACATTGCCCTGTTGTTTGCGCTAGGCTTGGTGGTACGAGACATGGCACCAGGCCATGTCGGACCTCGAAGGAGGGGTATCATGGCTGATTTTAATCTTTTGGGTGATGGCCTGCGCAAGGTCCTGCTGGCGGGCATCGGAGCCCTTGCCACCGGATATGAGAAGAGCAGCGAGCTCGTCGACGAACTCGTCAAGAAGGGTGAGATTACGGTCGAGCAGGGCAAGGCGCTGAACACCGAGCTCAAGCGCAAGGTGAGCGAGACGGTGGATGACGCCAAGAAGGCCGCCGCCGAAGCCGGCGACAAAGCTGCTGCCGCAGCCGACACCAGTGCCGCCGACAAGCCCGCTGACGAGGGCAAGGCCGAGTGACCAAGCCCACACGCACTACGCCGGAATCAGAGTCGACCCCGCTTTCCAGCAGGGTCGACCCTATTCTGACGCCTGCGAAAGCCGAACGTGAGGCGGCGGCGAACCGGTCCGTCGACACGTCGGACACGCTCAAGCAGACCGTTACCAAGGCGACTCCGAGCGTATCCGACGAAACGCTGGCACTGTTCGGACGCAGGAACGATTTCGCCACGCGCTACCATCTGACGCACCGTGGCAAGATCAAACGACTGGGGCAGATCACCAGAATCGTCAAGCAATTCGACGTGCTGCACGGCCTGACTCCGGTCAAGATGCGCCTCATGTTCGAGGCGCTCGGTCCCACGTTCGTCAAAGTGGGCCAGATTCTGTCGATGCGCTCCGAGATTCTGCCGCAAAGCTTCTGCGACGAACTCGCCAAACTGCGCGCCGACGCCGACCCAATGCCGTATTCCACGGTGTTGGATGTGCTTGCCGCCGAATACGGGCGTCCCGCCGACGAGGTGTTCGCGCATATCGACCCCAAGCCGTTGGGCTCTGCTTCACTGGCGCAAGTGCATCGCGCCACGCTGAAAACCGGCGAAGATGTGGCCATTAAAGTGCAGCGCCCGGGTGTACGCGAAATCATGGCCCAGGACGTCTCCATCATGCGCTCCATAGCCAAGGCCGCCACTAAGGTGATTCGCACCTCACAGATCGTGGACCTGAAGGGCGTGGTCGAGGAGCTGTGGGACACCTTCGAATCGGAGACTGACTTTCTGATCGAGGCCCGCAATCTCGCCGAATTCAAGCGTTTCGCCGCCCGATTCAAATACATGGACTGCCCGACGGTGTACGCCGAACTGTGCACCGAGCATGTGGTGGTCATGGAGTACATCGACGGCATCTCCGTCTCCCACCCAGGCCAGCTCATCGACGCCGGTTATGACTTGAAGGAGATCGGCACCAAGCTCGTCGACAATTACGCCACACAGATTCTCGACGACGGCTTCTTCCACGCCGACCCACATCCCGGCAATATCCTCATCCGGGGCGGCCAGATCGTACTTATCGACCTCGGTATGACCGGTCGGCTCGACCAGCGCACCCGTGCAGTCCTCAAAGAAATGATTTTCGCCGTCGCCAAACAGGATTCGCCCGCTCTGGCCGAGGGGCTGCTGCGATTTGCCGGCACCGAGGCCGATCCGGAGGACTATCCCGCGCTATTGGCCGATCTGGACGTGATCGTCAAGGAATTCGGCACCGTGGATCTGGCCGAACTGGACATTGCCGCTTTCCTGACCGCACTGACGCAGATGGCCGGCCGCCACAACATCGAGGTGCCCAGTACGGTGACCACCGTCGGCCGCGCGTTGGTTACGCTCGAAGGCTTACTGGACGAGTTCATTCCTGATGTGAATATGATCGAAATCATTTCCGACCATATCGCCACGTCGAAATCGCTGAAGAACGCCACCAAAGACGAGATCAAGTCGCTGGGCGTTGAGGGGCATCAGGCTTTGCATGCCACGCTCGGCACCATGACCGAACTCAAGACCGTGGCCCGTATGCTGACCCGTGGTCAGTTGCGCGTCAACATGGAACTGGTCGGCTCCGAAGAGCCGTTCCAGCTGCTTTCGGATATGGCGAACCGCCTGACCATGGCGTTGATCGTGGTGGGACTGTTCATCGGCTCGTCGATTGTCTACTACGCCGGCATGAAGCCGATTATCTTCGGCATTCCGGTCATCGGCTTCATGGGCTACGTCGTGGCCTTCGCCCTCGGCGTATGGATCGTCATCGACATCTACTTAAAGGGCCGCAAGACCAGGAAGCGATGAGGCGCCGGCGCAACGCCTTCCCGTATGGGTATGATGGAATGTCGATTCACCGGGGAGAACAGCAATGACGGCATACATGGAGCATAAGGACCTGACGAACGAGGTCATCGAGCGCGGGCGCACGAATGAGATCGCCGATGGCGTGCATCGGGTGCTCGACCGTATCGCCGAGGCTGAGGCCGTCGCCGGTCGCAGGAGCGGGTCGGTGCGGCTGCTGGCCGCCACCAAGACCCGTGACGTGGGTGAGATCCTGGCCGCGATCGACGCCGGTGTGCGCTGCATCGGCGAGAACCGTCCCCAGGAGGTCACCGTCAAGGCCCCGGGCCTGGCGAAGCGCCTGGCCGAACGAGGGTATGCGCTGGGCGTGGTCCGCGACGCCGCTTCGGGCGATGATGCCTTGGCCGGGGCCGGACGGCATGTCCCGTTCCATCTCATCGGCCAGTTGCAAGCCAATAAAATCGGCAAGGTGTTGCCGGCGGTGGACACCATCGAATCCGTGGATTCCATCGAACTGGCGGAGAAGATCGCCCGCCGCGCCACCATGCGCGGCATCACGGTCGGCGTGTTGCTGGAGGTGAACGAATCCGGCGAGGAATCGAAGTCCGGCTGCGCACCCAGCCACGCCATCGACTTGGCTCAGCGCATCGGTGCGATGGGCGGACTGCGCTTGCAGGGTCTGATGACTATTGGTGCCCATGTGGATGATGAGCGCACGATTCGTGCGGGCTTCGCGCATCTGCGCCGCACTCGTGACCAGATTCTTGCCTCCGGTGCCGAAGGCACGGCCGACTGCACCGAACTGTCAATGGGCATGACCCATGACATGGCCTACGCCATCGAAGAAGGCTCCACCATCGTGCGCGTCGGCACCGCCATCTTCGGCGAGCGCGCTTTCATCTGATTGGAGCTATACGGAAAAACGCCGCTTGATCAATAGCCAAGCGGCGTCTTTTCGTAAGGATTTTCGGCGTATCAATCACGCATAGATATTGCGCGGACGCATGTCTTCGGGCAGGCCGTCGAGCAGAATCGCCACAGAACCTTCCTCGAACACGGAGCGAATACCCGCGGCCAGCAGCGGTGCGCAAGACAGCACGGTCATATTCGGCAGGCGCTTCTCTTCAGGAATCGGCACGGTGTCCATAAACACGATTTCATGCGCGCCGCAGTTGGCCAGTCGCTCCACGGCCGGGCCGGAAAGCAAGCCATGAGTGGCGACCAAGGTCACCGACTTGGCGCCGGATTCGTTCAGTGTGCGCACGGCTTCGCAGATAGTACCGGCGGTATCGACCATGTCGTCGATGACCACGCAGTTGCGGCCGTCGACATCGCCGATAATGCCATGTGCCTCGGCATGGTTCGGGCGGGTGATATCACGCTGTTTGTGGATGAACGCCAGCGGCAGATTGCCTAGCTTGGCGGCCCACTGTTCGGACACCTTGATACGGCCGGCATCCGGGGACACGATGGTGGTGTTGCCCAGATCAAGGGTGGAACGCACGTAATCGAGCAGCACCGGCATGGCGGTTAGATGATCGACCGGACCATCGAAGAAACCCTGCTCCTGAGCGGCGTGCAGATCGACCGTCATAATGCGGTCGGCACCGGCGGCGTGGAACAGATCGAAAATCAGACGGGCGGTGATGGGCTCACGACCGCGGTGCTTCTTATCCTGGCGCGAGTAGCCGAGGAAGGGCGCCACCACGGTAATCGACTTGGCGGAGGCGCGCTTCAAAGCGTCGATCATGATGAGCTGTTCCATGATCCACTTGTTGATATCGCCCGAATGACACTGCAGCACGAACACGTCCGCACCACGCACCGGTTCGGTGAAACGCACGTACATCTCGCCATTGGCAAAGTCATAGGACGTGGTTTCGAGGATTTCGGTTCCCAAGCATTCGGCCACCTTCTCAGCTAGCTCGGGGTAGGCGCGGCCCGTGACCAATACGAGTCGTTTATCCGGAGTGCCTTCAAGAATCGCCGACATGCTTTCGCATCCTTTTGTGTTGCAGTGTTTTTAGCCTTAACCAGTGTACTAGCACCCCACCGCAGCGCGTGCCGTGAAGTGGGGCTGTGTTGTAAGAGTGCTGCAATCGTTGATGAACATGCGGCACTGTCCCGCCCTGACCATAAGATGGGTAAGTTGCTCACAGGGTGAAGTGCATCTGCATCGCCCTATGATTAACACGCATACACACTCCTGCCACGGAACGTCCGTGGCCGAATAGTCCGAAGGAGGTGGGTGATGTCTGCGCACAAGTACGAACTGATGTTCATCGCCGATCCTGAGCTGGATGAGCGCGGTCTGAAGAAGCTGACCGAGCAGTATCTGGAACTCGTCACCAAGGAAGGCGGCTCTTTCGATGAGCCCGATTACTGGGGCCGTCGCAAGCTCGCCTATGAGATTGCCGGTAAGACCGAAGGCAACTACGTCGTGGTGAAGTACACCGCCGAGCCCGCTACCAGCGATGAGCTCGACCGTGTTCTGAACCTCAACGAATCCGTGATCCGTACGAAGATCCTTCGTAAGGGCTGAATCAAGCGTTTAGTCAGCTGAACAGCTGGTATTCAAGGTAAGTAAGAAGGACCGTTATGGCAGGCGAAACCGTCATCACCATCGTGGGCAACCTCACTGCGGACCCCGAGCTGCGCACTATCGGCAGCGGCGCGACCGTGGCGAGCTTCACGATTGCTTCTACCCCGCGAACCTGGAATCGTCAGACCAACCAGTTCGAGGATGGTCAGGCGCTGTTCATGAGGTGCGCCGCTTGGCGTGATCTGGCCGACCACTGCGTCCAGTCCCTGAAGAAGGGCATGCGCGTGATTGCCACCGGTCGCCTCCAGCAGCGTTCCTATCAGGCACAGGATGGTTCCCAGCGAACCGTCGTGGAGATGCAGCTCGATGAAATCGGGCCCTCCCTGCGTTACGCCACCGCACAGGTGACCCGCCAGTCGTCCGGTCAGGGCGGCTTCCAGGGTCGTTCCGGTGGTCTCCAGGGTGGTCAGCAGCCCAATCAGGGCTATGGCAACCAGGGTGGCCAAGGTGGTTATGCCGGTGGCCAGGGCGGTTACAACGGTGGCTATCAGGGTGGTGGCGCTGGATACTCCCAGCAGCCTGCCGCTCCCGCCAACCCGTCCGCTCCTGCGGCCGACCCGTGGAGCAATGCCGGTGCATCTGATGCCGGTAGCTTCTCCACGTTCGGCGCTTCCTCCGATTTCGGCGGCGGCGACGATTCCGACCCGGAGTTCTGATCAGTACTTACCTCCCCGCTGCCAGCAGCAATCAATATCAAGATTTATAAGGAGAACATCATGTCACGTAAGAGGCCGCAACCGCCGGTCAAGCCGTTCAAGAAGAAGCCGAACCCGCTGAAGGCCGCCAAGGTCACCGAGATCGATTACAAGGACGTCGCGCTGCTGCGCAAGTTCATTTCCGATCGCGGCAAGATTCGTTCCCGTCGTATCACCGGCGTGACCGTGCAGGAACAGCGCGAGCTCTCCAAGGCGATCAAGAACGCCCGCGAGATGGCCCTGCTGCCGTACGCCACCTCGGGTCGCTGAGTTAGGGAGGCTTTGAACAATGGCTGAAACCAAGGTTATTCTCACCAAGACCGTGTCCAACCTGGGCCACTCCGGTGACGTTGTCGACGTGAAGGCCGGCTACGCCCGCAACTACCTGTTCCCGCAGGGCCTCGCTTTCGCGTGGACCAAGGGTGCTGAGGCTCAGATCACCGCTATGAAGCGCGCTCGTCTGGCCAAGGCCGTCGCTACCCGCGAGGACGCCGTCGCCGCTAAGGCCGCCATCGAGGGCACCACCGTCGAGATCGCCGCCAAGGTGTCCGAGTCCGGCAAGCTGTTCGGTGGTATCTCCAACGAGGCCATCGCCATCGCTCTGTCCGACAAGGCCGCGGTGAACCCGAAGGCCATCGAGGTCGAGACCATCAAGACCACCGGCGATTTCCCCGCCAAGGTGGCCCTCCACCCGGAGATCACCGCTTCCTTCTTCGTGAAGGTCGTGGCCGAGTGAGTCATTCCGGCCTAGTGCTGGAATCACACAGACCAAGAGTCTGAGCTTAAGCATCATCCCCCGTGCGGTTCGCGCCGCATGGGGGATTTTTGTATTGGTGTTTAAAAACGCTGGAAATAGGCGCGACACGCCGAGAGTTGCATCCGCTTCAAATCTGAGTATATTTAACACCTGTTGCAAGGAACACTTCAACATCTAACCAAGCCCCTGTAGCTCAGTTGGTTAGAGCAGCTGACTCTTAATCAGCGTGTCCAGGGTTCGAATCCCTGCGGGGGCACAGTTCGGAAGGCTCCGGTCGATTATCGGCCGGGGTCTTTTTGTTTTCCGGCTTAATTCTGCTGATGAAATCCTCATCCTGGCGATAGTAGGTATCGTCGGTCAGATCGCTAATGGTTACGCCGAGTTCTTTAGCGGCGAGATACATCTTCTTCGGTCGAATTTCTGATCCCCCGTTGGGCCGTTGGCGGCACCGGGATCTCGGCTGCTGGAGGGTGGGGCCGGCCGCCATGATGCCGCGCGTCGACTGCCCCATGTGCGGCGTGGTCGTCGCATCGGCGCCGGGGGGCGGAGCCCGGCGGCCGGTTCACCCGGGCTGTTCGAACGCGGGGCTCGAGGCGTTCAACAACGGGATCAAGGTCGCCATCCGCATGGCCTACGGCTTCCACCACGTCACCAACCTCATCGGCCTGGTCATGCTCAGATGCGGCGGACTCGACATCCGACTGCCACAACCCGCAATCTAACCCACGAAAACAGCATAAGCCTTACTTTTTCTGGGGATGTGCATTGGTCAAATTACGTCTTCTTTCGTGATATGTCGAGCTTTGTTGATTGTTGCGCAGAGCGCCGTAATCGCAAAAACGAGGCAGGTTCCGATTTCGATGACAACCGTCCAGCCTTTGGCGTCGCTGTTGGCAAAGCCGTTGGCGGCTATGGAGCCGAGGATGATTGCCGCTACGATTGCGGTGACGCCCGAGCCTCGCAGCAGTCCAATCAGCCCGCTGATGACGCTTACGCTGGCGGATAGTATGGCAACGCCGAGAGCTTCGACCATCATGCTTGCCAATGCGGGGAGACGGGAACCGTCTCCGGTCAATAGTGCGTAGGGAATCAGGGGCGCCGACATGCCTGCCCATGTGGCGAGGAACGTGCCGGACCAGATCATCGCGTTTTTCACCAAGAACAATGGGGCTCTGCCACAGGGCCATGCATAGGTGATTACGCGGCCCGTGCCGGAGTAGGCCGGAATGATGATACGGGCGTAGTGGGCGGTTGAGGCGATGGAGCAGCCGGCGGTGGCGACCGCGCAGGTCACGGCCACCGTTAAGTCGGAAACCAGGAAACCGAGATGATCGACTCGGGCGATACCCACGATCCTGAAGAACAGCAGCGACAGCGAGCTGCCGATAAGAGTGGCGGCCAGTAGAAACAGGTAGAACCTATACGAGGTGTATTGTCGTTCGATGCGGTAGACATCCAGCATGGGACATGCTCCTTGGTTGTTTGTGTTAGTCCTGAGTGTGGCGGAAATAGTAGGATTCCAGATCGCTGATGTCGCTCATGGCATGTTGCGCTTTGACGGAACCGTGATTGATGACGATGACCTGGTCTCCGATGGTTTCGAGTTGGGCGAGCATGTGCGCACTGATGATGGCCGTGACTCCTCGTTTGTTCTCTTCCCGGATGATGCGGCAAAACAGCTTCATACCCGTGGGGTCTAACCCGTTCATCGGCTCATCCAGGAGCAGGAGCGTGGGATGATGCGCCAGGGCCGTTGCCAGTGCAAGGCGCATGCGGTTGCCCATGGACAAGGTATCGGCCGGTAAATCCCCCATGGAGGCCAAGCCGACCCGTTCCATTGTTTCGTCGGGGGACCAGTCGCATCGCATGAACGCTAGATGCTTGTGGAGGATGGCCCGTACGCTCATGCCTCGCTCGAAGACGGGAATGCCGATCAGCATGCCGACCTGTCTCAATAGCATGTCGCGGTTCTCGGGGTTCATGATACGGCCGCGGATATTAGTTTCACCTTGGTCGGGGGCGATCAGGCCACCCAAGGTTTTGAGCAGCGTGGTCTTACCGGCCCCGTTCGGGCCGATCAGGGCGATGGTTTCTCCGGGATACGCGCTGAATGATATGTCGTTCAGGACCGGTTTCCCGCCGATAGTTTTCGACACCCTGTTGCAGTAGAGAGTTGCCGACAGTGATTTCATTTCATCTCCTTTTGGATAATCCCGCAAGGCAACCGGCCACGCCGGTAAGACACCATGCGAAGACTACGAATAAATCAATCGAATGGCTTATGTTGCTACCGGGGAATGCGGCATCGGTGAGCATTCGGTGCATCGGTACGAAGGGCATCCAATCATGAATGGTAAGAACTATTGATGGTAATTTGTCGGACGGGTATAGAATCGGTGCGAACAGCATTGTTGCTAGCATGATTAGCTGACCGACAACCGTTACTCCACCGCAAGGTAGCCCTATAGCCAACATGTACCCCAATGACAGGTTCCCCAATGCACAGAGAAGTAACATCATGACTAAATATGAGGTCGCCATCTGTATGAGTCCAAATTTCATTGTTGAGGCAACGAATCCGGCAACGACACCCGGAATGGACACCGCAATCCAGATAATGAAGTCAGCTATCAGGAGACAAATCCTCGGTACCGGCAAATTACGCTGATATTCAAGTAATCCTTCGGAAATGGATTCCGATAATAGCTGCGGAGCAATAGTGCACCCCACCGCCACCAGACCAAGCTGCCATACACCTGCAGAGAGTTGCTCAGCCTGACTGGTGGTGAGACTTCCCATCATCAGAGTAAGACCGTATACGATTGCTAGCGCAAATACTGTCTGTACCATGGTGAAAGCGATAAATAGATATCTATGCCGTACAAAGCTCCATTTTAATAGAGATGTGAGCATTCGCGCACCGCATATAAGCCGCGATTTATTCAGTCCACTCTCACTTATCATCGGACGTCGATTATCCTTTCATATGCTTCGCGCAACGTGCCGTGTTGCACCGAGAACGACAGTTCTGGCTCATCGCCCATCAGCATGTTCAGCCGGCTCAGTAGCATTTTGGCTTGTTCCGACGAGCAGACATAGCGTAGCCGACCGTCCTCAGCCAGTACCGGAGTTGCAGCTAATTCCGTCAAAACCAAAGAGGGATCCGCAGTGTTGACTTCGATCCGTATAAGTTCGTCAATAGAAGTGAGTTGGCGTGGTGACGCATTACATACGAGGCGACCGCAGTCGAAGATCAACAAATTGTCGGCCACCGAACCTATCTCATCTAGATTGTGAGTCACTACAAGTATTGTTTTGCCTTGGTCGGCTTCCTGCCGGAGTATTTTCCATACTCTGCTTCGACGAATCGGATCCACATCGTTGGTCGGTTCGTCCAGCAGTATTACGGAAGCCTCCTGAACGAGAGCCATCCCCAAAGAGACTAGGCGTCTGCAGCCACCAGATAGATTCTCTCCTGCGACATGCGAATATTGCTCAATGTCCAGACGACCCAAGAAGTCATTCGTTAGGCGAACCGCACGACGACGAGATATGCCACGCATGCCGGCTGCGCAGCATAAAGCCTCGACAGGAGTGACCCCGCGCAAAGGGACATGTGGCTGCGGCATATACGCGCATAGACGTCTCAGCTCGGCTGCATGGGATATTTCTCTTCCGGAAAAAAGTATGGTTCCAGAAGTCGGTTTCACTGATCCGCAAAGCGACCCGAGTAACGTGGTCTTACCTGCACCATTATGTCCGAGAACTCCTGTAAGTGTCCCTTTGGGCAATGAAAAACTGACATCCCGCAGCGCCCATACGTCGGAAGAGAATCTCCCGAACCGCTTATTTAAATCTCGCACGGATAAACTACAGTATTGCTCCATTTCCACCTTCCTATCGTTTACACTTCAAGTAAGCCAATAGTCAAAGCAATGGGCCTTTGCTCTGCTCCCCGGACTGTTGTTCCCGTCCATTTGAGCGGGTATTCGTTAGGTTACGGAGAGTCTCGCCATGAGCCAAGGTCTCATCCTCGAAAATGAGGATTATCCGCTGCTGACAGGCCGTCGATGTACCTTGCAGGCCTTGGCAGATGATGGGATGGCAGGCGTGGCCTTGCTATCTGCATCGATGTCAACAGCCATCTGTGGTGTTTCTAGGGGGCATATCGGGCGTCAACGTGTTTTGAGCCTGCGTCCTTCTCGCTTTAGCACATGTGCCGATTCCCGGATGGGGAACCGCACTACGAAATTTGGCCTACACATCAAGAGGCGCCGTGAAATCGGCCGCCGGCTTAGACCGAACTCGTGTAGCTGTCGAGGCGGCCATTGGAGAGAACATGTATCATATGCGTGTC
This sequence comes from Bifidobacterium longum subsp. infantis ATCC 15697 = JCM 1222 = DSM 20088, assembly GCF_000269965.1. NCBI lineage: Bacteria > Bacillati > Actinomycetota > Actinomycetes > Bifidobacteriales > Bifidobacteriaceae > Bifidobacterium > Bifidobacterium longum. Next base: position 286,890 of record NC_017219.1, read on the forward strand.
AGACTTCCGATGACCCTTGGATGTCCGTTCCTGTTTCGCCACATTTTAGGGGGATTCATGAGATCTTCACCGACACTCTTGATCATGGATAACGACCGGCTGGCATTGCGATTGCTTTCAGCCAGTCTCAAACGCCTACTTCCCGGCTGTACGGTTCTTGCACCAGTCGATACTGGCGCTGAGGCCATAGCCGTCTGTACTTCGCATCACTGTCCGGATCTGTTGTTGGCGGATGTCTCCATGTCTGATATCAACGGATTGGTGGTGTGCCGGACGATTAGAAAAGAGAATTGGAAGACATCCGTACTCATGATGACATCATTCAGCGTCGCCGAATATGCTGCAGAAGCGGTGGCTTCGGGAGCCCAGGGAATCATACATAAGGACAATCCGAAAACAATCGCCGAGGCTTTGCTGCAGATAAAGGAAACAGGAATCTGTTCTGATCGTTTTCTGAATGCCCACGATTCGTTTTTGCGGCTGAAGTCAGAGAAGAACAAGGATCTGTCCCCTCGTGAAATGGAAATCGTTGATCGATGGGCGCGAGGGAGATCGATGTCCGACATAGCGGAGGAATTATCGATCGGTCAGACCACGGTGCGGACCCATCTTGAACATGCCGCGTCCAAGCTGGGGGTAGCGAACAACCGTGCATTGATTTCCGCCTGGATGCATCTCAATCGCTGATGAGGATTTCCATGAATACGGCGTTTACGTTTCCGTCAAAAATAATTCGGCGCTATGTGGCACATCCCTGCTTGTCCCTTCTGTCGCTGCTGGGGCTGTCTCTTGCCCTGATGGAGATAATCCAGATTGGTCCCATGCCTCTTCTGCCGGCAATGCTCTATGGAGTGCTTGCGGTTTCCTTTGTCCTTCTTCCTGCCATTGGAGGCCAAGCATGTTGGGCCATCATTGTTGCAGGTTCCGTGATCTCCATCTCCCTCACTCAGGACAGTCCCTTCGTTATCAGCGGCATGCTCATCGCTCTCGGCATTCTTGCGTTCTCCGGAACCGTGCCTGAATGGCTGATCGCAATGCTGATTTGTTCCTGTACGTATATAGCGCGAAGCGTTATGGTGGAGAACTTCAATGTTTTCGTTTCCGTGTCGGTCACGGTCATGTTCTTGGCCAGCTTGCTTGCCGGCAGATTGGTAGCGCTTCGCCAACAGGCTTTTATCAGAGAAGAGCAAAGGCTGAAATTGCAGATTGAGCTTCAGCAGCTTGATTATATGAGGCAAAAGAATCGTCTTGCGATACAGATACATGATTCCTTGACCAATAATCTTTCGGATATCTCATTAATGGCCCGGGTTCATATCGATGAAAACATACCTGACAGCGATGATTGGGCAATCGTTCTTGAACATAGTCAAGAGGCGTTCACGCAAGTGCACGACATCATAGACATCCTTTCCTCGGAAGACAAGGACGCGAAATCAGAAACGACGTTCATGGTTGAACTGCGTAATCTGCTGGATGAAAGATGCAGCCATCTTCATGCGCTGGGGTATGACGGAAATACGGCCATCGACGGATGCTGCATCAAAGCTTCGCCGGAAGAAAAGGAAGAAGCGTTATCCCTGATAAGAGAACTCTGCAACAACATACAGCGTCACGGTTCCCCACGCAATGGCTCGTTCGAGTTGCTGGTCAAGCTATCACCATCGTCAATGGAAATTAGCGAGATGAATGATATTGCAGCCGGATCGGCGCTGACTGCATTCGAACAATCGGGAAGGGGCCTTTCACTGCACTCAAAACGAATACAGGAAATGGGAGGCGAACTTAACTATAGAAGCGATGATGGATTGTGGGTGCTCTACGCCAAAATTCCGCTGAGTCATATGGAGACAACAAAAACTTGAAACCAAGTACAGCGAGAACTTTTAAAAAACAACAAATAATCCATCACAGATTAATACTCCAGTATGACGAATACAACAATCAAAACGCGGAAATATCATTTTATTTTGTATTACTCGGAGGAGGAGCCAGGTAATGATTCAGCGCTATAGTCAAGGGACGTCAGCAAGAAGAATCTTCCCCATATTGCTGATTGCGGAAGGATTATGCCTATCGGGCATGAGCGTGGATCTGACAATCACCTCACTGACCGGTTCGTCCCTCGCGCCAGCACCATGGATGGCAACATTCCCGATAGCGTGCATATTCATCGGTACGGTGATCGGCACACCGGCAATGGGACGCTTGGTGGGGCGATTCGGCTATCGGCAAGTATTCGTCTTCGGCGCCCTTCTAGCCGTCTTGGGTGGAATATCCTCAGCCACGGCTTTGCGATTCCACCAGTTCCCATTGCTCTGTATAGGGACGTTCTGTGTGGGCATATACCAGTCGGGGACGAACTACTACCGGTATGCCGCAGCCGATTCCATGCCCGGCAAAGAAAGCAAGGCAATCAACGGAATCCTATCGGCAGGAGCCATAGCAAGCATCATCGGCCCGGTTCTGGCGACATTCTTCGGCACTGCGACCAACATCGAATACGAGGGATCATATTACGTCGTCAGCGTGCTCGCCGCCTGCGCGGTAATCGTGCTGCTGGCGCTCCCGAAAATTCAGTCGCCAACTCCCGCGCATATGCGCGACAAAGCTACCGCGAGCACAACCCCCAATTATCCGGCATTGCTGACCCGACCCCGGTTCGTGCTGGGCGCGACCATCAGCTTCGTCGCATCATTCGTCATGGTGCTCGTGATGAGCGGCGCACCCATAGTCTTGGAGAGCACGTTCTCCCAAAACGCGCAAACCAGAATGGTCGCCATGCAACTGCACATGGTCGGCATGTACCTGCCAACCCTGTTCGCCATCTTCATTTTCCACAAGAAAAACAGCGAAATGGCGCAGGCGTTGACGGGGTTGATCATCGGCATGCTCGGCACAGTCGTCGCACTCGCCGCGTCGGCTTCGTATGCCGTCACTCTGGATCTGCTGCTGATCGGAATATCCTGGTCGCTGTGCTACGCCGCAGGCAGCGCCCTGTTGACAAAATCCTATACGGAGTCGGAACGTTCGTGGGCGCGAGGCGTCGGCGAACTCGCTCCCGTATTGGGACAGGTGCTGGGAAGTGTGCTCGCTGGCGTGCTGCTGGCCGCGGGGTGGAAAACCGTATTCGTCACCGTGCTGGCGATGATCGTATGCGCGCTCATCGCCATGGCAGGATATCGCAATAAAATCAAGTCATGAGCGCAAATGACATGTCCTTAGACGACATAGCCTAAGGACGTATATTGTATACCGTTGCAAACTAGAACAAACTAGCTTGCAACGGCGAGCGAGGAACCAACCCTAGTCCCAGGTCAGCGAGTTCCTCGGGAGCTTGAGCAGGTATTGCATTTTCCGGATGACGGCCTGCTGGACGTGTTCGGCGTCGTGCCCGTCGGACGGGTGCAGGAGGATCGTGAATCGTGTCGAGCGTTCCACGAGCGTGCCGATCGCGCTTTTGTTGGCCGCGCCGCGCACATCTCGCCACGCGTCGCGTACTCCACACCCTCGAACACCCACCTGTTCACTTGGCCCTCCCGTCAGTCAGCCAGGCGTTGCGACGATCACTGGAACCCGCCACGAAAGTTTTTTGTCGGGGGGGGGTAGCTTTTCCTAGTGACGGCAGCCGGATGGCGTGCAGTCGGCAAGATACAGAGAAGTATGTGCAATATACGGAGAAGTATATGAATGCGATAAGTATTGCGCTTCCATTCAGACAGTGGAATTACTTGCGTTGTATGGCGAAAGACGACGCCGTCTTCCGCCGAATGGAAAATAGAAAGAAACGAGTCTGACAATGGCATTAGATGTTGGCAAAGCGTTGAAATCCAAGACCTTGGTGGTCGGCGTCTTGTCGATGTCGTTGCTGATGTCCGCCAGCAATGCAGTCAGCGGCACCATACCGGCGATGAAGGAGGCGTTCTCCGACTATTCCGCGGCGAACGTCGAACTGCTGACCACGGTGCCGACGATCGGCTCGATGGTCGGCACGGCATTGACCGGCCTATTCGCCAATGCCATCGGCAGGAAGAAAATCGCGATGGCGGGATTCCTCATATCCGCCGTCACAGGCGTGATTCCGGCGTTCTTCCCGTACTATTGGCCGATTCTCATATCGCGTATGTTCTTCGGCTTCGGGTCGGCGCTGTTCGTCACCTTGAGTGTGTCGTACATCACCGACCTGTATGACGGCGATATGCAACGCAAGCTGCTTGGGTGGAGACAGGCGGTCGGCAATCTTGGCGACGTCGTGCTGCTGTTCGTCGCCAGTCTGCTGATCACCATCAACTGGCAATCCACGTACCTCATCTTCTTCCTGTTGTTCGTCCCCATGGTGCTCGTGGGCATGTTCATTCCGAAGGAGTTCGATAACTTCAGCATTCGCAGCGCGCTCGTCGACGATGAGGGCCACGTCGTCGACAAGAGCGCCTCGCAGAAGCAGACGACGAACTGGCAGGTGCTGTGGCTGGCGTTCATCTTCCTGGTGGTCTCCATGCTTTACAACGTCATGTCCATCAAGCTCGCCAGCTATGTGGTCGATGAAGGCATCGGTTCCGCATCGCTCGCCACATTGATCTTCAGCTTCCTCGTCGTCGCCACCATCCTCTCCGGCGTGTTGTTCGACAAGGTCGCCAAGGTCACCAAGCGCCTGACGGTGACCATCTCCGAAGTGGTCATCGGCATCTGTTTCATCGCCACTGCGCTGACGAAGAACGTGCCGCTGATGTTCGCCCTGGTGCTGATTGCCGGCTTCGCATGGGGCATCATCAACCCCGCGCTGACCGCACGATTCGTGGACTACTCGCCCGCGCACTCGATGAACCTGACCACGTCCATCGTGATTATCGGCATCAACATCGGCTGTCTGATCTCCCCGTACTTCTTCGCGCTGACGGCAAGCATCTTCGGCAATTCCTCGGCCGGATTCGCCATCATCGTCGGTGGTGCGCTCTACCTCGTGATGGTGGTCATCGAGCTGATCACCCTCAAGGTGGACAAGAAGCTCACGGTGTGATTCCCGCGGCGACGGAGCCGTACCGGAACCGGACGACGGCAATCAACGACCAGCAACCAACAACCAGCAACCAATCAGACACACAGACAACGAACAAAGGAGTTTCAACATGGTGTTGTTCATGGCCAATCCACAGCGTCCCAAGATGTATGAGAAGTTCGTGCACGATACACCCGAATGGTTCAAGGGCGCCGGTCTCGGCATCTTCGCCCACTGGGGTTCGTATTCGGTGCCGGCATGGGCGGAGCCGATCGGTGCGCTTGGCACCTTTGACGATCCGGTGTACTGGAACACCCACTGCCCGTATGCGGAATGGTATTGGAACACGATGAGCATCAAGGGCTCGCCGGCGGCCGAGCATCAGAAGGAAGTCTACGGTGACATGCCGTATGAGGACTTCATCGACATGTGGAAGGCCGAGGCGTTCGACCCCGCGGACATGGCCGACCTGTTCGCACGCGCCGGTGCCCGGTACTTCGTGCCGACCACGAAGCATCACGAAGGCATCACGCTGTGGAAGGCCCCCGACAACGATGGGTGGAATACCGTGGACCGTGGTCCGCATCGCGATCTGGTCAAGGAATTCGCCGACGCCATGCGCGACAAGGGACTGAAGTTCGGCGTGTACTACTCCTCGGGCCTCGACTGGCACAAGGAGCCCAACATGCCGATTCTCGGCGACGGGGAATACGGGCCGCAGAGCGAGGACTACGCCCGCTATATGTACTCGCATGTGATGGACCTCATCGACGAATACCAGCCGTCCATCCTGTGGGGAGATATCGACGTGCCGAAGATCTCGGAGGAGGACAACGATTTCAGCGTGGCCCGACTGTTCGAGCATTACTACGACGTGGTGCCGGATGGTGTGGTCAACGACCGCTGGGGCCTGACCCATTGGGACTTCCGCACCGTCGAATACGAACAGGGCAAGGAGCTCATGGGCAAGGGCATGTGGGAGATGACCCGAGGCATCGGCTACTCCTTCGGCTACAACCAGATGGAGGACGCCGACTCCTACATGACCGGTCCGGAGGCGGTGAAGTTGCTCGCCGACGTGGTCTCCATGGGCGGCAACCTGCTGCTCGACATCGGCCCCGACGCCGCCGGACGCATCCCCGAACTGCAGCGTCAGTGCCTCGAGGGCATGGCCGACTGGATGGACGTGAACTCGCCGAGTATCCATGATGTCGAACCGGTGCCGGAAGCCTCGCCTTCCGGAGAGGGGGACGGCGAGCCATGGGTCCGTTGGACCGGAGACGGCAAGAGCGTCTATGCCGTCGTCGATGCTGCGGGCAGGGTTCCGCTGCGCATCGCCGCCGATGCTGTGGACGCGGATTCCGCCGTGACGCTTGGCGGATCCGCAGTCGCCGTGGACGCCGACGGCGACGTGCTGACCGCCGATGTTCCGGCCTCGGAAGTGGCGGGGCCGCAGGTCGTGCACTTCGTCCGTCGCTGACGGATTGCGCTGAAGGTGCCGTATTCGATATACAGCTATATTATCGGATGCGGCACCTTGTCATATGCGCGCGTACAGGGTAGAAAATGGGCATCGTTCCTCCTTGGAAAGGTATCGAGGATTTCCCCTCCCGAAAACATAATTAGACAATATGTCTAATAAAAAATTATCCGTCCGGACGCAAGTTTTCAAGTCGTCGTCGGGCGTGCGATTCCGTTTCCTGGGACATGAAAAAACATTCACGGAGATCCCGGTTCAAACACTTCCTTCCCTGATCGCGGTCCATCATGGAAGCCGTCATGCGCGGCGACCACGGAAGGAAGAATCATGACGGCAAGCAAACCAACGAACGTCCTCGAAGGCAATCTCGCGTCGGAACCGAAATACCGGCAGGCCAATAGCGAGAAACAGGCGCGACTCGGAATACGATCCGCCGAAGAACAATAAAAGAGGTGAAGCCCGTATCTCGCAACCACTGAGATTCGAGGTCGCTTCGGCTGATTCCGGTGGCTTTCTGGGCATTGCATTCGGCTGGACATTCGACATCGCATCCTGCCGGCATTTCGTCGTGGGGCAAAGTGTACAATCGCCACGTTTGCTTTCGCGCCCAGCGTAAATCGCGTCGCCGGCTCCGCGAACGGATTTCCAATCACACAGAATGCCGTGAACAGTCAGCCATGCCTGTTGCGCGGCGAAGAGAAAAGAAGAAGCAGTGGATTATCCTCTCTTTACCAAGCTGGCCGCCGAGTTCTTCGGCACCGCCATTCTGATGATCTTCGGCAACGGCTCCGTGGCCAACGTCGAGCTCAAGAACACCAAGGGCCACCACGCCGGCTGGCTGAACATCGCCATGGGCTATGGCTTCGGCGTCATGTTCCCGGTGCTCATGTTCGGTGGCGTATCCGGCGCTCATATCAACCCGGCCATGACCCTTGCTCAGGCCATCAACGGCCTGTTCCCCTGGAATGAAGTGCTGCCGTACATCGTCGCCCAGCTGCTCGGCGCCCTGCTTGGCCAGCTCATCGTCTACATCACTTACTACCCGCACTACCAGGAGACCGAGGACGCCGAGGCGATTCTGGGCACCTTCTGCACCACTGACGCGGACAACAAGAAGGTCAACTACTTCCTCAACGAGATGTTCGGCACGCTCGTGCTGGTGTTCGGCGCACTGTGCTGCCTGACGCTGCCGTGGGGCAAGGCCGACGACGCCGCATCCTCCATCGTGGTCGGCTTCATTGTGTGGGGCCTCGTGACCTCCATGGGTGGCCCGACCGGCCCTGGCCTGAACCCGGCCCGTGATCTCATGCCGCGACTGCTGCACGCCATCCTGCCGATTCCGAACAAGGGTACGTCCCGCTGGGGCGAAGCCTGGATCCCGGTTGTGGCCCCGATTGTCGGTGCCATTATCGGTGTCTGGCTGTACGTGTTCTTCTTCGCCAGCTGATTCGTTGATTGATTCATGCATGCAAATGGCCTCCGCTCGTTTTGGGCGGAGGCCATTGTCGTTGAATCAGGTAAACGCAGAGACTACTGCTCCAGGAACACCTGCGGGGCCTTCATGAAGTTCGTGGCGCAGTGTTCGCCGCAGAAGTAATAGGGCTTGCCCTCATACTCGCGCGTGATCGCGTCGGCATTCACCGCCACGGTCATGCCGCACACCGGGTCGGTGGCGGTTTCGCCGTCGGTCGGGGTGACGTGGTGCATGTGCATTCCCATATCCATAGTGTTCTCCTTGTTGGTTGGATTATTGGATTGGTCGGATACGTGATTGGTTGGATTCAGCGTGGTGCGATCGTCGATGATGATGGTCGGCTCGTGAGGCGCGTTGGATGTGGTGGAGCCGGTGATGTTGGCGGCGTTGGCTGATTCGGCCGATCCGGCTGATTCGATATCCGCCGTGCTGTTGCCCGAGCCAGCGGTGCTATCGGCAGCACCCACGTTGATATTCGCCCCATGCAGCCTGTTCGCGTTCAGCACCAGGCACACCGAGCTCAACGCCATCGCCAGACCAGCGATCATCGGGCTCAACAGCCAGCCGGTGAACGGGCAGAGTGCGCCGGCGGCCACCGGAATGCCGATGACGTTGTAGCCGAACGCCCACCCCAGATTCTCGCGGATGTTGCGCATCGTGGCGTTGGACAGGTTGATGGTCTTGATGACGCCGCGCAAGTCGCCGCTCATCAAGGTCACGTCCGCCGACTGCATCGCCACGTCCGTGCCGGTGCCGATGGCGATGCCGAGATCCGCCTGGGCCAGCGCGGGGGCGTCGTTGATGCCGTCGCCCACCATCGCAATCAGAGTGCGGGATTGCGCGGCCGTGCGGGAGGCGCCATCCGCGGACTTGGCGGCGGCCTCGTCGCGTTCGCGCTGCAGTTTGGCGATCCAGTAGGCCTTGCCGTCCGGCTTGACCTCGCAGATCACCGTATCGATGCCGACTTCGCGGGCGATGCGCCCGGCTACCTCGGCCTTGTCGCCCGATAGCATCACCGTGCGGATGCCGCGTGCGCGCAACGCCGCGATGGCCTCGCGCGAGCCTTCCTTGACTGTGTCCTGCTCGTAGCTCGGCTTGTCCCAGTCGGCGGCCGCGTCCACCACGCCGCGCGTGATGGTGCCGGTCTTGTCGAACACCACGGTGCCGATGCGACGCGCCTGTTCCAGCGCCTTGGCGCTGGTGACCAGCACGCCGTTGGTGGCGCCCAAGCCCAGTGAGACCGTCACCGACAGCGGCGTGGCCAGTCCCAGCGCGCACGGGCAGGCGATGATCAGCACGCTGACCGCGGTGACCAGCGCATGCGCCAGTTGCGGCACCGGGCCCAGTGACACCCAGATGGCGAACGTCCAGATGGCGATGATCATCACCGCCGGCACGAAATACCGGGCGATCTTATCGGCCAGCTGCTGCACCGGCGCCTTGGTCGCCTGGGCGCGGGCCACCATCGCCGCGATCTGCGAGAGTACCGTGTCCGCGCCGACCTGGGTGGCGCGCATCACGCAGTCGCCCTTGAGCAGCACGGTGGCCCCGGTCACCGGATCGCCGACGGTTTTGGAGACCGGCTTGGATTCGCCGGTGATCATCGATTCGTCGATATGCGCCTCGCCGGCCACGATGATGCCGTCTGTGGGCACGCGCTCGCCGTTCTTGACGACCAGCAGGTCGCCGGTGGCGATGGCGTCGATGTCGGTGTCCGTGAAATACGCCGGATTGCGCCATTCGATGCCGTCCACATTGTCTGCGGAAGTGGCGTTGAGTTTGTGCGCGGTGCGCGGGCGCAGTTTGATGAGCGACTGCACCGCCTTGCCGGTGCCTTCGCGGGCCTTGGTTTCCAGAAGGCGGCCGACCAGCACCAAGGTGATGACCACGCCAACCGATTCGAAATACGGTTCGCGCGAGCCTTCCGGGAACACCCACGGGGCGATGCAGGTCACCAGCGAATACAGGTAGGCGGCCAAAGTGCCCAGTGAGACCAGCGAGTTCATGTCGGGGGAGTGATGCGCCAACGCGGGGAAGCCGACCGTGTGGATCGGACGCCCGCAGTAGAACATCACCGGCGTGATCAGGATGGCCTGCAACCACGGGTTCACCATCCAATGCGGCACCAGCGTGGGATTGGCCATATGCAGCATGGTGACGGCGAATACCGGCAACGTCAGTACCGCGCCCACAATCACCAGCTTCGTCAGCGCCTTGATCTCATTGGCACGTTCAGTCGCCTCTCGTCGATCGGCCTCCGCCGCATCCACGGCGGTAGGTGCCGTATACGAAGCATCAGGATGAGGAAGGGGCGTGTTCTCATCCGAGCCGTCCTCTCCCTCAACCTTCAACATCCCATGCACCATATTCATGCCGCACGCAAACGGATACTCGCCCGGCGGCAACGCCGGCAGTTCCACGTCGGTGGTGGCGTTGCCCGGCAGCATGGCGTCAAGTCCCAGATCAGCAAACACCACATGCGAGGTGCATTCGCCGGTCTCCTGCCGGTCGAAGGCTAGTGTGATCGGCGTACCCGCACGCATGCTCACCACGGCGGGGGAGTACCCGCCCTTGACGGTGATTGTTGCGGATTGGCGTTCGCCGGAAGCGTCCATGGCCCCGGCCGTTGCCTTCTGCGTTCCGAAGAAGAATCGCAGGACCAGCCATGTCAATGCGGCCGCCACTATCAGCGCCGCGACGGTCGAGAAAATGCTGAACTCCATAACTGTTCCTTCCCACTCCTGATGTACTGAACAACAGTGTATACCCTATACCCCTAGAGGGTATATAATGGGGTGTGTTCAGCTGACGGATAAGTATCAGGGGGTTTGCGATGCATGGTTATGACGAAGACAAGGCCAAGGTCATCGCACGATTACGCCGTATCGAAGGGCAGGTGCGCGCCATCACGCAGATGGTGGAGGATGACAAATACTGCATCGATATTCTGACGCAGATTTCGGCGTCGAATTCGGCGCTGAAATCCGTGGCGTTATTGCTGCTGGACGATCATCTCAACCATTGCGTGCGGCAGGCGTCGGTCCAGGGCGGCGAGGTGGCCGATGAAAAACTTGCGGAGGCTTCCGCGGCCATTGCGCGTCTCGTCAAATCGTGACGAGTTCTGCCGCATGATGACGCGCGCTGGCAAATCATGAAAGGCCGTCTGACGCTCGGATACGACACGGCATAATAACGGTTGATGCTCGACTGTGATAAGGCCAAGCGTCCAATGTGGGCTGCTGAGCGTCCGTTTAACGGCTTGAAATCGTCGAGTTCGGTAAAAATTTACCGTCATTCACCATCGATGACATACTGGGTACCATGTTTGAGCAAATAGGAAACGTGATTATCGTCATCGTCGTGCTAGTGGTTGGTGCAGGGCTTGGCCTCTTCGCCGGCTTCGTGCTGGGGCGCCATAAGGGTCAGGAGATGGCTCGAGGCGTCAAAAGCGAGGAGCTGGAGGAGGCCAAGACCTCGCTGGAGAATGCGCGATTCGAGAATGCTGAGCTCAGTGCTCGCAATGCTGCCGCACAGGCTCAGATTGAAGGCGTGAACCAGCAATTGGCTTTCGCCAAGTCACAACTTGCCCAGGCGCAGCAGGCTGAGCAGGTTCGCATTCAGCAGGAACGTGAGCGTGCGGCTGCGGAGGCGGAACGGAAGCGTCAGGCGGATGCTCGGGACGCCGAGGCCAAGCGTGCTGAACAGGAAGCGCGTTTGAAAGAACAGAGCAAGGTGCTCGAGGCGCTTGCGCCAGTGGCCAAAAATCTTGATACCTTGCAGAACAAGGTCACGCAGATCGAAGAGGGCCGCAAGAGGGAAATGGGCGCATTGGGAGCCCAACTCAAGGGGCTCAACGACCAGCAGGCCCGTTTGGACAAGGAGACCAGCTCCCTGTCCGCCGCATTGCGCAATAACAAGGTGCGTGGCGCGTGGGGCGAGGCCCAGCTCAAGAACATTGTCGAATCCGCCGGATTGCTGGAACATGTCGATTTCGATACCCAGGTGGTGGTCACGGATGCCGATGGGCGTACGTTGCGCCCGGATATGATCGTGCATCTGCCGGGAGGCAAGACCATTCCGATTGATGCCAAAGTGCCTTATGCCGATTACCAGCGTGCCTGCGAAATCCCGGACACCGCCAGTCCCGAGGATATTGCCCGCCGCGATGATTTGCTGCGGTCCCATGCCAAGGCGTTGCGCGAGCATGTACGTGCTCTCGGCGAAAAGGCCTATTGGAATGCCTTTGATGTGGCACCCGATTTTGTGGTGGCCTTCATCCCCAATGAGGCACTATTGCAGGCCGCGCTCGAAGCCGATCCCACACTGATGGATGATGCGTTCTCTCGCAAAGTGGCGCTCACCTCGCCGGTCACGCTGTGGGCCGTGCTGAAATCCGTCGCCTATGCCTGGCAGCAGCAGTCGCTCACCGATGACGCCAAGCAGCTGTTCGATCTGTCCCGAGAACTGTACGAACGGTTCTCCACGTTGGGTGATTATGCCATCAAATTGGGCACCCAGATTACTAAGACGGTCAGCGCCTACAACAAGTTCGCGTCCAGCTTGGAACGCCGTGTGTTGCCCACCGCTCGCAAGCTGCAAAAAATCGAACCGACCAAGATCATCGAGGAAGTACCGATCATCGAATCAGATAAAGGCAATGTGAGCGAACTGTCCGCCCCTGAAGTGGTGCCGGCCGATGAGGGTGATACTCATCTGACTGCCTCAGGCGATAGTCTGGAGTCATGACTGAATCTGGATTCCGCCCCACTGGTACCCCGGACCTCGCCGTCGCGAAGAGCCATAATGACTTTGCCATGCTGGAGCCGCGTGAGCAGCTAGCCACCTTGCTGAGGGAGCATGTGGTGGGCCGTCCGTTCTCCGAACTTGCCGCGGTGACTTTCGACCACCATGCCGCCACCGTCATGGGCCATGTGCTGATTGACGCTTTGGAAGATGCGGGCTATTCGGTTGATGACTTCGATGCTGTTGGTGCCTTGACCGCAGCATCTGTGCCCATGGTGTCCGCCATGATCCAGGCCGCCTCCTCTCGTGGCGAGGACCTAGATGGATTCGTGATGGACTTCGTCTACCCGTCCATCAAGGGCCCCTCCATCGAAGGCCGCCGTGTGGTGCTGTTGGATGCTTGGCTGTCCGAAAAGTCGTACGTGCAGACCAGCTCGCTGGTCACCCTGCGCAACGGCAATGAGCTGAGCCTCGACTTTGGCATAGTGGAGCAGTTGGGTGCCAAGGTCGTGGCCATCGCCTCGCTGGTCGGTGGCGGTGCCAAAGACATCAATGTGGTCAACCCCTCCACCGGCGACGAGCAAACGCTCCCCTTCATCCAGGTCTTCGACGAATCCGAACTGCGGTAAATCCACCTTTGACTTCCCTCGCATAAAGTCAGCCGGGCTGAGCAGCGAAGCTGACTAAGAGGAACCGGTGAATAGCGTTATCGAGGAGAAAGATTGCACGCACCCAACCAGATTTCTTTGGCTGCCAAGGCTTCAGGTGAACCGGAATTCCGTGAAATCGGCCTTGGGCCGTGGTCTGAGACCCATCCCGGCGAGCCTCGTCCTGACGATCCGACTTCTCCGAATTATGACGGTCGTTTCGACTCGGTGCTGTTGAACGACGGCGACCGCCGCAACGTATTGGACCGTTACCGCTACTGGACCGTCGCTGCCATTAAGGCCGATCTTGACGCTCGAGGGCGTCACGACTTCGAAGTTGCGGTGGAAAACTGGACCCACGATTTCAACATCGGTTCCATGGTCCGCACCGCCAACGCCTTCCAGGCCAAGCGCGTACACATTGTCGGTCCACATAAGTGGAATCGCAAGGGAGCGTTGATGACCGAACTGTACCAGCACGTCGAACACCACCCCTCCATCGCCGAACTGGTGGAAAGCTGGCATCATCGCATCGCCGGTGAAATCGCCTATGAACGAGCCAAGGCCGGTGCCGCCGCCATCCATGCGCATGATGTGGCTGTGGATGGAAACAACAAGCACCTTCATGAGCTGCTGGCCGAAATCGATGCTTGTGATGCGCGCATCAAGGAGCTTCAAGCCGCCCGCGTCATCGCCCTCGACATTATTCCCGGCGCAGTGCCGATGGAAGCCTATACCTTCCCCAAGCGGTGCCTGCTGCTCTTCGGTGCAGAAGGCCCCGGATTGAGCGACAAGTCTCTCGCATTGGCCGACGATGTGGTCTACATCTCTCAATTCGGTTCCGTGCGCTCCATTAATGCAGGCGCTGCGGCGGCCGTGGCCATGCACGCATGGATTGCCCAACACGCCGTATCAGGCGTGTAGCCATGCGCCGACAATCCCGCCGCATCTGCCCAATATGGGCCACATTAGAGGCATGATCTACGCCACCAAATCCATCGCCGCGGCATTAATTCGCATTTGCCGCCGGCATCGTCGGCATCCTGCTCGCCGCAGGCATCAGCAGCTCCGCGCAGTCCACACTGGCCGAAGCCGTTAAACCGGACTACTGGATTCCCGAATGGTGGCAGTCCGGCCTGATTCTCATCGCCTGGGCTGCCGCCGCATGGATCGGCGGTCTCATCATCACCGGAAAAGCGGATATCAGATATCAAATAACGCGGGTTACTGCTTTGGCAGTTCTGCCGGTTCGGCCATGATCCTGGCAGTTTGTCATGGCTATGGCTTTGGCGGTTCTGCAGTGACCATGGTTCTGGTGACTCTGACCCCATGGATTTGACCACCGTGGTTCACTGCGCTTAACCAGCTCCCATCACTGTTCCAGCATGAGGTATGCCGGCTGCCCGCAGCTTATTGAGTAAAGGATGTTGTTGCATCACCTCCTCATAGGTGAATCGGACAATGGTGTCGACTTTGGCCCGGTACAGTGCCGTCTCCCGTTCTTTCTCCGCCTGAACTGCACCACGAACACCCTTGCGGTCATTCATATCCGGGTTCACATATTTTTCATAGCCATCGAATTCGCCCACGATAAGCCGATTCTCAGGTAGCCGCCAGAGGAAATCCACGCGATACAGAGCACCGGTTTGCGGGTCGGTGATGTTTTGTTGCAGTTCTGGGGCTAATAGGCCGCCTGCGATGATGGTGCCTCGTCCAAGTGACTCGCCACCATTCTCACTCGCCGGATTGGCGTAATGCAGTAGGCGGAATATCGGCGTGCAATCACGTCGCATAGTGCTGCACACATTCAGAATGTCCGTGATGGCGACGCCGTTGCGCAGCGCCGAATCGATAATGGGCAGTGCAAATCGGAAGTCGACGGACAGCCCGCAATCCACCACCGTTCTGGCTTTGCTGGTCACCGGGAGTCCATTGGCATATTCTGGCGTGCTGCTTGACGTGAAGATGCGTTTGACCTTTGCACTGCTGGCGTTGGGGCCTCGTGATGTTGTGGCGAGAGTGATGGTGCCAGCATGAAGATGCCATTGGTGTTCAAAATCGTGGATGGCCGCTGCCGTGACCCCGGCGAACACCCAATCCGGATGTCTGTTATGAAGAGTTCGTGCAATATGTCTGATACGTTCGTCGGGTTGCAGCGAATCCCAGTATTCCGAAGCGGCGTACATGTTGGGGAATACACGTTTGAGTTCGCGCGCCTGCACGCGCCGAGCCAGTGCCGAGCGGTGTGCCTTGGTTGTTCCATAAGCGCACTGTTGCGTTGCTTCAGCCTTCGTGATGAGTATGTCCACTGCTTTGTGATGTTTCATGATTCGACGGTATGCCAATGGTGAACACGGTGTCTATCTGTCTGGGGTTATGTGGTTCTAGCTTCGGTGCCTAGATGTGTGTTTTTGCCTGATTATCAGGCATCTGACCGTATTGGACTGATTATGTGGATTCTTTTGGGTGGGTATGCAAAATGTGGATAACTGGCGAGGTGCGCAGGGCGATTGTCGTTCATATGTTCGATGTAGGTGTGTTTGGGCTCATTGTGAGCTTATTAGGGTGGCCATGCAGATACTTCAGTGGGGCACATTTGCGGTTGGGCCGTGGCGTTGCCTCGCTGCGGGGCGTCTCAGCGGGGCGTTTTATTGGTTGGACCGCGGTTTTGTTTTGCTGGGATGGCTGAGCGGGGCGTTTCATCGGTCAGCTCGCGGTTTTGCTCTGCTGCGAGTCGTCTCAGTAAGGTGAACTTGCGGTCCGGCAACGGTTTTGCCCCGCCGAAGAAGCCAGCAGCGGGGCAAATGCTCGACCGGCTTGAGCTTCTGATTCGCTGAAGGGCTCCAGTAGGCGGGAAAATGAGGCTTCCCGACAACTGCGTGTCACATACGGCTCATATAGTTATGGCCATGCCAACATTTTCACGCGAAGAAATCGTGCATTTGGGCGATCTGGCCCGAATCGCGCTCACCGATGAGGAAATCACCCGTCTGCAGGGCGAACTGAACGTCATCGCAGACTCCATCAACAAGGTCCAGGAAGTCGCCTCCGACGATGTGCCGCCGACCGCCAACCCGGTTCCGCTGGAAGCCTACCTGCGCCCGGACGTCGCCGAAACCCCGCTCACGCAGGAAGAGGCGCTCGCCGGTGGCCCGAAGACCGAGGCCGGCATGTTCGTGGCACCGCGAATCCTGGGAAGCGAGGAGTAATCGATGAGCAACGAAACCGCAACTCTTGTCAAACTGTCTGCTGCCGAGCAGGCCGCTGCCATCAAGAAGGGCGACGTCACCTCCCGTGAGCTCGTCGAAGCCCACCTCAAGGTGATCGAAGCCGCTGAGCCGTCTATCAAGGCCTTCCTGAAGGTTTCCGGCGATGTGGCTCTCGAGCAGGCCGACGCCTTCGACGCCAAGTCCGCCGAAGACAAGGCCGCCCTGCCTGAGCTGGCTGGTGTGCCGATCGCCATCAAGGACATGATCGTCACCAAGGGCATCGAAACCACCGCCGCCTCCAAGATCCTCGAGGGCTGGGTGCCGCCGTACGACGCCACCGTCATCGAAAAGCTCAAGGCCGCCGGCATGCCGATTCTCGGCAAGACCAACCTCGACGAATTCGCCCAAGGCTCCTCCACCGAGCACTCCGCCTACCAGACCACCCACAACCCGTGGGATACCGAGCGCGTGCCCGGCGGTTCCGGTGGCGGCTCCGCCTCCGCAGTCGCCGCATTCGAAGCACCGATCGCCCTCGGCACCGACACCGGTGGCTCGATTCGCCAGCCCGGCGCCCTGACCGGCACCGTGGGCGTCAAACCCACCTACGGCGGCGTCTCCCGTTTCGGAGCCATCGCCATGGCCTCCTCGCTCGACCAGATCGGCCCGGTCTCCCGCACCGTGCTCGACTCCGCACTGCTGCAGGAGATCATCGGTGGCCACGACAAGCGTGACTCCACCTCCATCCCCGAAGGCCCGCGCCCGATGGTCGCCGCCGCCCGCGAAGGCGCCAAGCGCGATCTGAAGGGCATGAAGGTCGGCCTCATCAAGGAACTCGGCGGCGAGGGCTTCCAGCCCGGCGTCGAGGCCCGTTTCGGCGAGGCCGTCGACAAGCTCAAGGACATGGGCGCCGAAGTCGTTGAGGTCTCCTGCCCGCACATCGGATACTCGCTGGGCGCCTACTACATCATCATGCCGTCCGAGGTCAGCTCCAACCTGGCCCGTTACGATGGCATGCGCTACGGTCTGCGCGTCATGCCGCCGGCCGGCGTGCCCCAGACCGCCGCCAACATGATGGCCTACACCCGTGAGGCCGGCTTCGGCGACGAGGTCAAGCGCCGCATCATCCTCGGCACCTACGCCCTGTCCGCCGGCTACTATGACGCCTGGTACGGCTCGGCTCAAAAGGTCCGCACGCTCATCATCGAGGACTTCAAGAAGGCCTTCGAACAGGTCGATGTGCTGATCTCGCCCACCAGCCCGTCCACCGCCTTCAAGTTCGGCGAGAAGATGGACGATCCGCTGGCCATGTACGTCAACGACATCGCCACGATTCCGGCCAACCTCGCCGGCATGCCCGCCATGTCCATCCCGGCCGGCCTGTCCGACGACGGCCTGCCCGTCGGCTTCCAGTTCATCGCCCCGCAGCAGCGCGACGAAGTCATGTACAAGCCGGCTGCGGCCCTCGAAGCAGCGCTGGAGGACGGCTGGAACGGCCCGATCTGGAACGACCTCAAGACCCCATGGCTTGACGGTCTGGGCAAGTGAGCATCGGAAGGAAAGAAACAACATCATGGCTGAAAAACTGATGAAGTACGCCGATGCCACCAAGAAGTACGATGTGGTCTTCGGTCTGGAAACCCACGTGGAGCTGTCCACGAACACCAAGCTGTTCTGCCCGGCCCACATCGAGTTCGGCGGCGAGCCGAACACCGAACTGACTCCGGTGAGCCTCGGCCTGCCGGGCAGTCTGCCGGTGATCAACAAGACCGCGGTCGATTACGCCATCAAACTGGGTCTCGCCCTGCACTGCGAAATCGCCGAGTGGAGCCAGTTCGCCCGCAAGAACTACTTCTACCCGGACATGCCGCGCGACTATCAGATCTCGCAGTACGACAAGCCCACCAACGGCAATGGCTACCTGGACGTCGAGCTGGAAGACGGCACTGTGTTCCGTGTGCCGATCGAGCGCGCCCACATCGAAGACGACGCCGGCAAGAACACCCACGTGGGTGGTGCCGACGGCCGTATCGAAGGCGCCGACCACTCGCTGGTCGACTACAACCGCGCCGGTGTGCCGCTGATCGAGATCGTCACCAAGCCGATCGAGGGTGCGGGCGACCGCGCTCCCGAAATCGCCGGTGCCTATGTGCGCGCCATCCGCGACATCGTGCGTGCGCTGAACATCTCCCACGCTCGTATGGAGCAGGGCAACATGCGCGCCGACGTGAACGTCTCGCTGCGTCCAAGCCCGGATGCCCCCTACGGCACCCGTTCCGAGACCAAGAACGTGAACTCGTTCCGCGGCATCGAGAAGACCATCCAGTACGAGATTCGCCGTCAGGCCGCTCGTCTGGACGACGGCAAGGAGATTCTGCAGGAGACCCGCCACTGGGATGAGGCTACGCAGACCACCGCTGGCGGCCGTCTGAAGTCCGATGCCGACGACTACCGCTACTTCCCGGACCCCGACCTCGTCATGCTCCACATCACCAAGGAGCACATCGAGGAGATGAAGGCCCAGATGCCGGAAATGCCGCGCGAGCGCCGCAACCGCCTCAAGTCCGAGTGGGGCCTGAGTGATCTGCAGATGCGCGACATCCTCAACGCCGACGCCCTCGACCTGATTGAGGAAACCGTCAAGGCCGGTGCCAAGGCGGCCGGTGCGCGCAAGTGGTGGCTGGGCGAGCTTTCCCGCGAAGCCAACGCCAAGGGTGTGTCCCTCGAAGAGCTGCCGATCACCCCGGCCGACGTGGCCGAAGTCGAGAAGCTCATCGCCTCCGGCAAGCTCAACGACAAGCTCGCCAAGCAGACCGTCGAAGGCGTGCTGAAGGGCGAAGGCACCCCGGATGAGGTCGTCAAGAAGCACGACTACAAGATCGTCGAAGACAACGGTGCCATCGAGGCGGCCGTCGACGCGGCGTTCGAGGCGAACCCGGATGTCGTCGAGAAGCTCAAGAGCGGCAACATGAAGCCGATGGGCGTGATCATCGGCGCCGTGATGAAGGCCACACGCGGCCAAGCCGACGCCAAGGCCGTCACCAAGGTCGTCATGGGCAAGATCAAGGGCTGATTAGATTCACTGGCTCCCGCTGGCGGGAGCTGTCGAACGGAGTAAGACTGAGGGTAGTCGCCATGGTCGGATGACCACCCTCAGTCCGCTTCGCGGACAGCTCCCGCCAGTGGGAGCACTTATTTGTAGGGAAATCCTCCAGTTCAAATTCGTTTGACAGCTCCCGCCAGCGGGAGCCTTTATTGATTCTGTAAGAAAGTCGACTCAGAGCATTTCCAGCGTTCACCCAGTCGAGTAAGATATGCTCGGCACTGGACCGTGAGCCGAAACAAGCCGAACCGGGGGATGTATACCGATGACCACAACCAACGAGACGCTGAGCATGGCTACCGAAGTGCAACTGAAGCGCGATCTGCCACAGAGCATCGTCATTCCGCCAATTCGTGGCGAAATGGTGCACCTGCGCCCCGCCACCGCCGAGGACCTGCCTCGTTTGGATGAACTAGATGCCTTCTATGGCGCATCCAAGATCACCGGCAAGGATGCGGTCACCGAACGCGCCATTGTACACACGTGGGTCCGCCGCTCCCAAGCCTGGGAAGCCGGTCAGGCGCCCGCCGAATCCGGCGTGGGCGACCCGGAATCTCGCCGCACCATCGCATGGGCTGTATTGACTGACGCCGACCATGACGATGACGGTCAGCTCGATGCGGCCAGCACCGATAACGTCATCGGCATGATTTTCCTTATCGACATCGACGGCTGGTCCAAGTCCGCCCGCATCCAGATCATCTTGGGCCGTGAATACCGTGGCCGCGGCTACTCCCGTGACGCCATGCCGCGTGTGATGACTTACGGCTTTGCGCCCGAACCGGCCGGCCTGGGCATGCACCGCATCTGGGTGAGCGTGCCGGAAAAGAACAGCCGTTCGATTTCGGTCTACCAGTCGCTCGGATTCGTGCCGTCCGGCACCTCGCGCGACGCGTTGTGGGATGTCGAAAACAACAAATATCAGGACCTTATCGTCATGGACACGTTGGTCGACGAGTACGATCCGATTCGTTCGCTTGACGCTTTTGGCATGCACTTGATTGAGGACAATCCGGGTGTCAAGGAGGCGCTGTCCGCGCGCGAGCATTCCATCGCCATCCAGCAGAACAAGCCGGAACCCGAGCCGGCACAGCGTGGTGAGGCAGCCGCCGTCACGACGAGTGACGTGCAGTCTCAGGCCCAGACGCCGGCGGCCGCACAGCCAGTCGAGCCACAGGCCGGGCACCACGACGATACGCAGAAGAACGCGCGCCACAGTCTCGAAGAGGAAAGCAACTGGCCGTACGATCAGGCAGAACGCAAGCCCTCAAAGGAAGCATGGTGGCGTACGCTGGGCCGCGGCCGCAAACGCGATACGGAAAGTGAGTGAGTAAACAAGCATGAGTGCCGAGGATCTCGACAATTACGAAACCGACGCCGAACTCGCGCTGTATAGGGAATACCGTGACGTCATCAAGCTGTTCACCTATGTGGTGGAGACTGAGCGTCGCTTCTACTTGGCGAATAAGGTCGATTTCAACGTGCGTTCCGCTGGCCAGGACGTGTATTTCGATGTGCAGCTGACTGACGCATGGGTATGGGATGTCTACCGTTCCAGCCGTTTCGTCAAGTCCGTGCGCATCGTGACGTTCAAGGACGTGAACGTCGAAGAAGTCCAGAAAACCGATATCGACATTCCCGACGACATCCACTGATCCGGTGTCGCGCCACGACAGTCGCCTATTCACCGATTATGCGACCACGGTTTGCCGGGACGTCACTTGATACGTGTGTCGTGTTCGATTCATGCTCATACCATACTCATGGCGCGCTCGGGTCACGGGCCCGTCTTTTTTCGTTGATGAGATGAGAGTGAATAATCGATGTCAACACGAGTGATGAAGAGGATAGTCGGTTCCGTCGCATGCCTCGCCGCGTCTGCCATGTTGTTGCCGGGAACAATCCGGCCGGCTCAGGCTATGGAGGCCGACGGCCGGTACTACAGCAGCAAACAGCCGTATGTGGCCCCGAATGACGCGACCGCGTCGTCCTATAGCAAGGCTCCGAAAGGATACGGACCGATTTATACCGAAAGCATGGCCCGTCACGGATCACGTGGCCTGTCCAGCTACAAGTACGATGCGTTGCTGATGAGGATGGCCGAGACCGCCGCTCGGGATGGCGGGTTCAAGTCGGAGGCCATCAAAGCCGAGTTCGTGAAAAACCTGAGCGGCATCACCGCGGCCAATGTCGAGAACGGCTATGGCATGCTGACCGGTCAGGGCGCACAGCAGCATTACGGTATCGGAGAACGTGCGTACCAGCGTAATCGGTCGCTGTTCGATCAGGCCGCAGCGGATGGCGGGACGATTGCCTACCAGTCCTCCGGCGAAGCGCGCGCCACTGAGTCCGGCGAGAACTTCGAGAAAGGTTTCAACGAGGCTTCGGGAGGCAGGCTCATCGGCAATGTCAGCGCGCCGACGAATCCCGCCGATTCCGGCAATGGCAAGGATTTCCAGAAGAATCCCGACACCCTGTACTTCCACAAGGTGCAGAATCCCGATGGCACAAGCAAGGTGCCGGGTACCAAGGCATACGACATCGCGAACAACTACCAGAATTTCGTTGCCAATGATGCGACCATCGCCGGTGCTGAGAAGACCATAGGTGACAACGTCGACGTCAAACGGGCCTCACATGACCTGTTGTCCCAGATTTTCACCGAAGAATTCCTCGCCAAACTCGAGAATGGCGAATATAAGTGGTACAACACCACGGACGGCACCAAGAAAGGCGGCAAGAACTGCGCGCCAGGTGCCGATGCGTCCAAAGATCCCGACGCATGCGGCGAAGTCTCCAAGAAGATCAAGAGTGAGTATGACGCCGCGATGGATTTGTACAACCTGTACATCATCGCCGCCGACATGCACAATGAGAACACCGGTGACCACACCTTCGCCTTCGACCAGTATTTCCAGGGAGCATATGCGGATGATGCCAGAATGTTCGCATGGGCGCTTGATGCCGAGGACTTTTATGAGAAGGGGCCGAGCTACGCCGGTCAGAACGAGACCTATTCCATCGCGCAGCCTCTGTTGGATGATTTCCTCAATACCATTGATGCGCGGGTGAACGGAGGATCCACTGTGGCGACGTTCCGGTTCGCCCATGCGGAAACCATGATGCCGTTTGCCGCATTGCTGGGATTGCCGGGCTCCACGCAGCAGGCACCGGCCTCCACCACGGACGTGTACACTTACGGCAACAATGAGTGGCGTGGCGAATCGGTGACGCCGATGGCCGCGAATGTGCAATGGGATGTGTACGCCAGGAAGGGTGAGGACCCCGCCACCGGACAACGGTACACGCCCATCGTGCGCATGTTGTACAACGAGAACGAGGTTCCGTTCCGTTCCGAATGCACGCCGGTCGCCGATGGTTCGACATGGTACAAGCTGACCGAACTGAAAAGCTGCCTGGCCGCCGATCATAAGACGCTCGGTCAGGATGCCCGCATCGCGGAACAGGCCGATGCGACCCCGTCGCCGCAGCCATCCGGCAAGCCCGCGACTGATTCCGATGCGGCGACGCATGCCGCCGGCAAGGGAACCGCTGCCGGTCAGGCATCATCCACCACGAATGCCCGTCCGACGTCACTGGCACGTACCGGAAGTTCGGTCACGGTGTTTGTCGTGCTGACGGTCGGATTGATGCTGATCGGCGTCTCGCTGAATGTGTGGCGTATGCGTCGCTGATGCCGACTGTCCGCTCATAATCATCCGGCGCCGTCTTCCACATGAAGTGAAGGACGGCGCCGCCTATTCGGCGCGAATGAAAGCCGCATGTAGGGCACGGGTCGAACCTTCGCGCGACAAAGCCGCACGCCGGGACCATGCACGATTGCAAGCATCGTCTTCCCTACCTTCGGGTAGACTGCTTGAGATCTTGTTTTATAAGGAGACCTCAAAGTGACGCAAAAGCAATCCGTGGTGATTATCGGCGGCGGTCCGGCTGGACTGACCGCCGCATGGGAACTCGTCAAGGACGGCGGCGCGGAAAACTATGACGTGACCGTGCTGGAAGCGACCCGCGAATTCGGCGGTATCTCGCGCACCGTGAAGCACAACGGCAACCGCATGGATATCGGCGGCCACCGTTTCTTCTCCAAAGACGAACGCATCATGGATTGGTGGAAGACCGTTCTGCCGTTGCAGGGCGCACCCTCCTATGATGACAAGAAGCTCGGCCGCGACCACGACATGGAGCCGGGAGGCCCCGATCCGGAGACGGAGGACAAGGTGATGCTCAAGCGCCACCGCGTGTCCCGTATCTTCTGGAACCGCCACTTCTTCGATTACCCGATTTCGCTGAGCCCCAACACGTTGAAGGCCATGGGCTTCAAGCTCACCATGGTGGCCGGTTTCAGCTACCTGAAGTCCATGTTCCACAAGCTGCCGGAAGACAACCTGGAGAACTTCTACATCAACCGTTTCGGCCGCAAGCTGTATTCGATGTTCTTCGAGGGCTACACGGAGAAGCTGTGGGGCCGCCACCCCTCCCAGATCTCCGCCGACTGGGGTGCCCAGCGCGTCAAGGGCCTGTCCATCATGGGCGTGCTCAAGAACGCCTTCCAGAAGCTTAGCCCTAGGAAGCGCTCCAACGCGGAGGTCGAGACCTCGCTGATCGAGGAGTTCTGGTATCCGAAGTACGGTCCCGGCCAGCTGTGGGAGACCGTCGAGTCCAATTGCGAGGCCGCCGGCGTCAAGGTGCTGACCGACGCCAGGGTGGTCGAGGTCCGCCAGACCGATGGTGCCGTGTCTTCCGTGGTGTACGAGGATTCCGAGGGCAACCGCACCGAGCTTTCCGGCGACCAGTTCATCTCCTCGATGCCGGTCAAGGACCTGGTCAACGCCATCGACGCGGCCGGCGACGATCCCGAGGCCGCTGATTCCAAGCCCGCCCCGGCCGATATGACCGAGGTGGCCAACGGCCTGCCGTACCGCGACTTCGTGACCGTGGGCCTGCTGGTCAAGCACCTGAAGCTCAAGAACACCACCAACATCCCCACCCTCGGCAATCCGCCGATCGTGCCGGACTGCTGGATCTACGTGCAGGACCCGGGCTACAAGGTCGGCCGTCTGCAGATCTTCAACAACTGGAGCCCGTATCTGGTCAAGGACGTGGACGACACCGTCTGGGTCGGCCTCGAGTACTTCTGCGAGGAGGGCGACTCGTTCTGGAACATGAGCGAGGAGGACGTCACCAAGTTCGCGATCTCCGAGCTCACCCGCATGCGTGTGATCAACGGTCCGGACGAGGTCATCGACTCCCATCGTGAGCGCGTCAGGAAGGCGTACCCCGCCTACTTCGACACCTATGAGCACATGGACGAGCTCATCGAGTACCTCGACGGCTTCGGCAACCTGTACTGCGTGGGCCGTAACGGCCAGCACCGCTACAACAACATGGACCACTCCATGGCCACCGCCATGGAGGCCGTCGGCAACATCAAGACCGGCAAGACGTCCAAGAAGAACGTGTGGTCCGTCAACACCGAAAAGTCCTACCACGAAAAAAAGTGAGTAAACCTTGTTGAGCTCCCTCGTCACAGAGGGAGTTTTTTTTGGTTTTCGGCGGGCCGTTTTGCGTTGGTCGAGTTGGCGTTGTACAGTAAACGAAGTTCGCGAAGACTCAGAGACGCAGCGAACATTCATGAGCGGTGCGACCGCAATAATCACTCTTAACGCCTGGATAGGCATGGGCCTGTTCGGTATGGAAAGGGCAACCAGTGGCAAATAGCCAGAATCTTGAGGATATGAAGCTGCCTGAGCTCAAAGAGCTCGCTAAACAGATGGGCCTGCGCGGCACGTCGACCATGCGCAAGCCCGAGCTGCGCGCCACCCTGCAGGCGGCGCGCAATGGTGGAGAGCCGCCGGCCGGTGTGACCGTGCGCGCCCCCAAGGCCGCCAAAACCGCCAAGGTCGTCAAGGCTCCGCAGCCCGATGCCGCTGAGGCCAGCACCACAGACAATGCTGACGCGGCCACCCAGTCGCTGGCTCCAGCTCCGGCTGCCACGGAACCGCAGCTCGATTTGCCGCTTCCCGTGGCCGACGATGCCAAGAAGGACGAGACCGAACCGCGACGCACCCGTCGTAAGGCCGCCGATGATGCCGCATTCGAACCGCGTGCGGCCCGTCGTCGTCGCGATGACGACCAGTCCGATTTCGCTCGCCGCAAGCCGCGCAAGAAGGCCGATGAGGCCGGCGATCTGCTGGCCACGCTCGATTTGGGAGATGCAGCGCCTACCGAGCGTCGCCGCGAGCGCCATGAGGACGTGGAAGTTCCTCTGATTCGCCGAGTCCGTGATGATGAGGACGAGCAGCCTCGCCGCCGCCGTCGCACTGCGGAAAACAGCGAAGAAACCGTGCGTGACCTCGACGATATCCTGGCCACGCTGCCCACGCAGAAGCACGAGGAAACGGCCGAAGACGGCGAGCAAAACGACGATCACGAGTTTGTGCGTCGTAACCGCCGCGACCGTAGCGATCGTAACGATCGCGATAACCGTAATGATCGCAACGATTGCCGTAACCGCCGCATGCGTGGCCGTGATCGCGACAACGCCGATGATGATCGTCGCTATGATGATCGCGATAATCGTAGCGATCGCAATGACCGTGATAGCCGCCGCGAAGAGCCGCAGGAGGATCTGGTGCCGGTGGCCGGCATCGTCGACGTGCTCGACTCCTACGCTTTTGTGCGCACTTCCGGCTACCTGCCAGGCCCGAACGACGTGTACGTTTCCATGGGCCAGGTCAAGAAGTACGGTCTGCGCAAGGGCGATGCCGTCCATGGTTCGATTCGCGCCCCGCGCGAAGGCGACCGTCGCAACCAGCGCCAGAAGTTCGTGCCGCTGCAGGCCATCGATTCCATCAACGGCCAAAGCGTTGAAGAAGCGCTCAACCGTCCGCAGTTCTCCAAGCTCACGCCGCTGTACCCGCAGGAGCGTTTGAAGCAGGAGACCGCCCCGAACAAGCTCACCGGCCGTATCATGGACATCGTTTCCCCGATCGGCAAGGGCCAGCGTGGTCTGATTGTCTCCCCGCCGAAGGCCGGTAAGACCATCACCCTGCAGAACATCGCCAACTCCATCGCCGCCAACAACCCCGAGGTCCACCTTATGGTGGTGCTCGTGGACGAGCGCCCCGAAGAGGTCACCGATATGGAGCGCACGGTCCAGGGCGAGGTCATTTCCTCCACCTTCGACCGTCCGGCCTCCGATCACACCACGGTTGCCGAACTGGCCATCGAACGCGCCAAGCGTCTTGTGGAGCTCGGCCAGGACGTGGTCGTACTGCTCGATTCCATGACCCGACTGGCTCGCGCTTACAACATCGCAGCCCCTGCCTCCGGCCGCATCCTGTCCGGTGGTGTGGACGCGCAGGCCCTCTACCCGCCGAAGAAGTTCTTCGGCGCCGCCCGCAACATCGAGAACGGCGGTTCCCTGACCATCATCTCCTCCGCGCTGGTCGAGACCGGCTCCAAGATGGATGAGGTGATTTTCGAGGAGTTCAAGGGCACCGGCAACATGGAGCTGCGCCTGTCCCGCGAGCTGGCGGACAAACGACTGTTCCCGGCCATCGACATCAACGCTTCCGGCACCCGCCGCGAGGAGCTCATCACCAATCCGCAGGAACTGCCGGTCATCTACCGTCTGCGTCGTCTGCTGGGAGGCATGGAGCCCGAGCAGGCCTACCAGACGCTGGTGCCGCGCCTCAAGAAGACCGCCACCAATCGGGACTTCCTCGCCGCCATCGTGCAGCAGCAGAGCGGAGCCGTGAACGGCAACT